>CAZBUK010000017.1:0-57231 GCA_964495085.1 uncultured Ignavibacteriales bacterium
ATAATTCGGAAGAAGTTTTCTCAGCCTGATATGACCACGAGGGCCAACTGAGATAACCGTCGAAGTCGATCTCGTATTCGTACTCGACGGTATATGGATATTGATTGTGATACAGCTCGAAGTGCTTTACGCGTGAATCTTCATAGAGAGAAATATTCGATATGGCGCTATAGTCTTTCACTTCGCCCCCCCGCATGTCGCGTATCTTTTTCCCCTGGGCGTCGTAAATCCTGCCGTTTATCTTCTTAATCTTCCGAAATTTATTGTACCACTCCACTACCTCGCCATGATGCCGGCCGTTTGCGTTCAAGACGGTCACGGCTACGAGTTTTTCGTACGTAGCCCTGCGCTTATCACGTATCGTTAGTTTACTGCGGTCGTAGCGTACCACCGCGTCTGCATCCCTGAGCATTTCTTCCGAGATTTTGTCGACCGGATACGCAGAAGATTGAGCGGAGGTATCCGGATTCCAGACTCCCCCGATAATAAAAAGTGCAAGCAGAATCGCCCACAGCCGAAGTTTATATGTAATGTTCGTCATATGCGATTACTCCCCCAGAGAAGACTGAGCCGGCTGGTTTTCGGAATCCGGCGAGGACTTCCTCTTCAGGACGATCTGTTCGGCATCGTACGATACGATCTGTCCATAGAAATCTCTGATGGTCTTATATTCTTCGGGACGGAAGACAATCTGATTTATTTCGAGAATTCTGCGTATCTGAATTTCTCCGTCGACGGTATTGACGACACGCCGGTATCCTCCGCCGTTGCGCGGAAGACGAAGGGTTACCTCGCGCGGAACTTCCGCCACTTCGTAACCTTCGGGTACAGCCAGGTCTATCGCATACGATTTAGTGCGCTCATATGCGAAATCGACTGGAAATGTTCGTTTTTCCATTTTCAGTGGGTTTTGGGTCAACTTCCCCAATACGGTCGGGTTCAGATAAATAAAATCGCCGGCAATATCTGCATATTGCACCGAGGTTAGCTGCAGGTTCATCTGCAGCGACTTGACGGGATCTTCCTTATGCAAAATTTTAAAGGTATCGACCTCCGTAGTTGCGGCTTCCCCTTTGATAAAGTCCTTGATAAATTCTTCCTCACTGCTCTCGGCCAACTTTTCGCGGTTGACAGCCGCGATATACCCCTCGTCGGTAATGGCGGCGAATCCTTTATACCCGCCGTCGTTATCAAGCGTGAGCTTCATCAGCACCTGGTGCGATGCTTTCCTCGCAGGTTTCAGCTGCACCCAGGAAACCGAACCCTTCCTGACGAGCAATCCCAGGTCGTTCAAAGTCGGAACCGGAAGAAGATCCATCGGATAATACCGATGGGTAGCGTCCAGGAGATATTCCTTCGATTCGGTTGCCACGAACGTTATCGCATGGTTGAACTGTGTATAGATCGGATAGAGCGCCTGTATCTTCCCGTTTCTCCTCGTGCTCAGCAGAACCGGATGAGCGTCGAATCCTGCCGCGCGCAGCATGGCAGTCAGCACCATCATGATCTCCCCGCTGTTGCCGGTCTTGGTTTCGTATATTCTGTTCAAACCGTTGTCCGCCCAGATGCGATACCTCGAATTCCACACCATAGTATCCCTGACGTACTTGTAAATTGCCGAAATCTTCTCCTCATCGGTCTCCAATCCCTCGATAATCCCGGCCACTTCGTTTCGCATCGCTCGGTTGGGCGATATATTTTTGCCGAAGTCCTTATTATTCAATAACTCTTCGATGAGCTCTTCCCAGGTATTGAGGACCTTCTCAGGGAGAGAGCCGGGAACACTGACCATTGCGAGCTGAAAGGTCATCTTTGTTATATAGTCATCGGTCGTCGTGATGTACGGTTCGGATCTGATGGCCGGGAGATCCTTCATCGCCCAGACGTGATTCATTCCCTGGGCCATCCGGTTCCTGTGAGGAAATTTCTCATTCTTGCGTATATGAAAATTTGAGCTGCCTTGTGTGACGATTGCGTATTGAAAGATATTGGGAACCCTCGCCCGATATTCGCTCCATACTACAGGCTCCGAAGTTTGAAAATCCCAATCTGGAAAATACATAGGCGAGTGCGATATAACCGTGTACTTATATTCGATAATCGATCCGGGCTGGAGTGCGGGAAGTGTAAACCTGACAAGTCTCCTTGAGTCCATCACTTTTTCATCGAATACGGATTTTGAATCCATCTTTTGCGATGTCATCTCTCCCGCCTCGTTCAGATTATACGTTACCCCTTCAATCCCTTTAACCTGTTGCACCCGTTTACTGGTGGTGTAGCCAACTGCGTGCGAACCCCAATCGAATCCGGCGGTTGATAGAATTTTAATCCGCCGGTGCCTCGTAAATATGACGGAAAAATTATCGTCAAAATAAGTATCCCCGATATCGAAGAGTATCACCGCGGATGCATCCGGATCGTCCGGGAATTCCTTCATTTCCAGATGTTCTCTCGGAATATCTCCCCACTTCGAATTCTGTAACTGCGCAAATGAAATATGGGAACACAGAAATAATAACGGAAGAATGAATATGAGACGTTTCATACGGCACCTCTAGAATGGTCCGGAGTATATATAGGAATAGAGCATCCCATCACTCTATGTCAGGCAGTGCCGATCCAGGAAGGATGACAACGTTTCTGAAAATCGACGAGCGCGACATGCATGCCCGCGGTATGTACCGTAAGTATATGACGGAATCGTGATTCATGAAACTGCGATCACGTTCTCTGCATGTTCTGAGTACGTACCGTAACGACTCTATTCATGCTCATGCTTCGAAAAAGATAGGCGGTATGTTATTAATAAAACGTGCGCCCCGTCATACCGAATCCCAGCTATCCGCACTCCGTGAGAAGCGATCTTGATCATTTCGCAATGAATGTACCAAATCTATTAAACCAGGCATAATCACTTATTAGCAAAAATTCGTGCATAGTAATTTGCGTGATATATTCTTATCTTTGTACGTTTTTAGATCGTTACTAAACGGATATCTCCGGATACGGGCCATAATTGAGGAATTCTGATATATGTTACGATATTTCATATATACCGGATTATTAATGCTTCTTATCTCAAGTCCTTTCCATCTGAACTCTCAGGAGTTAAAAATCGGCGGATATATGCAGACATGGTTGTTACTTGCGGATAAGTTATCGGAGGAATCGACTTTTTCGGAATCCTCCGCCGCTACCTGGGGATTCAGAATTCGACGTGCACGGTTAAGCGCACGGTCGAAACTCAACAATACCTTCAGTCTCACCTCCTGGGTTGAATTCGCAGGCCGCGACCGGAATTTGCTCGATTTTTATCTCACCGCAGAGATCTCACCCGCAATAGTGCTGTCCATCGGGCAGTTCCGACCTCACGGACAGATGTATGATACAGGCCTGCTCTCCTCTTCCGCTTTGCTGCTTTATGAAAGGCCTTCGATTTCATCCTCTCTCGCGGGCCATATGCGCTACGACTCATACAGAGATATCGGTTTGATGATGAATGGCAAAACAGGACCGGTCCGGTACGCAGTCCATATGAACAACGGACACGGCAGGTATACCTCGGCAGGAACTATGATAACCCGCAGAAACTTCGGAGAGGGACTTTACGGCGCAAGAATCGACCTGCAGGCAATCACGGGACTCGTCATCGGAGGCCATTACACGGTCAATTACCAGAAGGATATAACGGTCGAAGGCAGCCAGGCAACCGACATCGACAGGAATTCCTATTCCTTCCGCGCTGCTCTTGAACGATTTCCCCTTCCCGATTTCTTCCTTCAATTCGAATACGGCGGCGGTGCCAACAAAGAGACCGCTCCACATCTCACCTACGAAGGGTGGTACGCGACAACGGGATATCATATTACACCTGCGCTGGCGGCTGTGGTTCGATACGACACGTATTCGGAAAATAGTATCGTCAATACTCTGAATGAAAAAAACATCACGCTCGGGCTTCTCTATTATGTATTCGAGAACAGCCGTGAAATCGTCCGTCTCGGTCTGAATTATGCTTATCGCGATCAGGACGCCGCTCCGGATATTCGCCGTCAAAGGAACACCGTCCTGCTCTGGATTCAGATCAGATCGATTCCGTAGAATACAAACCGGTTGAACGGATACCGCCCTGCTGTCGTTACAGGAATGAGTACATCGAATGCGAGGGGGGATCGACCGCATTGCCGGTCTGGGGGCAATTCATGCGCGATGTCTATGCCGACCAGAGGCTCAACCTCCCGACTGCCGATTTCGAAATACCGGGCGGCGTCGTACTGGTCAGACTCTGCACCGAATCGAAATTGCTCGCGACCGGGTATTGTCCCGAAACGACTGAGGACCTCTTCACGCTTTCCCGTCAACCGGCCGAATGTACCGAGCATGTCTCCTTGATTCGCAGCGTGCGAAATTTTATTTCACGAATCTTTAAGGAGCGTTCCGCATTCCGGTTCCGTAAAGGAAATGCTGCGCCACTACCCGCGCATGCTATGCTTGATGAGATCCTTCTCGATGAAACTCATCGTCGTATCGAGCATGCGGCTCCTCGTCAACGACCATGTTCGGTGAGCAATAAACCGGGCTATGGAGCCGGAAATATGTTGTTGGATGCTCCGTGAAACCACTGCATCCGCTCTCCTCCGAATATGCTTCCGCAGCGAGTCCAGATCTTTTTTAGTAAAGACCGGCCACTGCGGCTCCTTTACTTCCTCCGAAGCGGTTCCTACGAGCGGGACGACGGGGAGGAATGTTTTCCGGTCGCGAACGACCCTATGTCTATCGATTTGGGATCGGTTCCAGAGCGCGAAGAGCGGATTCTTGGAACTTCCGAAAAAGGGGAGCACGAAATAATTTTTCAAAAACCATTGGCAGTTCCGCCGCCCGAGTTGAAAATCATGCTCGCGAAAGCTCCGTGACAGAAATCCGCCGAATCCTTCGAGCAGATTGCTTGCCATTGGATATTCTGCCAGCATACCGTTTTGGAGCCGTCTCTTCGGTGCGATCAGGAATCTGCTGTACACGTCCTCGCGTTGTGCGAGCATGAGTTCATCCGGTTTGAACCTTGCCTGCGAACGAAGACTTGAAAATATCTGAGGGATGACGCTGAACAGATCCCCGCGTATCTCATATGCGGGATCGAACGGTTCGTCGTATGGAAACGGATCGATCATAAGTAACGCCCTGTGAGCCCTTATCCCCTCCCGTGGATTTCGCGATTCGCCGCCGGCTATTGCCCGGCGTGCAAGCTCGAGCGGCTCGTTGTCCAGCAATCCGCCGTCGACGCTTAAAAAAGTATATTCCTCGCCTCCCGAGAGCTGTACGGGCCAGTTCGGTATGATGGTCTTCCATTCGACCGATGCGTCTGAAGCTGAGCCCGGCTGATCTGCTGCAACCGGGATAGGCCACTTTCTTTTCGAGTACGCCGATATGTTTCTCCGGATCACGCGGGGGGCAAGTCCGCCGGGGAAAGCACCGCTTGCCAATGCAGCCTGCTTGAGGAGTTCCCAATTCCGATGCTGCAACTCCGAATGGTCGAGACGCAATGCATCTTCTGTGTGGCTTTCCTCTGAACCGACATAAAAATGTACATAATCGGCTCTCATGGATAGGTCGTGCCCGGCTTCGGTTGCTCCCTTGAATCCGATGTTGTAAGGAACTCCACGGAGGTTTGTAACGCTCAAGAAAAGGTCGAATGGATCAGAGATATATTCTCTCGTTGTACCGTCGGCGCTGACAGCGAAGGCATCGGCCGCGATCGCATCAAGTATGGTCGAATCGAACAATGAACGGATGGGACCTGAAAACGTTTTTAAATCTTTGGTATCAAGAAGGGCGGTAATATCGACCTTCTGCACCCAACCGGTATACAGAGAATTTCGTACGGGTCCGGAAGTCGGTACGGACCGGACATGTTCGATCTCCCCGTTCATTGAAGCGACGGTGACACCGGCAGTCATCCCACCTGCTGAAGCTCCCGACATAGCGCGGATTTTTACCCGGTGAGGCGGACAGTGGCGATGGTCTTTTTCCCGGAGACTCTGCCATTCATCGAGCGCCTCGAGCAGAAAATCCATGACTCCCGCGGTATATGCACCGGCGGAGATCGCACCCGCCATGACGAGACCTATTTCGAAATAAGGCAGATCCTCAGCCGCCGTGGCCCTCATGTTCATCTGTTCCTCCGAGAGATCACTCGCAACCCTCTTTATATATTATTCCGTTGATTATCACGAGACATACCTTCGACAGATATTCGAAAGGATCTCCGTCAAAAACGATCAGATCGGCGTCTTTCCCGGGCGCCAGGGACCCGACTCTATCGTCGATGCCCAGCAGACGCGCGGAATCAATGGTCGACGCCGCAAGCGCATGTTCCGGGGAGAGTCCGTTCGACACAGCGATAGCCGCTTCATACCGAACGATCCTTGTTTTCGGCACGTAACTCTCATAGCCGCTCTGAAAAGCAAACGGAATTCCCGATTCGTGAAGCTTTGCAGCCGTTTCAAATGATGCGTTGCGGGCATCGCCGACGGGTCGTATCATCGTCGGGTGTATGAGGACCGGTACGGCGGCTTCGTGCAATTCGTCCAGCAGGAGATACGATTCGGCAGCTCCGTCGAGTACAGGTATAAATCCAAACTCCTTCGATAGCCTTAAAGCCGCAAGAATATCGGTCGCGGTATGCGCCGTGATGAGAGCGCGTATTCGCCCTTCGAGGACCTCGCTGAGAGCTTCGAGTTCCAGATCGATCGCCGGCATTCGGTCGGCCCGTCCGCTTTTTTTCTTTTCGAGATACTCCCGCGCTCTGATAAATTCCGCTCGCAGCAGGGCGACTGCTTTCGATCGCGTTCCCGGCGAGCTGTATCTCGAACTGATTCCCGAGCCGAGCGTGAATGCGACCATCGCGGAAGAATCGAGGATGGAACTCTCATGCATGTCTCCGGTCGTTTTGACGATCATCGTCTGTCCGCTGGCGAGCGCTCCAGGAGCATGGCCGGTATGGAGCGTCGTAATACCGAGATTACGAACCCATTCCACCAGACCTTCGTGCGGATTAAAGGCGTCGAAAGCCCGCAGCTCGGGCTGCACAGGATTCGAATACTCGATCTGGTCCTGATCGTGTTCGTAATTATACATTCCCGCGAGACCAACCACCGAATGTGCGTCGATGAATCCCGGAGCGACGACTGCACCTTCGATAATGCGGTACCCGGGCGGCACGGTCAGATCGCTTCCGCCGACCCGTTCAATTTTCGCTCCCCGAATCAGGACGACGCCGTTCTCGATCGACTCGCCGTCCATAGTGTAAACGATTTTGCCGCGGACCGCTATTTGCGATTCGAGCATACAAGGAGAAAGAACGACAAGGAAATATAAAATCAATATTGAGAATCGCATCACTCTCCCCTTTCATCGTGGAGATGATGGTGCATGGTCCGGTAGACGTTGTACCCTCCGACCGCATATTTATAATCGTCGGGATCCGAACGGTCGAATATCTTTATCCCCTCGATCCAGGTCTGTTCGACTTTCGTATATACGCTGAGCGGATCGCCGGAGAGCATGATAAAATCGGCGTCTTTCCCGGGATCGAGCGAACCGACTTTTTCTTCCAACCCGAGCATCCGTGCACCCGACAGAGTCAGGGCTTCCAGTGCTTTTTCCCTGGACATCCCCGCTTTCACGCCGAGAGCGGCCATTCTCAGGAACAATCTCGAATCAGTGATCCAATCGTCCGTATGGAATGCCACCTCTGCTCCCGCTTTTTCGAGAGCCGCACCATTGATGTAGAGGAGATCGACCGCTTCCAGTTTTCCTCCCGGAGAGTCTACGATGATGATGGATGAGGGCGCTCCCGCGGCCGCAATTTCATCCGCCACTTTCCAGGCTTCGCTCACGTGGTGCAGTACAACCTTGAAATTAAACTCTCTCGCCAGCCGAAGTACAGTAAGAATATCGTCATGCCGGTGTGTGTGGTGGTGTACGATTCGATTTCCCTCGAGTACTTCGATGAGCGTTTCAAGCTGCAGGTCGCGCGAAGGTAATTTTTCCGGATCCCCTTTCGCGGCTGCTATTTTTTCGCGGTATTCGATCGCCCGAAGGTACATTTGTCTGACCAGCGCGGCAGACTTTGCCCGTGTTTCGGGAAAGGGCGGTTTTCCGATCGGATTCGTACCGTTTGCCATCTTGAGCCCTCCGCAAATATCCGTTTCCGGGTTTTCGCAAAGCAACAGATCGTAAATGGTTCTGGCTTTCCTCAACTTCAGATACACGGTCTGGCCGCTGATAAGATGACCCGACCCCGGCATGACATTCACCGTCGTAATTCCCCCGGCTCGGGCACGCTGGAAGGTGTCGCTCGCAGGATCGATGGCATCCAGTATTCGAACATCCGGATGTAATGCGGAGGAGCGATCGCCTCCGTCTCCCCTGCCGATATGCGAATGCGTATCGACCAATCCGGGCATGAGTACCTTTCCCGTGGCATCTATAACCTCCGCCGATTCGGGGAAGGATATTTCGTCCCGTGCACCGACTGCAATTATTTTCCCATCCCTGACAACAAGAGTTCCGTTCTCCACCGGAGGATGTGATATTCTATGGATCGTTGCTCCGGTGAATACGAGGGTATTCTCACCCGCTCCGAGATACGGTGGCGATATCGCCAGGAGTACTACAACGAATAACCGCTTTGTGAATCCGTCGGACATGAGGTTTCCTCTTAATAAATGATAGTACCGTGCGGTGGGATGATTCGCATTAATAATTTTTCATAATTTCATCAGGGGATTTTTTCCGTATGTCCGGTACGGTGCAGCCCTGTTTCGGATATCCGGTCGGTATGATAACAACCGGGGTTTCGTTTCCCGGCCGATCGAGTATCCGATTTAAAAAGCCCATCGGATTCGGCGTATGCGTCAGTGCGGCAAGACCGGCGGTGTGAAGCGCTGCGATCAGTAATCCCATAGCCATGCCGACGGATTCGTTCACGTAATAGTTCTTTCTTTTTCCGGTTTCGGTCGGTTCGTATGTCTGTTTAAAGACGACAATAAGTACAGGAGCGGTCTCCAGATATTCCTTGTTTGCATCGGTACCGAACGGGGCAAGCGCCTCGAGCCATTCCCTGGTAAACCGACCTTCGTAGTTTGTACTTTCCTCTTCCTCGGCAGCCAGGCGAATCCGGTGTTTTATTTCCGGATCTTCGATTATACAGAAAAACCATGGTTGTTTGTTCGCGCCGGAGGGTGCGGTTCCCGCAGTTCTGATTGCAGTTTCTATGACCGACATCGGGATCGGTTCGGGTGAGAACTCGCGAATCGATCTGCGTTGACTCATTCGCGAATGAAACTCCCGTCCGCGGCGTACCATTTCGGCTTCATCCAGCCGGTCAAACCGGTACGGGATAAACTTAAATTCCTGTTGCATAAGGAACGATTCGTTATGGAATCATTAATGGTTGAGAAGGATCGTTGTGTTCGGTAAGCACTGATATAGATTTACAAAAAAAAATCCATATCATCAAGCGGTGCGTCCTCATATCCGGGGAGAGTTTGAAAAGCGTACATACAGGTCTCGGATCGGTTCGCGGTACGGAGTCCGTACCCGGGGTATTTCGGTCAATAGTACGCCATGAATCTCCCGCACAAGATTACCGTTATCCAAACGACGATGGAAATGAATCCGGCGACCCTCATCCGGGCGGAGGATCGAACCGGACTTTCAGAGTTCCGGGCGAACCGCCTTAGAGCAGCATTTATATAAACTCCGTTCAGCAAGCCGAAAACTATCATGATCAGCTTCGCATGAAAAACGGGATGGTTATACCAGTCCGTGGCGTGGGCTATGAAGAGCAGGGAACCCGAGAGAAATATGAGCAGGAATCCTGCGATCATTAACGGCAAGTACTGCTTCAGCAGCCTATCCGGCCGCAACGATCCCATGACCCCGAGTATGCGCAGGTCGAGGATAAACACCGTACCTGCCATCAGAACGATGCCGATCAGATGAACCGACTGGAGCAGCGGGTAGAGCCATACCGAGCGCCGAATCAGAAATCCGGCTGCCGATTGCTCAAGAGCGTGAACAATCGCATAGACGGAATCGGTCATTACCGGACGATATAGGTCTCATCGCCCAAAACCAGCTCGAAGATACGGGTGTATCGATCTCGGTTTCTGTGTGGATGGCCTGCTATCGTGATAACGGCCCCTTCGTTCAGATTCTCCTCATGCAATCCAGCCCTCCGTATTCTCCGAGGCGGCGCCATGACCACATTCCACGTCTCGTTGCCCACCCTCAGACTTATCGTAACGTGGGGATTCTCAAAGGATACTGAGAGTACCGTGCCCTCGAGGTGGACCGTCGAATCCTGATTGAATTCCGACCAGCCATGATGAGCGACGAGTATAGAACATGGGAGAAGGAAAATACATGCGATGTAAAAATATTTTACCTGTTTCATAGTTCACTCCTCATTCTGTTTATGTGAGTAATTCTTAGGATATTCAATGAAAATCGTCGCGATGTAATTCTGTCCGTAGTAAAGCGTATAATTCCGGAGGTTCCCGGATGACTCGTGCCTGCGATTTTATCGAGGATCGAGTGTAATATCCGGATATACGAGCGTAAAAAAAATGAATGTAACGATCACGGATCCTATTTCGATATCCGGAATTGTTACCCGTCGAAATTGATCGATGTATGGGTACCGTCGCAAAAAGGTTTATTGCCGGAACGACCGCACCGGCATAGCGCGGTCCTGGTGTCCCTTCGGATTTCGGATCCTTTTGTGTCGCGCACCACGATATCGCCACGCAGATACAACGGGCCATTCGGAACGACTGTCACACTCATTTTAGCATCGGGCGATTCTTCGTCGCCTCCGTCGAGACGCTCGTAATGCAGAGCTCCGGTCGGACATCGTTTTACGACCTCTGCGACTTTCTCTACATCGGCACGTTCGGGACGGATCCACGGTTTTCTGTTGCGATCGAAAACCTCCCGCAATCCTACAAGACAATATCCGGAATGAATACAGAGACGTGGTTCGAAGTAGACTATTATATTTTCGGATTTATATGCGCGCCGCGACATCCTACGTTTCCCCTTCACTCGAATGAATATATCAGTCGACAGCCGGAATCATTAACGTCGGAAGCGATGCCTCGATTTCGTTCCGCCTGCGTTCGTACCATTCGGGCAATGTCAGATTCAAACCGAGCGAATCCAGCGGTTCGTCGACGGTAAATCCCGGAATATCGGTGGCCACTTCGAACAACACCCCTCCCGGTTCGCGGAAGTATATCGAATAAAAATATTTTCTGTTGATCACCGGCGTCACATTGTATCCCGCCGATACAAGTTTCTCTCTCATCTCGAGCTGCGAAGATTCATCCGGAACGCGGAATGCAATATGGTGAACGGTTCCAACCGAAATCCTGCCCCGTGCAGTATCCGGGAGCTGCAGAATATCGAGATATCCGATATTGTCGACGTCACCGACGGCAAATCTTTTCCGGTTGCCTATCTCCGCAATCAGGCGAACTCCGAAAAAAGACTGCAACAGATCGACTGTTTTTCTCAAATATTCGTAGGCAAGCGTAACGCCGAAGATACCCCTGATAGATCCCCCGGAATCGAACATGTCCGAATCATCCACCACGCCGCGATCGGACTCTCCCGCTACCAGCTCAATCTGCATACCGTCGGGATCGTACAGCGTGATGACGGTATCTCCGAATCGAGTAAACGGACCCTCGAATCGAATATTCCGGTCGATGAGCCGATCGCTCCAGGAGCCGACCGATTCGCGTGGAATCCGCAGAGATACTGCCGTCGCCTGGCTAATGCCCCGATATCCGCGGGGTGCACCGGGCCATGGGAAAAAGGTAAGAATGCTGCCGGGACCGGCGGATCGATTGCCGTAGTAGAGATGATAGGTTGAAGGATCGTCGAAATTTACCGTCTTCTTCACAAGCTTTAGTCCAAGTACACCCCCATAAAAATCGATATTTGATTGCGGATGACCGGCAAGGGCCGTCACGTGATGAAGACCTCGGATTTGACTTTCCATAAAAAATGTTTCGTACCTGAATATTTTATAATCCGGCGACTCTCTGCTGTCGTCGATATAGAAATGGGTTATATGAGGTAACAATCGGAAGTCATCGTTTGTGCCGTGGGGTAACGAATAAAAAAACCCGCCGCCCTTCCGGAAGATGGGTTGCGGGAATTTTCCGACCGCACATATCCGATTACTGGCTGATAAATTGCGCGGTGATTTCGAGATTTACGTCTTTTCCAACCATGAACCCTCCGGCTTCGAGAGCCCGATTCCACTGGACGCCGAAATCATCCCGGTTAATAGTCGTCATTGCCTTAAAGGCAGCCCTTTTTCCTCCCCGGGGGTTGTCGACCGTCCCGACGTATTCGGTATCGAGAACTACAGGTTTCGTAACGTCGCGAATTGTCAGATTGCCTTCGACCTTATACCGGTTGTCGCCTACTTTATCGAACGATGTGGACACGAACTTGATTTCAGGATGGTTTTCAACATCGAAGAAATCGGCGGATCTGAGGTGATTATCCCGATCTGCATTATGCGTGTTGATAGTCGCGGAATTTATCGTTACCTCAAGCCTGCTTCCGCTGAAATCATCGTTTTCCTGAATCAGGATCGCATCGTAATCGGTATAGGTTCCTCTGACATCGGTCAACATCATATAACGCACGTTGAAATCCAGTCCGCTGTGCGTCTTATCCAATTTCCATGTTGTCTGAGCCGATACGGATGAGAGTGAGAAGAGAAGAAGGAATAGTAGTGACGATAGGGTTTTCATGGTATACCTCCAATGGTTGAAATTATTGACGATCATAGTTACGAGTTTATATAATTCAAATTCAAAATATATAAACAAAAAAAACTACTTATGAAGTTCCACAGATCTTCCGAATTTTTTGAGGAGCGATGCCAGTTTTTCCTGTTCATTCGGCGTCAGCACGGATACCTTCCCTGCTACAAATTCCGCATGCTCCGGAAATATCCGACCGAACAGTTCATATCCTGCTGCTGTCAGTTGTACATAAATCTGCCTGCGGTCCCCCGGTTTTCTTATCCTTTCCACCAATCCGATCTTTTCGAGATTATCGATTACCACAGTCATGTTACCACCGCTTACCAGCATTTTACGGCACAAGGCCCCGATCGTCATCGGCCCCAGGTGTCCGAGACATTCGAGCGCCCCGAATTGGGGGACTGTCAATCCGAACTCATGAATATTCTGTGCTGCGAGGTTATTCATAGTCGAGAAAGCGCGTGATAATTTTACCCACATACCTAACGCACGATCAATCCGCTTGCCATATTTCTCTGTCGTCTTCATAACAATATAATTCTAATTAATAATATTTTAACTCGAATATATATAATTTCCAATATCGAGTCAAACCCTCGAATTAATTCAATGCGCATTACCGATTCCATGTATGACTTTACGCTCGTCCATAGGTGACCGTTATCGCTGCTAATTTCTCCCGTAGCGCCGCATCCAATTGATCCGGAGTTAATCTCCATTCCCAATTCCCAGAGAGCGTTCCCGGTTTATTCATTCTACCGTCTTCTCCCAATCCGAGAATATCCTGCATCGGTATCACGACAAGATTTGCCACTGACATCATCGCAAGCCGGACTACCTCCCAGGAGACATCGTCACCGGTGACTGATTTCCCGAGATATTCAATCACCCGTTTCCTATCCGCATCGCTCGCTTCTTTGTCAAACCATCCGCGCACTGTATTGTTATCGTGCGTGCCCGTATAGACGACACATTCGGAGATATGATTGTGCGGGATATACGAACTGCGCGGCATGTTTTCAAAAAAGGCAAAGAGCAATACACGCATGCCGGGTATATTGAAGTGCGTCAGAATTTCCCGGACATCGGGGGTGATGACGCCTAGGTCTTCAGCAACCAACGGAACATTCGGGAAATATTTATACAGCGTCTTCAGAAAATCATATACGGGCGCCTCCACCCATCGACCGTTCACCGCTGTCTGTTCGTGGGCGGGTACTTCCCAGTATGCAACCAATCCCCGGAAGTGATCGATGCGCATCAGATTGATCAGCGTCAGATTGTGCTGAACCCGTTTCATCCACCATAGAAAGCCCGTCTCTTTCAATCTATCCCAGTCAAACACGGGATTACCCCATAACTGGCCGGTATCGCTGAATATATCGGGTGGTACTCCCGCAACCGCTACCGGCTTCCGAGAATTGTTTAATTTGAACAGGTCCGGGTTTGTCCACACGTCGGCGCTGTCGTAGTTTATATAAATCGGAATGTCGCCGAAGAGGGTGATTCCCCGCTCGTTAGCATATTTTTTCAGTTCAGCCCACTGCCGGAAAAACAGGAACTGATAGAATTTTTCTCTCTTGATTTCTCCGCTTAATTCGCTTCTGACTTCAGCCATCGGACCTTCAATCCGGTCGCGCAGCTGCCAGTCCCAATCGCCCCAAACCGCATTGTTGAACTTCCTCTTCAGCGCCGAGAACATTGCGAATGGGTCAAGCCAGTAGGATTCATGCAGACAGTATGTCTCGAACTCCGCCTCGAGTTTTTTAGTTCTCAAGAATCGGTCGAAGGCAAGCGCCAGAATGGAGTATTTGAACGCTTCCACGCCGCCGTAATCTACTCTGTCGGCACGAAGTTTCAGACCGATCTCGATATCCTTTTTCCTGAGCAGTCCGTCGTCAACCAGTATTTCCGGACTGATCAATATCGGATTGCCTGCAAACGCGGAGTTGCTGCTATACGGCGAGTTGCCGTGTGCCGGATTCGTCGGGTTCAGCGGCAGCACCTGCCAGGCGCTTTGATGCGTCTCGTTGAGAAAATCGACGAATCTGTATGCTGCTGGCCCCAGATCGCCTATACCAAAAGGCGAAGAGAGCGAAGTAATATGGAGTAAAATACCGCTGCCCCTGATCTTCATAAGGTTATTTCACCTGTGAGTAGTGCGATCGGAATATGTGAAAAAAGTTGTGCGACTCTTATTTTCTTTCTGGAATCCGTTTTCCACCGCTCATCCGTTAACCGATTGGTCCAATGCTGTTCGACGCGCCCCGGCAATTCAACCGCCGTATCCTCCCAGCACCGTTTACCGAGCGGCAGCCTGCCTTCCTCCATAAATCCGCTCACCCATCTCGCGACGATGCAGACTACCGCATGCGCAGCATTCGTCCGTGCAAATGCAACGATATGGTTTTTATATTTTCCGAACACACGGAGCGGTACATAATCTCCCCTCCTGCATACGTTTGTGAGCTCGTTTCGAAGCGTAAGTGCTCTCTGTACGATATACAGTTTTATTCTCCCGTCTTCCCAATGTTGAAGCGTTTCCTTTAGATAGTCGATCCGGGTTTCAGAATCCAACTTTCGAATTTCATCCAGATACGACATCCGGGAATTGAAATCCACCGGCCGGCGATTATCCGGATCAACCAGGCTGAGATCCCACAGCTCGGTCCCCTGGTACGTATCCGGAACTCCCGGGGAGATCATCTTCAGTAAAACCTGTGAGAGCGAATTGACCATTCCGCATTTCGCGATTCGCTTCTGAAACGCCAGAAATTCCTTCAGAAAAACGTTCGATCTCGATGGTGAAAATATGTCCCGGATGAACGACCCGACGGCCTCCTCATACGCCACGTTTGGCTCCGACCAGAACGAATGTACTTTCGCCTCGCGGAGAACCTTCACCATATACGCTTCCATCCGGTCGATAAATGTTTCACGCTCCTCCTCGTAAAGCGGGTAAGATCCGACTACGGTCTGGTAGATGAAGTACTCTTCATTGCTATCGGGGACCGTTTTCTCACCCACGAGTCTCTTGTATTTTTTGTTTGCCGTTTGCCAGCGTCTGATATATTTTTTCCATTCCTTTGGAATTTCCGAAAGCACGTTGATGCGAGCCCTGACATCCTCTCCGCGTTTCGTATCATGCGTGGCCGAGGCATTCATGCTGTCGGGGAGCTGCTCGGCACGGTTCCGGTTAAAGGTATGGAACTGGTGCAGAGAAACGCCGAAAGCAATGGGATCGCCGCCGACTTCATTGAGAGATATGAGGCGATTATACAAATACAGAACGGTATCCTCAAATCCTTTCGCCATGAGCGGTCCCGTCAGCCGCTGGAATTTCATGACAAAATCGGAACATATGTCTCGTTCCACGGGCGTGAGTTCATCATAGAAATCGGATAGGAATAATTTCTCGATAAACGAGATCTCGAGCGCGTAGTGCGGACTCGCAGCCTGTGCTTTCTTGACCGCTTCCGTTATGATCCGCTGATCATGTTCGGATATCGTCATGCTACGGACGTATGTCCTGTAAACCGGAAAGAATGTCAGAATTCCCACCATTGCCTGTCTGAGACCATGCAGGGTTATATCGCGGCCATGCCGGTAACGGTTTGCGATCAATTTAAGGAGATGAGCCAGGTTATCCAGATCGCCGGTGAGCTGCCGATCGATGATGAGCCGTTTCTTTTGAAACACCAGTTCCATGAATCCTTCCCCGTTCTCGGCGATTTCGCGATAGAGCGCGGTCCATTCCCGCTGGAGGTTCTTCCTGCAAAACAGACCGTTCATATAATTCAGAAAATCGTACCCGGTCGTCCCCTGTACCGGCCACCTGACCGGAATCTCCTCATCCGGTTCGAGTATCTTTTCGACCGCAATATACATAGTATCAGAAATGTCCCGCAGCCTGCCGAGGTACTCCTCCGGATCGTAGAGACCGTCTATATGATCGATGCGAAGTCCGTCGATCAATTCCGCCCGGAGAAGCTCGATCACCAGTTTGTGCGTCTCCCTGAAGACCTCTTCGTCGTGGACGCGAACCGAGATTAGCTCATTGATGTTGAAGAAACGTTTATAGTTTATTTCCTGATTAGCCACACGCCAGTATGCGAGGCGGAAATACTGGGAGTCGAGCAGGGTATCGATTTTCGCGTACGACGAGGTATCGCCGCGAATCCCGTTGTATTCGATCAGATTCCGGTCAATATGATCGCGTATTTCCCTGTTTTCAGCGTATACTTCATGAAGCATTTTTTTTATAAAGAGGATATGGGCGTACCGCTCCTCCCGCCGCTGCTCATCTTCGGGTAAACTATTGAGCACATACAATATCCCGAGAAATTTTATGTAATCCGCATGTTCTGGTCCGAGCGACTCTCTCAGCTCGCCTATCCGCCAATTCAGAATATCGTAATAGGATTCTATCTTAATGGGAAAGGAGAGTCCGAAATACGCTATCGAAAATCCCTGTTCTCCATAACGCAGTGCGATCTCCCCGTTTTCCAGACACTCTCCATACGGAGCTCCGAGGAACGGCGCAAGCAGCTTGTGCTGCATATTTTCATATGGATGGTTCCAGAATATGTCGAAGAATGTGAAATACTTCGACAGACTGCCGTTCTCGAAAATATCCATCAGCATCCGGTTTTTACCGTCATATGCAAGATGGTTCGGAACGACGTCCTGAATCCAACCGATTCCCAGATCGTGGAGTTTTTTCACCAAACGCTCGAACTCCTCTCGCGTCCCGATCTCCGGGTTGATGCAGGCGGGATCGACAATATCGTATCCGTGCGTGCTGCCGCGGCGTGCCTCGAAGATCGGCGATGCGTAGACATGTGATATGCCGAGATCTTTGAGGTACCGGACTATGGTCCCCAGATTGTTGAATCCGAAGGAGGGATTCAGCTGAATTCGGTATGTCGACCGGACCTGTTTCAGCATTCTATAGCCATACCCAGATGGTTTCCTACTTTTCGAAAGAGTTCAACCCAACGGATCGCAGATTCATCCCCTTCATCTTTCCCCGATATCATTTCGCTCCCGTAACCCTTACAGATATCGTAATAGTCGTTCTGCAGTTTCCAATAGTCCCAGCCGACTGAACTCGAACGGAGTTTGCCGAGAATCTTTTCAATGAGATCCATGAGTTCGTAGTCGTCGGGCTTATCCCTGAACCCCGACATTTTTTCGTTCAGCCAGGCGCTCACGACATAGCTGAGCGTTTCACGGTCGATCTCTATCTTCCATTTATTCGCTTCATTCAAGAGATACCCGAACTTATCGATATCGGGCGAACCCGTATCGAATAATCTTTTCAGATCGGCGTTGATTGTAAATTCGAGCGCCACTAAGAGCGGTTTTGGAATCGGGATCTGTAATCCGCGAAGGTAGTTCAGCGTGGGATAATTATTCTCCACGACCTGCCGGTAGAATGCTTCCGCGTTCTGGAGCGGCTGCCTCAGTATCTGGCTCCGGTCGATGATTTTCCGCTGGTCGTCTCTGAACAGATGCCAGAGAGAATAGCTATGCGAACCAAAATACTTTTCGAGCAGCCGGATAACCTCAGGTACATCTACTTTTTCGAAAGCGGATTTTATCTCGGCCTGCATCAGATCGAATTCCTCCTTCTCCGGATAATCCTTTATTCCCGCGTACAGGTTATGGTCGCCGAGATGAATAACCGCATATCCGATCCGGCACTTGATGAGCGTCAGATCGGAGACAATGCGTGCCCGGCCTGTCGCAAGCTTCAGCTTTCCGGCTTCAAGCCGCTCTGACGTTTCGATCTGCACGTTATAGCAGTAAATCCGGGCGTTTTCCGGGTATTTCTCAAAGAGTGAAGAAACCGCGTAATGGGCCCCCACTCGGAGAAGATCGACGCGGGAAGGTTTGATATGCTTTTCATACACGGTACTGCCGTTCGGATAGAGATTACTCGGCGCGCGTTCGAGAATCCCCATGAACGTTTCCTCGAGTCCCTGTATCCCGAGATCCTCGGCGATCTGCATCACACGCGCTGCATACAGGAGCACCTGCATGGACTCGATACCTGAAATTTCATCGAAAAACCATCCGCAGCTGGTGTACATAAGCATCGCGTTACGCTGAAGTTCAAGAAGCTTCAAACACCTGCTCACCTCGGTCTCGGTCAGCGTGCGCCTGCTGTGTTTATCGATGAACTGCTGTATCCGCTCCTGATCGCGGTTGAGTACAACATCGATATACTCATTCCGGGCTCTCCACGGATCGCCGATGAACGCGGAAATACCTTCTTCATAGACCGGCAGCAGTTCGTCGCGAAGGAAGTCCAGGGCTTCCCTGAGCGGTCCGCGCCACTCCTGCGTCCAGCCGGGATGCGTGCCGGAATGGCAGCCGCAGTTTTCCTTCCATCTCCCTATTCCATGAACGCAACTCCATGAGGTATTCTCGTATATCTCGGCTTCATGTGCGGGGGGGTGTTTTGCAAGAAATTCCCCGTAAATCGTCGGTCGTACGGATTCTTCTTTGTCGATAAAATGCAAACAATAGGTTAACGCCATCTCGCCGTACCGGTGATGATGGCCGTACGTCTCGCCGTCGGTTGCGATATGGATGAGCTGCGGTTCGGAAGACTCCGGGTCGATCGCCCCCAGCAACCTCTTCGCGAAATGTTCGCCGTTCGACAATAATCCCTCGAATGCGATCGCCTGCGAGATGGGGCCATCGTAGAAAAATAGACTAATCGATTTGCCCGAGGGAAGCCTGCAGAGGTATGGAACGGTCGGATTGATTCTTCCCCCGGTAACATCCTGCCATCTTCCACCCCGTCCTGTTTTTCTGGTTCTTTTCGCCTGGTGCGGAGCAAGAACGGTGAACTTGATTCCGCATGCAGCGAGCTCTTCAAGCGTTGCGAGATCGACTGCAGTCTCGGGGAGCCACATACCTTCGGGGAACCGTTTGAATCTCTCTTCGAAATCCCGAATACCCCAGAGTATCTGAGTCCGTTTATCGCGCGCGTTCGCGAGCGGCATGATCATATGATTGTAAACCTGAGCAAGTGCCGCACCGTGTCCAGAGTACAGCTCCATACTTTTCCGGTCGGCCAGCAAAACAGCTTCGTAGACCTCAGGCCTATGCCGTTCGAGCCAGGAGAGCAGGGTCGGACCGAAATTGAAACTGATCCTCGAATAATTATTGACGATATCAACTATCCTACCGCTGTTATCCAACATCCGTGATGCCATGTTCGGCGCATAACATTCATAGGTTATCCTTTCATTCCAGTCGTGAAAGGGATAAGCCGAATCCTGTTGCTCGACATGTTCTAGCCACGGATTTTCGCGCGGCGGTTGATAGAAATGTCCATGAATACAGATATATTTTTCCATAGTCTCCGTATATTTCCGTGAGATCATCGGATCGGCGGTACCGGCGCGGTCCTAGCCCTTGATCGCTCACGGGCTCAGGTTCGAATCGGTACCTGATCCTTTCGAATCCTATCCGGTTTCAAAGAGTAAAAAGGTCAAGGGATTAATCGCGAGCGATGCGCCGGGAGGTACGGTTACGGGTGTCTGAGTTTCATTCCCCCCCCACTCGGGAGCTGCGGAATCGACAAGAAGCTTCCAGGGATTGGGTGCGTCAGGAAGCGTCACAGAGGTAGGTTCCGAAGAAAACGAACAAATTATGAGTGTTTTTGCGGATTGGTAGTCTCTCCGTATGACCAGAATTCGTCGTTCTTCATATGCATATACTGCGGTCTCCTCTTTCCGTACGCGCCGCAGGACCGGATGGCTTTTCCGCAGGGATATGAGCCGTTTATAAAATTGATATAAACCGGCATGCGTTCCGGTCCGTTTCTCCTCACGCTGCAGTTTCGATTTTCGAAACGTCGCTTCATCCGCCGGATCGGGAGGCTCGCCCTGCCACCTGAACGATTTGAAATCCTCCCGTCTCCCCTTCCGCACCGCTTCAATGAGTGCTTGATCCGAATGGCTGACGAAATAGAGAAACGGATTCGTCTCGCCGTATTCCTCTCCCATGAACAACATCGGGATATAGGGAGAGAGTACGCTCACTCCGGCCGCGAGCTTCAGTGCGTCGAGCGATACGAGACTCGATAGCCTTTCTCCCAACATTCTGTTCCCCACCTGGTCATGATTCTGGGAAAATATTACGAACTGGCGTGCCGGCCGATCCGCCGAGGAATTCCCATGAACCCGTTTACGATACTTTGAATACCTGTCTGCATATACGTAACCATTCGATAGGGCCGAAACGATATCCCGGATATCGCCGAAATCTTCGTAATACCCGAATCGCTCGGCCGTCAGGAGTGCATGCAGCGCATGATGAAAATCGTCGCTCCACTGCGCGTCGACTCCGTATCCTCCGATTTCCGCAGGCCGGATCACCCTGGAGTCGTTCAGATCGCTCTCGGCTATGAGCACGTGTTTCCGTTTTGCCGTCCGCGAATACTCGTCAACCCGATCGGCGAGACATCTCAGAAAATGTTTTGCACTCAGATCGTAGATCGCGTGTATCGCGTCGAGCCGGAGACCGTCGATGTGGAATTCCCGCAGCCAGTAAAGGGCATTCTGAATAAAATACTCCTTCACACCGTCGCTGTACTCATCGTCGAAATTAATGGCATTTCCCCAGGGGGTCGAGTATTTCGGGGTGAAGTAGGGTCCGAATTCGCTGAGATAATTTCCCTCGGGACCGAGATGATTATACACGACGTCGAGGAGAACCGCAAATCCCAGTCGATGACATGCATCGACGAGTTCCTTCAGATCGTCGGGTCGACCGTACGACTGCTGAACCGCATAGGGAAATACGCCGTCGTATCCCCAGTTTCTGCTGCCCGGAAACTGCGCGACGGGCATCAATTGTATCGTGTTGATGCCGAGATCGGCGAGTTCATTCAGACTCCCTAATATGGCTTTGAATGTTCCTTCCTGAGTGAATGTACCCACATGGAGCTCGTACATCACCATTTCTCCGATATCGAGGCCTCTCCATGCGGTATCCTTCCAATCATATCCGGCGTGATCTATGACCTCAGATGCAAGGTGGACGCCTTCGGGCTGAGAGAAAGAAGCCGGATCTGGACGTTCGGCTTGCGTCCCGGTAATATACGCGTATCGGCAGCCCGGTTTTACATCTTCGACGCGCGCGTGCCAGTATCCGCCGGAAATTTTGAGAAGGTCTACCGTACCCTTGCGATCCGTGTGAATCCTTACCTTCATCTCATTCAGCAGTGGAGCCCATACGATGAAATCGCAAACACCGTTCCCGCGATATATTGCTCCCGTCTGCATCGGTTACGTCCCGGTCCACTTGAAAAAGACGACCGCCAGCGGTGGCAGCGTCAGGGTAAGCGAGTACGTTCTTCCATGCCAGGGAGTATCGTGGGTGTCGACACCGCCGAGATTTCCCAGACCGCTGCCGCCATAGTCTTGTGCATCGCTGTTGAATATCTCCTTCCAGAATCCTTTTCGCGGCACCCCTACCTTAAAATGATCTCGGGGAATCGGAGTGAGATTACATGCAATGAGTATAACTTCCCTCTCGCCGGCGGATTTCCGGAGGAAGCTGAGCGTACTTCCCTCCCAATCATGCAGATCGATCCACTCGAAGCCCGCAGATTCGAAATCGACCTCGTGCAATGCCGGTTCCTGCCTGTACAATCTGTTGAGATCTCTCATTAATTGTCGGATGCCGCGGTGCGGCTCGTATTCGAGCAGGTGCCAGTCCAGGCTCTCGTCGTGCTTCCACTCCCGCCATTGTCCGAATTCGGCCCCCATAAAGAGGAGTTTCTTACCGGGATGTCCGTACATATACGAGAGGAGCGCCCGTAAATTAGCGAATTTCTGCCACGTATCACCGGGCATTTTATCGAGGAGCGATCCCTTCCCATGGACCGCTTCATCGTGTGATAATGCAAGCGCAAAATTCTCATTGAATGCGTAGACCAGGCTGAAGGTCAGTTCGTTGTGGTGATACTTCCGGTGAATCGGATTCTTGGTAAAGTAGAGGAGCGTATCGTGCATCCACCCCATATTCCATTTCATTCCGAAGCCGAGACCTCCGACGTATACAGGTCGCGAGACCATCGGCCATGCGGTGGATTCCTCCGCGATCGTCTGTACATCGGGGTATTTTTCGTACACCACCTCATTAAATCTCTTGAGGAACGAAATCGCGCCGATGTTCTCATTCCCCCCGTAATAGTTGGGGATCCATTCCCCCTCCTTCCGCGAATAGTCGAGGTAGAGCATCGATGCAACCGCATCGACCCGCAGCCCGTCGATATGGTAGAGATCGAGCCAGCAGAGCGCCGAGCTGATCAGAAAAGAGCGAATCTCATTCCGGTCGTAGTTAAAAATGTAGCTCTTCCAGTCGGGATGAAATCCTTTTCGCGGATCTTCATGTTCGTAGAGATGTGTTCCGTCGAAGTAGGCAAGGGCATGTCCGTCGCCCGGAAAGTGTGAGGGAACCCAGTCGAGAATCACGCCGATTCCGTTCTGATGCAGATGATCGACGAGAAACATAAAATCTTCCGGCGTGCCGTACCGTGCCGTCGGAGCGAAGTATCCGGTGACCTGATATCCCCAGGAACCGAAGAACGGATGTTCCATGACAGGAAGCAGTTCCACGTGGGTGAATCCCATATCCTTCACATAGTCCGCCAACGCGCCTGCGATTTCCCGGTACGTAAGCGATCGCCCATCCTCTTCGATAACCCGCATCCAGGATCCAAGATGTACTTCATATATCGAGCATGCATGCTGCAGGGAGTTTTTTCCTGCGCGGGATCTCATCCAATCCTGATCGTTCCATGTATACTCATAATTCCAGACGACCGATCCCGTTTTCGGAGGGGTTTCGTAAAGCATTGCATAGGGGTCGGCCCGTTCGGATTGATATCCCTGATAACGCGAATGAATATTATACTTGTAGATGGTCCCCTTTTCTATACCCGGAATAAATCCTTCCCAAATCCCCGATTCATCTTCGCGCATCCGGAGCGGATGCGTCTCTTTATTCCAACCGTTAAAATCTCCGATCACCGAGACGTACTCGGCATTCGGTGCCCAAACGGCAAAGAATGTCCCCTCTAGACCCTCATGGGTACCGATATGGGAACCGAGTTTGTGGTAGAGTTGAAAATGGCTGGCTTCTTTAAACAGGTAGATGTCATGTTCCGTAATGAGAGAATAGTCAGTCATCACGGAAGCCGGGGTTTTCTTTTTACGTGCCATAGGTTTGCTTTTCATAACTATGTTAGTCTTTGAGAAGATTAGAAATTCCTTTAATAGGTATTTTAATCCAATCGGGACGGTTATTCAGTTCATAGCCAAGCTCGTACACGGCTTTTTCCAGGAGGAATGCATTCAGCAGAACCGAGAAATCCTCCGTTTCGTGCGGGTTATATCCGCCCGCTTCGGAGGCTCCAATATACGATTTTAAGAAGGTACTCGCCATGCAGTAGAACCAGAGATCGATCCATGGTTCCAACCGACCGGAGTCGTCCGGATGCGCAGAGATGTGTCGATACAGTCCGGAATAGGCCGCATAGTGAAACGATCTGATCATCCCCGCCACATCGATGATCGGCGATCGCTTCAGACGGCGTTCGCTTAAAGATCGTGCCGGCTCTCCCTCGAAATCGATAATGATGAAATCCTTTCCGGTAAACAATATCTGACCGAGATGCAAATCGCCATGGATACGGATCTTTTTCGCCGGATATTTTTTGGAATATATTTTTCTAAAGCCGGCATAGATCTTCCGCTCACGCGAAATAATATCAGCAATCATCTCTCTCATTTCGATCGGCACCGTTTTGATGCTCTTCTGTGCAATCTGCATGACCCTTCGCGTATGACTCTGGAGCGACTGGTAGAGCGACCGCTGATAGAGGAGCGAGAAATTTTCCGGATTGAATTCAGGATCATCCCCTGCTGAGGCAAGTGCATTGTGAAGTTCCCCTATCCTCGTTCCGAGGATGTGAGCCCTTTCCGGATAAATTCCTCCGAGCAGTTCCTGCATTGCAGGAGGTACATTCGAGATATCGAATGCAAACAGATCTTCCGCGCCCGCCACGGATTCGAACTCACCGGAAAATGCAAGTACACGGTCGATATACCTCCCGATCGTATCGAGCGAGTATTTCCATGCATCACCCTCATGCTGCACATATCCCTGCATGGTACCAATCACGACCGGCCCGGCTTTCGGCCGGCGGATTTCAAGCGACCCGAAAAATGGCGGGATATGCGGGAAGGAATTCCGCTCCGTAAGAAACCGGCCTATCTCAACATCGGGATTTATTCCCTCGTCTAAGTGCCTGTAATATTTAAAAAACAAGGAGGAGTCATAAAGGATCGATGTATTGCTCTGATCCGCCCTGAGGACAAGCGATTCGCCGGGCATGCCGTTTTCTCTTAAAAACCTGCCGAATAATTTCCCCGATGAAGCGCTCATTTCACCCCTCCCCGTTTTGATTTTTTGTTTCCGTATCAACAGCTCGAGGAGGATGCTTCGAAAATTCTTGCTGTATACGGCATCATAGAGCAAATATTCCGATGATGCCGTTTTTATCTTCGTTATTGCCGCGGCGGGAGATTCGCTCAAGATATGCGCCCATTCCTCCTCCGAATCTGTTGCCGCAACGGGCAGCGAGTACAGTTCCGACTGTCCCTCGGTATACTCGACATTCAGGAGAAGTATGATCGCCTCGAATCCGTTCTTTTCGATACCTACCGTATCGTATAAATCTAGAGAATGGATTTTTCGGGCCTTGCCGCCGAACCATCGACACGTTTTGATATACGATGGGAGAATATTTTTTTCCAGCTTCTCCCGCGCCTTACCTTCGAGAATCCTGTTCCATTTCCCCGTGAGCGATATTTCCGGCAGCGGGTCTTCAGCACCGAGCTCAACATAGCCCGCTTCCTTCTCGAGTAAGAACCAATAATACCCGTACGATCCGACCGTCAGGACGTATTCATGATCTCTGATCGGAGGAAACTTATTCCTGCTGAATACTTCCTCCGGCACATAACCCTGAAATTCCGACAGGTCCAGCATGACATGCTGAGAATGTCTCGAGAGGTTGACAATGATAAGACATATCTCCTCTTCGTATTGCCTGATAAAAGCCAGGATCTTCGGATTATCGGGCAGAAGGAATTGTATGCTACCGCGTCCGAACACCTTTAATCTTTTTCGCATCGCGATGAAGCGTTTCATCCACCACAGGAGCGATGCCTGATTCCGTTCATGTGTTTCTACGTTGATCGCTTCGTAGTGATAATCCGGATCTATGATGACAGGCAGGTAAAGTTTTTGAGGATTCGCCTGCGAGAATCCACCGTTCCGATCGGCGCTCCATTGCATCGGTGTCCTGACGCCGTTCCGGTCGCCTAAATAATAATTATCCCCCATACCGATCTCGTCGCCGTAGTAAATGACCGGTGTACCGGGTAGCGAGAACAGCAGGACATTCATCAATTCTATGGTGCGTCTGTTATTCTCCAGTAAGGGGGCGAGCCTTCTGCGGATACCCAAATTGATCCGGGCGCTCTGATCCTGAGCATACACCCGGTACATATAATCTCTCTCTTCGTCGGTGACCATTTCCAGGGTCAGTTCATCATGGTTTCTCAGGAAAAGCGCCCACTGGCATGACTCAGGAATCTGAGGCGTCTGGTCGAGAATGTCGATAATCGGAAACCGATCTTCCATACGAATAGACATGAACATCCGGGGCATAAGGGGAAAATGGAAGGCCATATGGCACATATCCCCGTTACCTAGGTAGGCGACCGCGTCTTCGGGCCATTGATTTGCCTCTGCAAGAAGCATCCGGTCCTCATACCGGGAATCGATATACTTTCGCAATTTAGCTATGAATTCGTATGTCTCCGGCAGGTTTTCGCAGTTGGATCCTTCTCTCTGGTACAAATATGGAATTGCATCGAGTCTCATGCCGTCGACCCCCATTCCGAACCAATAATCCATTACTTTAAATATAGCCTCATGAACCCTTGGATTATCGAAGTTTAGATCAGGTTGATGAGAGTAAAACCGATGCCAGAAATAGGCTTTGGCAATCGGATCCCAGGACCAGTTCGATGATTCGAAATCTTTAAAGATAATTCGGGCATCGTTGTATCTCTCGGGGGTATCGGACCAGACGTAATAATCCCTCCAGGGTGAACCGGGTTTTGAAAGACGGGCTTTCCGGAACCAGGTATGCTGGTCGGAAGTATGATTGATCACAAGCTCGGTAATGACTCTTATTCCCCTTACGTGCGCAGCCCGCAGGAACAGTTTAAAATCGCGAAGAGTCCCGTAATCCGGATGTACGCTATAGTAGTCTGCAATATCGTACCCGTCATCGCGAAGAGGAGACGGGTAAAAGGGGAGAATCCAGAGGGTATTGACTCCGAGATTTTCGAGATAATCGAGTTTCTGCGTGAGTCCGTTGAAATCGCCTATACCGTCGCCGTTGCTGTCATGAAAGGCCTTTACGTGAATCTCGTAGATGACGGCATCCTTGTACCACAACGGTTCGCGGAGTAAGTGTCCACCTTTCATCCGGTTGTCCTAAAAGAAGTAATCGAAATCTGTTTCATTCATCAACCTCCCGTGTATCTTTAGAATATGAGCCGGAGATTTATCCGGATTCAATTCGATGAAATTCGATTCTCCTTTCCAGATATATTTTTCATTGCTCAGCAGGTCATGCACATGGAAGGGAGTATCCGGCGACAGGCTGAATTTCTGCATCGGTAATTTCACCCAGCCGGATTGCGTATGATGCGGGTCCATGTTGACGACGACAAGGATTATGTTCGATCCGTCGTCGGTCATTTTATCGTAGCAAATAATCTGCTCGTTATCGACCGTGTGGAACTCGATCGTGTGAGTAGACTGGAGCGCGGGATTGGATTTGCGTATCCGGTTCACGCGTGCGATCAACTCTCTCAGGTTTCCAGGCTGGGTCCGGTCCCATTGTTTAATCTCGTATTTTTCGGAATCGAGATACTCCTCCTTTCCCGGAAACGCTTCGTTGATGCACAGTTCGAATGCAGGTCCGTATATGCCGTAATTCGAAGACAACGTCGATGCGAGGATGAAACGCTTGATAAATTCCTGTCTCCCGTCAAATTGTAGATGCTGCGGTAGAATATCGGGAGTATTCGGCCAGAAATTCGGCCGGAAAAATTCGCGTACTTCCGTTTTGGTTAGCTCGTTGAGATAGTCGGTGAATTCCTGTTTCGTATTACGCCATGTAAAATAGGTGTACGACTGGGTGAATCCGATCTTTGCGAGCCGGTACATGACCTTCGGACGGGTGAACGCTTCGGACAGAAATATCGCGTCCGGATGTCTTTCTCTCACATCGGCGATAAGCCACTCCCAGAAACCGAATGATTTTGTATGCGGGTTGTCGACCCGGAATATTTTTACACCCTGCTCGATCCAAAAATCGATGATACTCTTAAGTTCTTCCCAGAGAGCCTTCCATGCGGCAGTTTCGAAATTGAACGGATAGATGTCCTGATATTTTTTAGGGGGATTCTCCGCGTATTGAATCGAACCATCGGGTCTTTTCCGGAACCATTCGGGATGATCTACGACGTACGGATGGTCAGGGGTACATTGATAAGCTATATCGAGCGCGATCTCCATACCGAGTTCTTCGGCTTTGCGCATCAGGCGCTTAAAATCCCTCATCTCGCCCAATTCGGGATGGATCGATTTATGCCCCCCTTCTTCGGAACCGATTGCCCAGGGACTGCCGGGATCGTTTTGTTCCGCGACGAGTGAATTATTCTTTCCCTTGCGAAATGTCCTGCCGATCGGATGTATCGGCGGGAGATAGAGAACATCGAACCCCATACCCGCGATATCGGGCAGCAGAGTTTCCAGATCCTTAAAAGTGCCATGCCGACCGGCATCTCCCGAACACGATCGCGGGAATATTTCATACCATGCGCTGAATACCGCCCGTGGCCTGTCGACATGCACCCGATAGACCCGCTCGCTCGTACCGCCGCTGCTCGTGTCGGGATGGCGGTGCATAACCTCTGCCAATTCCTGACTGATAGCAATATCATATGCCTTCACCACATCGCTATGGTCCCGGATTGCCTTCTGATAATTCTTGAGGATTTTTCTATCCTCGCCGGCGGATTTCTCGATCGCATGTTCGATGAAAAGAGCCCCGATCAGCAGGTCCACGCGGATATCCTGATCCGCTTCGTATTTCTTCCGGATATCTCCCGTCCATGTTTTAAAATGATCGATCCAACCCGTAACGATATACTCATAATCAGAGAGCTCTTCCGGTACAAACTCCCCTTCCCATCGATCGTTCCCGAGAAATTTCATCTCCGTATAGATCCACTTTTGAGTGCGGATCTTTCTATGGCCGAGCGCCGCTGTGACCGCATCATGCCCGTCCGCAAATACATCCGCTTGAACGACGACCTTCTCTCCGATCGTCCGTTTGATCGGAAACTTCCCTTCGTCGATGGAGGGACGAACGGATTCGACAACTACTCTCTGGTTTCCGGATTGATCAGGAATTGTTGAGTTCATTCAGCTTCAGGGATAATAAGTAAAATAGTGCCGATTGTTTTGACACTTCGTCTTGGAAATAGCCGTGAGTTTACGAGATTATGCGATAGGTTATCATAACGCCGCCGAATCTGCTCCACCGCAGGATAGTCGATACGGAAACTCTACACTATACATTGTTAAAAAATATAAGCTAAAAAGCAAATAATACAGGATGAGACGCGGTAGAAACGACGCTCGGGTGCACTTGAACGGCGGGTGTAAAGTATTGCCGGGAATAGCATTGGAGCAGGTTGCCGAACGACTGAATCGTGTACATGATTCTTTTTATTCGATTATTGCTGCGCTGTTCGGAGCGGGTGATGCCATGTCCCTGAAGGAATTACCCGGCCGATTCGATATGGAAATTACAAGAGTTCACGAGAGGCTGTGCCGGTGATATTTTCGGATCTAACGGCCGGTCAGCGGTTTCCGGTAAGCAGTTGTTCTCTGAGACCGTTAATTTCCCATGGGAGAATTATTCTGCCCGGTGTATTCAGATCCTCCCTGACCCGCATAAATGACAGTCCGGCATATCGCTTCGAATCCTTATAGCGGTCATACCACTCCTCGAAGATCGAATCGAAGGTGGACATCCTGCTCTGGGCGGATTCCCTGAGATAGAGCGCCCCCTCCTTCTCTATAGCGATCAGCATATGTGCAGAGAAAATGTCAGGCATATTTGCATATATCAGCGCGAGTATATCACCGGATCTGATGTTCTTTTTAATTTCCGGCAGCGATTGCATCGGCACATAATCCACGGTGACCTCTCTATCGGGTTTTACATGCCGAAGATCCGAGATCCCTTTCCCGCGGAAAAACCGTTCATGGGATATGGTTCTGATAAACTGCCGCGTAGATTCTCCGCCGACCTTCCGCGATGCATCGTCGAGCAGCCACGCATTTTCGGGAAGCCAATCGGCCATCGTGTAGTGATTCCTCGTCCGCATACCGATGATTCCGCCGCTGTACCGGATATGCTGCAGATTGTTGAAAAAGTTATCCCAGCTGTCGGATACCGACATTGCAAGCACATGCTCGCAATATACCATACAATTTGTCTCTTTGAAATTGACCAGCGGTTCGGTCTCATAGAGTGCGTATGGGCCGTCTCCGGCGCATGTGAGGTTGTAGGGCATATCCAGGAACATTTCAGAAAATACGGCAATCCGTTCCGTGATTGTCAAATTTTGTTCTGAGATGGCGGTCAGTATCGAATCAATTTCGAGATTCGACATTTCGGTTACCCTCATCGTCTGACCGTTAACGGGAAACAGAACGCCCGCCGTGACAAGATATGCTGCAGCAAGTGTTTTCAACATGTGTAAATCGCCCTTCAAAAGGAGGAGATAAGTTCGAAGTGATTGAAAAATACTGAAGTTTGTCCTGGAATTCAAATAACGATGAAATAAGAAAGGATCTGTGTTACCGGTGATACGGGTCAGCCGGCAGTTATTCGGCTTCACGCCGGCTGAACCGTATCCGCGGTCATTTGGGAGGCCCTTAAGGACGCCCGGTCCTCCATCTCCAGATCAGTGCGGCGGCGAGCGGCATGAGGAGGACAAAAACTGCAGCGGGATTATCGGCAGCGGATGCGGTTGCACATTCGCATCGCCCCGATTCATTGATGATGGCACGGGCAGCGGGCACTCCAGTCAGAAAACCGTTTCCGGGATTCGCCGACTCTCTAACGGTACCTCCCGTAGTATTAGTGGTACGAACCCGGTAGTAGATCTGATTATGCGCTTTGAGGGTATTCCAGTCAGAAGTCGGCAGTGTCCACGTCGCGTTACCGCCCATTCCGTTCGAAACTCCCGACTGGACTCCGCTGGAGACCAGATTATCGGTAAAGCTCTCGTTGGTTGCGACCTCGATCGTAAACCGGGTATTGAACGGCGGACTTGAGGTAGTCGCCGATCCCCCCGTCGTAAAGGTATAGTCGCGCCCCGTCCATACCGAGAATGTCGGACCGGTCGCCGTGTTCCTGTTCAGATAATCGTCATCAATATCGATGACGGCATCACGCTCGCTCAGGAAAACACCTGCCCGGGCAAATCCCGTTAGTATTTTATGTATGCTGCGTGAACTCCCATAGAGCGGAGCAAGCTGTTCAAGAAGATCCAGATATGCATCGTGAATTCTCCGGTCCGTACTACCCGCCAGAACTCCCTGGCCTGCCGTCGTCATCGCCTTCAGCAGGTTCAGAGATAGACTCAGGGAACCGAGGATGCTCGAAGCGAGTAATTCCTGACGCGCCGACCAGAGCGCCCATGCGATGATCTGTCCGTCTCCGTGTGCGCTTATCGTACCCGGCAAGAGGTGCGGAAAGATATCTGCGGGATCTGCCTGGCGCGGTATGCGGCCCGTTTGAAACGGGCCCGTACAGTTATCCCCGAAGAAATTACCGATCATATCGTTGGTATGAACCGTCATCGCCCAATAATCCGCCAGTCCTTCGTGCATCGAGGAGGTAATGGTACCGCCACTGACTGCATATTGTATACGGTTCAGGATATGACCGAATTCATGCGTCACCACGGTAGCATCGATCGCGGAATTGAATCTGTCGAGACAGCCCGTTCCTGTTCCGGTAGTAGCATTGCCGATGCCGAAAATCAGCCGGTTATCATGGGTCGCACACGCATTATTTACACCGAAGCCGCACGGATTGTCATGGTTAACTGTCGTCTCCAGCATCGCGAACGTCTCACTGCCGATCGCATTAAAGAGCTGCAGATGGTCGTATACCCATGCATAGACGTTGACTTCCTGAAATCTGCAATTGTAATTGGAGTCGTTTGTCCGGTCGACGACCGTTCCATTGATCGGAGAGACGTTAAAGTTCGCGGTTCCGGATCCATCGTCCGAGACGGTGACAACGCCGGTGCAGCCGTCGGCGCCTCCGTTCAGTGTTTCGAGCACATTATTCAGTCTCAACCGGTATGTTCCGCCGGAAGCGGGATTAATACTGAATGCCTTTTCGACCGTACCGTTGTCCGGAACGGGATTGAACACAAGACCCCGGGCATTATTCGGATGAAAGAGCGGTTCCAACTGCAGTACATTCCCGTTCGCTGCATCGAGCCAGACCATGTAACTGCCTTCGATTGCCGCGATTTCAAACTTCCAGGCATGTCTGAAAGCCTCCCCGTACGGAAGCAGCACGGCTTCCGGTTTGGATTCGGCGTCGGAACGGAGTTGTGTATGTTTTTGCGCATGCTCGCGGGCCGCACGGACCGCATCCGCCGAACTGAGCCTCCGGCTGTTGGTAATCCTGATGGAATTAAAGAGTCGTCCGGTAATGATTAGACTCCCCTCATCGGTGCGTTTATAGATTCTGAGTCCCGTATTATCAACGGGAATATTATTAACATATTGATCGAAACTGAAGAGTGTACTTCGTGCGTCCGCCTGACGGCGGAGCTCAGCGGCGAGTTCCCTGAGGGCGTTCTCGGTTTCTTCGTTGATCTTCCCGAATCTCCCCGTCAGTCTTCTCCGGTCGGCTTCTTCGGCATCCTTTATAAATTGTTCGAGATATTCCCTGCTTGTTTCAGGTGTGACGGAGGTATGCATGAACCGGATTTCGTTTCTTTGCCGTGTCCAGCCGAGTCCGCGCAGTACGTTGTCCACCGCCGCATTTGCGCTCTGCATGTTCAATTCACTTTTCGGATCGAAGGGAGTAATGAGGTTCATCGGCTCGCCGTCATACTGCGGAATTCGCCCCGTCGACCGTTCGGGGAGCGCGCCCATGTTAAATTGAATCGCAGGTCGCTGCAGCTCCGGAGTGTAAACAGGCTCGAGGGGATAGATCCGTTCCCTCTCCTGGCCGAATGCGATGAGCGATATCGTAAGAAAAAAACCGAAAACGCATCGCGTAACGATTCCGATGTACCGTCTACTCATTGAATCCTCCCGAAAAGTGGTGGGTTGTTGTTGATATCGTCTGTCAGCCTTGAACATCTGTAGATAAACTGTACATACAGAGTATGAAAATAAAGTGCATAGCGACAATTCCAGGTAACGGGGCCATAGAACTAATTCCTTGCGGGTATCGATTCCGGGTTGTCGGTTTCATTTTTTCCGTACCGATAATACAGGGTTACCGTTATGACGATCCCGGCGAATAAGAGGAGCATCGTGGTTGCCTGCGGAGCGGTCAGGAAACCGAAGACGTTTCGTTCCACGCCGCCGCGGAAAAATTCGAGGATGAGCCGGGTTGAGGGATACACGATCCAGAACCAACCGAAAAGCAATCCGGGAGCGAAAGTCCTTTTTCTCCACAACCGGCTGAATATAATAAAGAGGCATAATCCGTTGAGCGAGAGATAAAGCTGTAGCGGATGAATCGGAAGGGAGAGCGACTGCAGCGGATCGATAAGTCCGAGCTCGACCTGGTGCGCGAACGGATAACTGCCGTGTGGAAAAGAGAGAGCCCATGGAACGGTGCTCAGCGTCCCGAAGTCGTCCCCGTTTAAAAAGCAGCTCCACCTTCCGATGAACGGCCCCAGTCCGAGTATCGAGGCGCCTGTATCGAGATAGGTCAATCCGGGAAGCTTGTGTCTTTTGATATAGAGAAGAAAGCCCGTCGCCCCTCCGAGATACGCTCCGAAGGACATCGTTCCGCCTGTCAGGTTAAAGATCATCTCGGGTGTAATCAATACACGATCGATATGAAATAATAAAAAAAGGAGTCTCGCTCCGATGAGTCCCCCGATCATCGCCCACAATGCAGCGCCCAGGGCATGGTAGCGGGAAAGATCCGATTGAGCTGCCCGGCGAATGAATATCGCCAGGCAGACGAGCATCATAATCGTATAGACGACGGCAGGAGTCGGTATCAACCAGCCCCAAAACTCCACACCGGTAGCGTCATTCAGGTATGCTATTATTCTCGGTCTCATCGACGGCGATGGTGATGTAGATAACGGATTCCGTGGAAATAGAAGAACTCTTCACACATGGTATCGAACGGACTTGGGACAAATTATAAATCCTGATGCGGACCCGGGGGTCGTTCGATATGCCGGCGGATCAGACGCGATGCCGGCCCGGTCTCAACCTGAAACGCCAGAACGCGGCGGCGAGCAGCGGAACGAGGGTAATGAATGCCGCACCGGGCGTTTGTACCTGAGCAGCCGATGCGCCGCATGCGCATTCGCACTCGCCTGTTTCGTTTACGACCGCCCGTCCCGGAGGTACGTTGGTAAGAAAAGAGTTTCCGGGATTTGCAGATGTGCGCACATTCCCACCGGTATTATTCGTTGTGGTAATCCTGTAGTAGAGTTCGTCCTGCGCGCGCAGCGTATTCCAATCCGCTGCGGGAAGGGTCCACGTGGCCGTTCCGCCCGAACCGGTGACGACATTCGTCTGTACGCCACTCGAAACGAGATTGACGGTGAAGTTTGCGTCGTTCGCTACCTCAATGGTATAACGCGTATTGAAGGGAGGATTTGTTGTATTGACCGCTCCACTCGCATTGAACGTGTAATGTCTTCCGGTCCAGATCGTGAAAGTGGGTCCCGTCGCGGAATTCCGGTTTAGAAAATCCTCGTCAATATCGATGACCGCTTCACGCGGGGTCAGATAAATTCCAGCCCGGGCGAAGCCGGACAATACTTTATGTATCGATCTGCTAGTGGCGTACAGCGGTGCGAGCTGCTGAAGCAGGTTGAAGAACGCATCGTGTACCCGGCGATCCGTGGTGCCGGTTTGGATCCCTCCTCCTGCCGTCGTCATCGCTTTCAGCAGATTGACGTTGATATCGAACGCACCCAGCGCACTCGCCGCCAGGAATTCCTGGCGGGTATTCCATAACGCCCATGCAATAATCTGTCCGTCGGCGTGCAAAGCGGTGGAAAATGCCCGGTGATCGGGGAAGAAATCGAGCGCTTCCGCCTGTCTTGGTACAAATCCGGTCTGAACGGGGGCCGGACAGTTATTTGCCCAGAATCGTCCGAAGGTATCTGTGTTGTGCATGGTCATCGCCCAGAAATCGGCGAGGCCTTCGTTGATGGAACCCGTCATCGTTCCGCTGTTTGCCGCGTACTGGATGCGATTCAGGATATGGCCAAACTCATGCGTGACGACCGATGCATCTATTGCGGAATTGAAAATCTGATTGCAGGCGGTGCTGTTGCTCGTTGTCGCTCCGCCGATGCCGAATACGAGCGTGTTCCCGCTTGCACAGGCGTTATTGATCCCGAAATTACAGGGATTGTTATGATTCACGGTCGCAGTTATTTCCGCGAACGGCTGACTGCCGAGTGAGGTAAATGTATTGATGTGATCGTATACCCATCCATACACGTTCACCTCCTGAAATCTGCTGTTGTATCCGGCGCTGGATGTACGATCGACTGTTGCTCCATTTAATGGAGCAACGTTGAAATTTGCAGTGCCGCTGCCGTCATCGGCGAGGGTCAGGTTTGTCGTGCTGACCCCGTCGGCGCCGTTGTTCAGAACGTTTAATACACCGTTGAGACGAAGCCGGTAATTGCCTCCCGATGCGGGATTGACCTCAAACGTCTTCTCGACCGTACCGGTGAGGGGATTCGGATTAAACACTAACCCTTGCCCACCGACGGGAAAGAATTGCGGATCAAGCTGAAGCGTATTTCCATTTTCCGCATCTATCCAGATTCGATAGGGGCCCTCCTCGGCCTCGACATCCATTTTCCATGCGTATCTGAATGCATTGCCATACGGAAGGAGTACAATTTCCGGAGCGGGCCTTGTCCCCTGCCTGATCCCGCTCGACTGCTGAATGTACCGAATGGCGGCATTGCGGGCGCCGTTTGCATCGAGTCTGCGGGTATTGGCGATCGTGACCGAATTATACAACTGACCGGAAAGGATAATGTGTTCGCTTCCAGCATCCCATCGCACCCGGATCCCCGATCCGTCGATCGGTACGTTACGCACCTGCTGGACAAACAGATATGTTTCTGTATCACGGTTTGCACGATTGTGAATCTCCTCGATCTGCTCTCTCAGAACTTCCTCCGTCGTCTGATTCAATTCACCGAATCGTCCCGTCAGCCGTCTGCGATCCTGCTCCAACGCATCGCGTGTTTCCCGCTCGATCGTCTCTTTCTCCGCCGACGAGCTGCTCGAGGATCGTATGTACCTCAACTCATCGGTCGAGCGCGTCCAGTTCATATACCTCGCTGCCAACATGAGAAGGTTTCGCGCGTTATTTTCCGAAGGAGCAGTCTGCTGCTCTACCGGGATTCGGAGCACGACGGGATCGCCGTCGAATTCCGGCGTGCTTCCGGAACTCCCGCGCGGAAGTGCTTCCCGGTTTACCTCGAGCGCCGGCCTCACCAAAGGCGGCGTGTAGACCGGCTTGACCCTGTACAGATCTTCCTCCTCCTGAGCGATTCCGACCGAAGAGGGAACGATCGTCACAGCAACGATCAACACCGATATCAACACAGCAGCTACAGTTCTCATAGATTCCTCCCGTGCTCCTGATGAACGGCACATGACCAGATGAGTCGAGTGCTGTTCGTCAAGACTTCTGTATGGTTGTTATTCCGGTGATACTAAATGTGTTCAGTAGTTTTAACGTTTCCCAACCGGAAGATTGGTACGTGGTTCAGGTAAGTAATGCCTCCGTGATTACGGGTGTAGTTCGAGATAGATACTGAAATTCAGATTAGTACGATCAGGTTTAATTTCCAAAGATCCTTGGATTGGACGGGACATTTCTGTCGATCGATTTTTGGGAAGGAAACTGGATGTAACTCGATTAGGGTTTTCAATGCGTCTGTGGAACGGCTCCTGCCGATATCCTCCTCCCCGCATTTTGAGGGTGCATAATATTTAATATATCGTTTAAAATCAAGAGGAAGGTAGAAATTTTCAGATCGCAAAATATCGGATGCTCAATTCATAAGAGGAGAAGAAATCGATCTTTCGTGTACTCCGACACGTATGAATTCAATATCGTCGATATCCGGTTCAAGAGGAATGAGTACACGATCGATGCTGCCGTCTGTCCCGGTTTCGAATCGGAAAGTAATACCCGGACGGAAAACGCCCCATGTCGCCCGGTCCCGTCTGAAGGTGTGGTCCCTGCATGGCTCCATCCGTGAGACGGTTCCGTACCGCGAAATAATCAGTCTCTTACCCTGCACCTGAAACTGTATTTCACCGTACGCGGGATGGACAAATCTCCCCGTATATAAATCGTACGAGAGATGCATCTTCGGGGCTTTATCGCATCGTACGGTGCGGAGCGGACTCTGACGCGATTTGAATCTTCTATTCCAATCGATTGGTTCCAATCCGAGCAGTCGATCAAGAAAAGTGTAGGCAAGGACCTGATTTACCTGTGACCGGTTGATATTCGTTAAAGAAATTATTCCGAGACGATGAGAAGGAACGAGTATTGCGAGCGCCCGATATCCTCCGATCGCACCGCTGTGGTAAACGATCTCATTTCCCCGATAGCTGCCGATCCTCCATCCGAGTCCGTAGCCGGTAGATCGAATATCATCGTTACCGGAGCCCTGTTCCGAATGAACCCAAAGCGATTGAATGTCAGACATCTGTGCGGGACTCACAAGGGTGTCCATTCGGACCACGCCTTTGTTCAACTGAAAGAGCATCCATTTCGACATATCGACCGAATTTGAGTACATCGATCCTGCCGGACCGAGTGCAGCGAGATCTCTCTGAGGCGCAGGTTCATAACCCGTTCCAGCAACCGAATAGGACTTAGAAAAATCGGACCGAGTTTCAATATCGTCGCCGGCGAAAATCGTCGAGGACATTCCGAGTGGACGAAGTAAACGATACGAAATAAAATCTTCCCATCTTATCCCTGAAACAGATTCAATCACCCGGCCCGCGACGATATAGAGAAGATTGTTATACTGGTATGACTGCCTGAATCCCCTGCTGAAGCCGAGCCAGCGGATACTGCCGATGAGTTCGTCGCGTGTAAACGGCGTGCCTAGCCACACGTGATCATGCCGTGCCAGTCCCGAACGATGGGTCACGATATCTCTCAGTGTCAGATGCTCAGTGATGAAAGGATCGGATGTTTGAAAATCCGGAAGGTACGATCGGATCGGTACGTCCCAATCGAGTAATCCATCGTCCACCAGCATCGCAAGTGCGGCCGTGGTGAATGCTTTCGTCAGCGAAGCTATTCCGAACAGCGTATTCGTTGTCACGGGGAGTCTGCTCTCGACATCGCAGAGTCCGAAAGCGCTGTTGTGGATCAGTTCCCCGTCTTTAACAACAGAAAAAGCTACACCCGGAGCCTGCCATTCCTTCAGAGTCGTCCTCACAAATTCGGCGAAATCATTCTCAAGGTCACCGGATACCTGAGGGTTTCCGGAGTATGTCTCAAAAGTCGAAGCAACAACAAGGATGCAGATACATCGTATGAAACAATGGATATTCATAATGCTATTCGTTACCAGTGGAAAAATCCATGAACTTTATTTTGCTCACCATGAGCGGGAACTCCGAGTGTTGGAGAGGGTATTTTACGTGATATACCTGTTCACACACCGGGGCCCGAATCTGAAATTCGATACTGCGGTATAAATAGTGCAAATATCATGCCTGATCCTCTTCGCTTGAAATCGAGCGAAAATCGGCATTTATTGTGAGGGACAACGAATTATTTACCTGGATTTTGCAAATATTCCCTGACATCGACACTTAGGGGGCGGCAGCTGATAGACAAATGGTTGAAAGTGAGCAGAGGGTGTTCTGAACCGTTAATTGATTGGTACTAATTCAATCGAGGGTGTTGCGGGGGGAGAAGATAAGAAGAAGCCATGTTCTGGTATGCGCGGTATCAATCATAATATCCATAGCGAGCATCAGGAACAGCAGAAATATTTTAATATATGAGACACCAATTCAGGTTGAGCCGGAAGATTTAAGTTTGGGACCGGTGTGTGGAGACGACCGGAGAAGCCTGTGAAAATCCTATTCGTACAGTGACGCGGTGGAGTAGGATTCGGTTCTCCGTTTCGTATTCTTCAATAACAGCTTCGGAAGCGGAGCGAGCGATTCATAGATCGGAAGTGTAGCGACACCCAGAGCCGCGGCATCCGATCCCGCAGTCGCCGGCAGGAGATCCGGGGAGGCAGCTTTCTGCTTTATTCTCGACGCAGGAATTATCGTTTTCAGCTGTTCGAGTAATCGGCGGATTATCGGATCCGGGAGACGTCCCCCGAAGAATATAGCATCGGGATCTATCAGGTATTCGATTGCCAGTATGACGGGTGCCAGTTGCGAAGCGCCCGTAGCTATCCAATTCAGCAGTAGTCCGTTCCCCTGCTCGAATAACGCTTCGAGGTCTGTCGTATTTCTAACGTTCGAGCCGTTCTGTTGGAGATGCGCGTATAGATTGGGAAGATTGAAATATAATCCGATATGCGGATGCTGCATAGCACCCACCGATTCCGGGTTATTCGTCGAGGGATAATAACCAAGCTCTCCTGCGTTTCCGGTATGTCCCGAGAAAGGCTGTCCGTTAATAACGATACCGCCGCCCAGCCCCGCACCGAAGTAAACATAAAAAAACGATTTGATGTGTCGTCCCGCACCGTACCAGAGTTCACCGATCGCGGCGGCCGATGCATTGTTCTCAAGATAGATAGGAAGAGATAATCCCTTATTGAGCATTTCGATCACGGGGACATTCGTCCACCCCGGTATAGCCACCGGGTTGACGATATTTTTCACCTGACTCCCCTCGGATACTGCGAGTGGTCCCGGCAACCCAACTCCCACCCCCTTTATCTTCTCGATCGATACATTCTCCAGGTCGATGAGTTCTTTAGCGGTTCTCTCGAGGAGAATCATCGCCTCGTCGGGAGAGGGAAAGTTAAGATCGAAGCCGATGCGCTGTCTTGGAACACCGGACAGATCGACGAGGATACCGGTCAGATGGTCTCTGTCCAGATCGAGACCAATAGAGAATGCCCCGTCTGGATTTAATTTCAGCAACCTGGAAGGCGCTCCCCTGCCGTCCTGTATGCGCTCCCCCTCGAGGATAAGGCCGGAATGTATCAATTGTTTTGTAATGTTGGTAACCGTCTGAGCGGTCAGTTCGGTCCGTCGTGCAATATCTCCTCTCGACAGCGGTCCGAATAACCGAATCGTCTCGAGGACGATACGAACATTATACGTTTTGGTATACTGAAGGTTAGTTCCTATCAGCATGGGGGTGTCTCCTTCACCAATTATCGAATCGGATTACGAAGTATTGCGTAAATCCGTTCCAGCCGGGAAATAATTGGATCTACCGGGAATCAGCGAGGATTACACTCCACCTGCTCCGATTCGGGAACGGTGGAACAGCTTCCGCGGATTCAACGGGTCATAAACCGGTATTCTCAAAAATTATTAAACAGCGTCCAATTCGCATTCAGGTCCAGAATCCTTTTATTTCCTAAGTAAATCTGGCTACGGTACAATGCACAAAATTTGGACTGTAAAATTTACTTAAAATAATGCTTTTATTCAACTGATTTGATTAATTATAGTGCATTATTTTTCCAAAAAATGGGCAATTCTGCTTGCGTTTTATCAATCAATTTGATTAATTACATCCGATATTTTTGGGTCGATTATATTCGTAATGCTATTCACCCGGACGGGGATCTCCCGGTCGGAACCATATCCTTTCTTCCAAGTAAAACCGATAAGACCGTATCTCATGAAATTCGGTATATTTTCACTCAACTCCCAATCCACCTCTTTTACTGAATCAATATACCATAGCAATATAATGCGTGATTCAACCGTGAGTAATAATTTCCAATCACCTATCAATATGAGAACATTATGGAACTAAGTTGGCTGGATTTATCTCTCTTTATTATGTTTTTTCTTATCGTCGTCGGCGTCAGCATGTATAAAAGCCGCAGAGAAAAAACCGGAGAAGATTTTTTTCTTGCGAGCAGAGGATTAATTTGGCCGTTGATCGGATTATCGCTTATCGCGGCGAATATATCTACCGAACACTTTGTCGGCATGTCGGGACAGGGAGCGAGCAACGTGGGTCTCGCCGTCGCCAGCTATGAATGGATGGCAGCGATCACGCTTGTCTTCGTCGCCTTTTTCTTCCTGCCTCGTTTTTTACGGAGCGGGATTTTTACGATTCCTGAATTTCTGGAATACCGTTATAATGCAGCCGCCCGGAGTATCATGGCCGTGTATATGATGTGCATCTATGTCGGCGTTACGATTTCGGCCGTGATCTATTCGGGGGCATTAACCTTATTCACTATCTTTGATCTGAATCTCATGACGGCGGTATGGCTGATAGGCGGCATAGCCGCGCTCTATACAACCTGGGGAGGACTCAAAGCCGTCGCGTGGGCCGATCTGTTCCTCGGTGCAACGCTCATACTCGGAGGAATTATCACACTCTACCTCGGACTCAATGAGGTGGGCGGTTTGGATAACTTTCTTACGGCTAATTCAGACCGGCTCCATATGATCCTCCCTGCCGATCATCCTGTCCTCCCCTGGACGGCATTAGTAATCGGATTATGGATCCCGAATTTCTATTACTGGGGACTGAATCAATACATCACGCAAAGAACTCTTGCGGCAAAATCTTTACGGCAAGGTCAGCTCGGAATAATCTTCGCAGCCGGTCTGAAGCTGCTCATTCCCTTCATCGTAGTGTTTCCAGGCATCATCGCATATCAGTTATACAGCGACCAGCTCCCGACAACGGATGCAGCCTATCCGTACCTGATCCGGAATTTAATTCCCGCCGGCTTGCGCGGGTTCATCTTTGCCGCGATTGCCGGAGCGGTCATCAGCTCGCTCGCATCAATGCTTAACTCGGCATCAACAATATTCACGCTCGATCTCGTCAAGCGGCACTGGAATAAGAATGCGGACCAGGGAAGTACCATCACGATAGGCAGAATATCCACGGTATGTCTCGTCATCATCGGATGTCTTATCGCACCCCATCTCGGGAATCCCCGCTTTCAAGGAATCTTCAACTATATTCAGGAGTTTCAGGGATTCGTATCCCCCGGAATCCTTGCGGCATTTGTATTCGGCTTTGCAGTGAAAAGAGCACCCGCATCCGCCGGAATAACGGCATTGATTCTCTCTCCCGTTTCGTATGGCATTCTGCTGCTCTTTTTCAGTGAAATCGCATTCCTCAACAGAATGGCGATCACCTTTTTCCTGATTCTCATTGCGATGGGAATTCTTACCATCGTCAACCCGTTGAAGAAACCGATCGAATTACCTGTACGTAAAGATTTCGATATGAAACCGACCCCTTCCGTATTATGGCTGGGTATCGGGGTTATCCTGCTCACCCTTTTTATGTACGTCATTTTCTGGTAGGATCTGGGAAAGGAATCCAGTATAGACAACCTTTGCGATCAAGAAGTATAGCGAGAAACTATATGAAAGGCCGGCTCTCTGTCCGGCCTTTCGTTTTCAGACTACCTTCATCAAGGAATAACCATGTTCGGAGCCCTCCTTTCCTGAAAGTGTCTCAAATTATTTTAGTGAAAACGATCAAACAGCAGACTCGCAAGGAAGATCTTTATTAACTACTTGCATATTATCAATCAATTTGATTAATTATATGCATGTGTGATCCGTTATACTTATTTACCGAATAAATCCCACCAAAGAGCGAAATATATCAGGGTAAACCTGCATGGTTCATTTCAATCCAAATAAAAGCCATTATTATAAAAACAGAACCTCATATCAGCCGATAATCTCAATATCTAAGCTCAATTGTTTAAACGATAATTCTATTCGTCACCAATTTCCACGATCGAGTTACATATGAAGAGCATTCGTATTATCTCCCAATCGATCGGCATCCTCATCATGCTTCTCTTCATTCACTTTTCGCTCCTATGCCAAACGTTAAATCGTGTCGAAGTCGACGGGCAGCAGCTTTTTCTGAGCGGAGGCAATGTTGCCTGGATCCATTTTGCCCGGGATATCGGACCGGGTGAGACGAGGTTAGATCTGTTCGAGGAGATATTCAGCGAAGTCAGCATGCACGGGGGAAATACAATGCGATTGTGGCTCCATACTACCGGAGCCGTAACACCTTCCTGGGACGGTCACTATGTCGATGGTCCCGGTGAAGGTACCATCGAAGACCTTCGGAACATATTGGATCTGGCTCACCGACACAATGTTGGCATGATGCTCTGTCTCTGGTCCTTCGATATGCTTCGCATAAGTAACGGACCTCTCGTTACCGACCGGGCGCTTTCGATTCTCACCGATGAATCGAGTACGCAGTCATATATAGATAATGCCCTGATTCCGATGGTGAATGCACTGGCCGGACATCCTGCGATCATCGCCTGGGAGATATTCAACGAAGCTGAAGGAATGAGTTTCGAGTTCGGTTGGGAATTTACCAGACACGTTCCGATACATTACATTCAAAAATTCGTGAACCTCACCGCCGGCGCAATTCGGAGAACCGATCCGGGAGCGCTTATCACCAACGGCGCATGGAGCTTTCGGATATTAAGCGAGAAATCATCGCCCGGTGAAATAAAAAGAGAAACAGCCGGTCCCAGAAAACCCTCATCCGAGGTTTCTCAGGCTGAGTTGGAAGTCCTGCAGGAATATCTGTCGCTCAAATATAACCGGCGATTCACCCTCCACGAGACGGCACAGTACTACGATCAACAACAGAACAGCGGAGAGTATAAAAATTATTATAGCGACGAAGCATTGATCAATGCGGGAGGAGATCAGCATGGCTATCTTGATTTCTACACCGTGCACTACTACACATGGGGAGGAACTGAAATATCTCCCTTCCACCATGATGCGCACTATTGGGAGCTGGACAAACCGGTTGCGGTCGCCGAATTCTATGTAGAGGATATGTTCGGCGTTCCGATGGCCGATCTGTATACGGTACTCTATGAGCGAGGATACGCCGGAGCTCTGGGATGGCAGTGGTTCGACCATTGGACGAACAGAGAGGGCATTTCGCATAACTGGCCGAATACCCTGCTTAACATCAAGAGAGTCGCTGAACTCTATCCGGACGACACGAGACTGATTTTTCGAACACCCGTTCAAAGGTAAATATGCGGCTGACACACATATCCGCTGTTATTGCTCTTTGTATTTTAAGCGTCTGCCGGTCCTTTACACAAGAGCATATAAGAGTGAACCAGATCGGTTATTATCCGCTCGTGGATAAGATCGCCGTTCTTCCCGGAAATGCATCGGGTGAATTTTCCGTGGTCGATATTGCCACCGGGAACATTGTATACACCGATACGCTGAGCAGGCAGGAGTACTGGCAGCATTCGGGTGAATCTGTGGCGATCGCCGACTTTTCCCGATTTACGTCGCACGGGACGTATGTCATCGAGCACACCGCTACCGGAAGATCGTATCCGTTTGCGATCTCGGAAAATATCTATCGCAGTCTCGGAAAAGGGGCTCTGAAAGCATACTATTTCAACCGTGCATCGTCGGCGGTCGGCGAGACCTACGCAGGAAAATGGAAACGGCCGGCCGGCCATCCCGACACCGCTGTCGCCGTCCACCCCTCCGCGGCATCGGCTAACCGGCCTCCGGGATATGTCTTTGCATCTCCGAAGGGGTGGTACGATGCCGGCGACTACAACAAATATATCGTTAATTCAGGAATCAGTACCTATACGCTTCTTGCAGCATACGAGCATTTTCCCGTCCATTTCAACACACTCGAAACGAACATTCCCGAAACCTCGAACGGCGTTCCGGACATTCTCGATGAGATTCGTTGGAACCTCGAATGGATGCTGACCATGCAGGATCCCGATGACGGCGGGGTCTATCATAAACTCACCACGCTTCGTTTCGAAGGAATCATTATGCCGCATGAGGCGCGATCGCAGCGATATGTCGTACGGAAATCTACTGCTGCGGCGCTTAACTTCGCGGCGGTCAATGCGATCGCCGCCAGAGTCTTTGCATCGTACGATTCCGGTTTAGCCGAGCGGTGCATACGGGCCGCCGAATATGCCTGGATGTGGGCGGTGAAAAATCCCGAACAATACTACAGGCAACCCTCCGACGTGCATACCGGCCAGTACGGCGACGATGATATTTCGGATGAATTCGACTGGGCAGCCGCCGAGCTCTATATCACAACCGGAAACGATCGGTATCTGGATACATATAGAATCGCCGATACGACATTCGCCGTTCCCGATTGGAGATATGTTCGACCTCTCGCATGGATTTCCCTCACCCATCACCGAGAGAGTTTGGCCGGGTTCACTGGTTTGCATACGGCCATTCAAAATCTGCTTGACCTGGCAGACACGCTCTACCGCGAGTACGAGCGGTCTGCATACCGGATAAGCATGGGTGTGTTCGGCGGGAGAGATTTTGTCTGGGGAAGCAACGGCACCGCGGCCAATCATTCCTTGATTCTCATACAGGCATATCAGATAACGGGCGACGACCGTTACCTTCGCGCCGCACTCTCGAATCTCGACTACCTGCTCGGCCGAAATCCGACAGGGTACTCGTTTGTCACGGGTTTCGGGATTCTATCTCCGCATTTTCCGCATCACCGGCAATCCGCCGCGGATGATATCGACGATCCGGTGCCTGGATTTCTCGTCGGCGGGCCGTATAACGGCCAACAGGACGGCTGCGCGTATCCGTCGGATTATCCGGCGCTATCCTACATTGACGATTGGTGCAGCTATACAACGAACGAAGTTGCCATCAACTGGAATGCTCCATTAGTCTATATTGTAAACGCGCTCGAATACATGCATGCGAAACGTTAACGTCTACAATCGAGAGATCCGCCATATGAAAAGAAGTATCGTGCTCTCTATGATCTTCCTGCTGATGACCGTTGCACCTCTCTACTCCCAAAAATTCGAAGGACTCGCACTCACACCTCCGATGGGATGGAACAGCTGGAATTATTTCCAGTGCAACGTTAACGAAGAGATGATCCGCCAGATGGCCGATGCCATGGTTGAATCGGGTATGAAAGAGGCCGGCTACAGGTATATTGTCATCGACGACTGCTGGCATGGCGAACGTAACGATCGCGGATTCATCCAGCCTCATCCGGAACGGTTTCCCTCCGGGATGAAAGCGCTCGCCGATTATATCCATTCCCGGGGATTGAAATTCGGCATCTATTCGTGCGCCGGATATAAAACCTGTGCGGGCTATCCGGGAAGCAGAGGACACGAATACCAGGATGCCCTCACCTACGCAGCATGGGGAGTCGATTATCTCAAGTACGACTGGTGCAACACCGAGGGATTAAACGCAAAAGGCGCATTTATGACGATACGCGATGCATTATTTACCGCAGGGCGTCCGATCGTCTTAAGCATCTGCGAATGGGGCGATAATCAGCCCTGGGAATGGGGCAAGGAGATCGGCCATCAATGGAGAACTACGGGCGACATTCATCGCTGCTGGGACTGCGAGTACAATCACGGAACATGGTCGGCATGGGGATTCCTGAAAATACTCGATATGCATGAGCGGCTGCGCGAACATAACGGACCCGATCACTGGAACGATCCGGACATGCTGCAAGTCGGTAACGGTATGTCCGACAATGCTGACCGCGCACATTTTTCAATGTGGGCGATGCTTGCGGCCCCGCTTATGGCGGGAAACGATCTGAGAAATATGACAGACGCAACCCGAGCAATAATCACAAATTCAGAAGTTATCGCGGTCAACCAGGATTCATTGGGAATTCAGGCATTCAAATATAAACAAATCGGTACCGTGGATATCTGGGTCAAACCACTCCGGAACGGCGAAGCCGCCGTCGCCTTTCTCAACCGCGGAGAGTTCCCTCAGAACATCGAGCTGAACTGGCAGGAGCATCGCATCGTCGATGAACTTACCGAGACCGAATTCGACTTTTCAAAGACTGTTTACCGCATCCGCGATCTTTGGGGAAAAAGAGAAACCGGGACGACGGCTGCCGTATCGAAGTTCACCGTTCCGGGAAACGACATCCATATGGTGAAATTATCGAAATAAACCGTCAGAGATGTATCCCGGCAAATACCGAAATCCGGGAGATCCGCTGCTGACTGGACAAGGTGCGGCCGTAAGTTGACAAATAAAAAATTTAGAGAGAATATGATGCGGTTCCTGCTTATCATTTCGGTACTCGGACTCTGTCTGTCCGCTCAACTGACGGCCCAGCCATCCGATCGAATTACAATCCACGGCCAGGACATTTTCCTCAGCGGCGGCAATGTTGCGTGGGTTGATTTTGCACGGGATATCGGTCCCGGGACAACCCGGCTCGATCTGTTCGAGGAGATGTTCATGGAGATGCGGGATAACGGAGGTAACTCATTCCGGCTCTGGCTGCATACGAACGGTGCAAGTACGCCGGAATTTTCCGGTCCCGGAGCCGATGCAATCGTCATCGGACCGGGCGCCGGCGCTATTGAAGACCTTCGCGAGATTCTCGATCTGGCCTATTTTTACGATATCGGGCTGAAGCTATGCCTCTGGTCTTTCGATATGCTTCATACTACTCAATACGGCGCCGATATCACCTCCCGCAACCGGGTGTTACTCACCGATTCAACACGGATTCAGGCCTATATCGACAACGCACTGATCCCTATGGTCGATTCGCTCAAAGGCCATCCTGCGATCCTCGCCTGGGAAATATTCAACGAGCCGGAGGGAATGACTACGCAATTCGGATGGACCCTCTTATCCGACCGGGTTTCCATGTCGGCTGTGCAGAGATTTGTCAACAGAACCGCTGGAGCGATTCGTCGTACCGATCCCGACGTGCTCATTACGAACGGGTCGTGGAGCTTCAGGGCGTCGAGCGATGTAGCTCCCACCGGAGCTTCAGGCACGTTTTTCAACTATTACCGTGACGACCGGTTGATCGATGCGGGAGGCGATACGCTCGGCTACCTCGACTTCTATTCCGTACACTACTACGAGCATTTCGGCATCTCGCAGTCCCCTTTTCACACCGATGCATCCGCATGGCAGCTCGACAAGCCGATCGTCATAGCTGAGTTTTTCCTGTACGATCTTACCGATCAACAGGCCGATTTCACTTACGGCGCCCCATGGAGTGAAGCGTATACCCGGTTGTACGATAGAGGTTACGCGGGCGCACTCGGATGGCAATGGTTCGATCATTGGACGAACCGTCAACCCGAATGGCAGAATTGGCCGCGCATCCTCGAAAATATCCGGACGATGAGGGATCTCCATCCCGAGGATGTTGATCTCAGACTTCCCGGCATCCGTATCAAATTTTCCGCATTCCCTTCGGGAATCGAGGCCGGCGGCCGGAGCACACTCTACTGGACCGTGGCAGGCGCCGCGACGGTAACCCTCGACGGCGAGAACGTGGAGCATCACGACTCGGTCGATGTGTTTCCCCTCGAGACAACAACCTATATCCTCATTGCATACGACGATGAAGGCGGAACGGAAGAAGCGGAGGTAACGATATCAGTCCTCGATCCCTCTCAGGTAAACAGGGCGCTTGTTAAACCCATTGTCGCCTCGAGCATAGAAAACTCCGGACACCCTGCAAATTTCGCAAACGACGGAAATCCGAACACAAGGTGGAGCAGCGTCTACCAGAACAATCAATGGATATACGTCGATCTCGGAGCGTCCTACGATCTGATGAATGTGATTCTCGACTGGGAGGTGGCGTACGGACAATCGTATGATATCGACGTTTCGTTCGACACGGTCAACTGGCAGACGGTGTATGAAGAGCGGGACGGAACCGGCGGCATCGATTCGATACATTTCGAAACGCCGGTTTCCGGTCGATTCGTCCGAATGTCAGGACTCGTACGGGGGACGGGCTGGGGATTTTCGCTCTGGGAATTTGAGGTCTACGGATTATATTCCGATGAACAGCCGCCGCAGATCGTCATTCTTTCCCCGATCGAAAATGCATTCCTCGAGTCAGGCGTCCCGCTCACTGTCGAAACTGCGGTTCAGACAGGTACCAGCGAAATACTCCGGGTCGATTTCTATTTAGATGATGAACTCGCCGGCACCAGCGATGCGGAACCCTACAGCTTCACATGGGAAAATCCGGAAGAAGGTTCCTACTCGTTGTATGCGATTGTCAGCGACGGATCCTTCGAAGTGTACTCCCCTACCCGTATTCTCCTCATCAGTCCTGAAGCCGAAAGCATCCGTTTCGAGGCGGAACAGAGTCAGCAAACCGGCAGTACATCAATCATGAGCGACGCAGTAGCGAGCGGAGGCTCATTCGTGAGAATGCAGGACGCAACGGGATCAACACTCACGTGGGAGAACATACCGATAAACGATCCGGGGAATTACGGACTCCGGTTCGGTTTCCGTCTCCCTTACGACGATCCGAAAGGACAGTTTATCGATATCAATGGCAACAGGATCAGCGAGATAATGTTCACAGGTCCTCTCAACCAATGGTTGACTCACACGATAAATGTCAATTTATCGGGAGGAATGAACACCATTTTGATTACCGGTAACTGGGGTTGGATGGATTTCGATTATATCGAGATCCGGGGTCAGAATTTACCCACCGTCGGAGCGGACGACCGTTTTGACCGGGCTCTCACTTACGAGTTGAGACAGAACTATCCGAATCCGTTCAATCCGTCCACATCGATCCCGTATTCGATTCCTTTGCTATCACATGTTACCCTTGAGGTCTTCGACGTCATGGGCAGAAAAACAGCAGTTCTTGTCGACGAACAGCGGCAACCCGGATCGTATGAAGTTACCTTCGACGCAACTCGACTTGCAAGCGGGTTTTATTTTTACAGAATAACTGCTGCGGATCTCAGTCCCGGTTCCCGGATAGTTTACTCGAAAACGATGAAGCTCCTTCTTCTCAGATAGCGGATTCCGCCTGATTTCGCAACCAGACAAAAGGAAACTTCCATGAAAATAATGTATATTTCCGCAACGATTCTGCTGAGTATGTTTATCGCGCTTCTAGGATGCGACCGCGGCACCGAAACACCGGAGTATGAGATCTCATTTGTTGATCCGCAGGCGACAGCAGAAACGAAAGCGCTCTATCGCAATTTAATGGAGTTAAGCAGGAATCATATTCTCTTCGGGCATCAGGACGATCTTGCGTACGGAGTGCACTGGGTCAACGAACCCGGGAGATCCGATGTTATGGAGACGGCCGGATCCTATCCCGCAGTATACGGCTGGGAGCTCGGCGATCTCGAGCTTGGGGCTACTCAGAATCTAGACAAGGTAAATTTCGAGAATATGCGCAATTGGATACGGGAGGGATACTCCCGCGGAGGGATTATCACGCTAAGCTGGCACATGAACAATCCCGTCAGCGGCGGCAATGCCTGGGAGACGACCCCTGCGGTACCGCAGATACTTCCCGGCGGATCCGGGCATACGATGTTCAAAGAATGGCTGGACAGGTTTGCGGAGTTTGTATCCGGTCTGACCGCCGGCGAGACGGCATGGTCCGCTCCCGATCACCTCATTCCGATCATTTTCAGGCCGTACCATGAACACAACGGGAGTTGGTTCTGGTGGGGCTCCGAACATTGCACCCCGCAGGAATATAAAGACCTGTGGCAATTTACGGTCCGGTATCTCCGCGACGAAAAAGGGGTTCATAACCTCCTCTACGCCTATTCTCCAGATCGATTCGATACGAGGGATAAGTACCTTGAACGCTATCCGGGAGACGAGTATGTTGATATATTCGGATACGACGATTACGGTAACGTTCGGTCTGCGGATACGCGCGGAGTACTCGTCGAAAGACTGCACCTCCTCGTAGAAATGGCCGAAGAACGAGGTAAGATCCCCGCCCTCACCGAGACAGGCTTTGAAGCGATACCGGAGCCGAGATGGTGGACCGACGTTCTTCTGGCGGCGATCAACGCCGACTCGGTCACACAGCGGATCGGCTACGTGCTGGTATGGCGGAATGCGAACCATACAACCGACCGGCAGCATCACTACTATGCACCGTATCCCGGCCATCCGAGTGCGGCCAATTTTATCGAATTCCGGAATCATCCGGTAATTCTCTTTGAAGCCGACCTCCCTGTACTCTATGCGCCGAACTGATGCCTATGCAAGCAAACTATGAACGGATGCAGTACCGGCGATGCGGCAGCAGCGGACTCAGGCTGCCGCTCATTTCGCTCGGACTCTGGCACAATTTCGGAAGCATCGATCCCTTCGACATCGCGCGCGACATGATCCTGAGATCGTTCGAGGCTGGAATTTCACACTTCGACCTTGCGAATAATTACGGTCCGGAACCAGGAAGCGCCGAATTGACCTTCGGGAAAGTTCTGAAGAACGATCTCTCCGCGCATCGGGACGAGCTCATCATATCATCGAAAGCCGGATACCTCATGTGGCCCGGTCCGTACGGCGACGGAGGCTCGCGGAAATATCTCCTCGCCAGCCTCGATCAGAGTCTTCGCCGCATGGGGCTGGACTATGTCGATATCTTCTATCATCACCGTCCGGATCCCGACACGCCGATGGAAGAGAGTCTGTATGCACTCGACCAGGCCGTGAGACAAGGTAAAGCTCTGTATGCAGGGATTTCTTCCTACGACGCTGAACAGACCGAACGTGCAGCCGCGGCGCTTCGTGAATTGCGCACGCCGTTCATTATTCATCAATTCAAATATAATATGTTTCAGCGGGAACCCGAGCAGGGCCTGCTCGATACCCTCGGACGGCTTGGGATCGGAGGCATCGTCTTTTCACCGCTGGCTCAAGGGCTCTTGACTGATAAATATCTCAAAGGAATACCGCCCGGCTCAAGAGCGGCAAAACCGAGCGGCTTTCTCAAAGCCGATCAAATAACACCGGAGCGCATCCGGCAGATCGCACTGCTTCAAGAGATCTCCGCCGCCCGCGGACAGTCCCTGGCACAGCTTGCGCTTGCCTGGGTGCTCCGGCAAACGGCTGTCTGCTCCGTCGTCATCGGAGCGAGCCATACCGGCCAGATTTTGGACTGTCTGGAAGTATTGAAGAAGCCCGAACTGACCGCAGACGAACTTGGAGCGGTCGACGCCATCGTGTCATAACTAATCTCACAGCAATTCGGATAATTCGGAGAAAGAACAAATGTCTCTTCCGTACACGCGTTTCTTCCGTTCCCTCGCATTATGCTGCTGCATTCTTTCCGTGTCGACTTCGATCAACGCACAACATACAGATTTTGTCGAAGTGAGAGACGGGCGTTTCTTTATCGGCGACCAGCCTTACTATTTTCTCGGCATGAACTATTGGTACGGTATGCATCTCGGCGCCGACACCGAATACGCCGATCGAGCTCGTCTTATTCGCGAGCTCGATATGCTCAGCGAACTCGGCATAGATAACCTGCGGGTGCTGGCAGGGAGCGAGGGACCCGATACCGAGCCCTGGCGGGTAAAGCCGAGCGTCCAGCCCGAACCGGGAGTTTACCGGGAGGAGATTCTCGAAGGACTCGATTTCCTCCTGGCAGAGATGGAGAAACGGAATATGCGGGCAGTACTCGTTCTGAACAACTTCTTCCAGTGGTCGGGCGGCATGTCGCAGTACATTTCATGGGCAACGGGAGAGCCTGTTCCCTATCCCGAACAGGACGGAAACACATGGACCGATTTCATGACGAACGCATCCAGATTCTATGCCCTCCCCGATGCGAGGAAATGGTTCAAGCAATTCGTCGAAGCGCTGATCAACAGAACCAACCACATTACGGGACGACGATATTCCGACGACCCGACGATCATGGCATGGCAGCTCGCGAACGAACCGCGCGGATATAATCATCCCGAAGAATACGCCGATTGGGTGAAAAAAGCCTCCGCATTTATAAAAGAACGAACACCCAGGCAGTTGGTCTCGCTCGGAGGAGAAGGAAAGCTTATCGCCGGCGATGAGAATCCGCTCTTCGAGGAACTTGCCGGTGTGCCGTCGCTGGATTATCTCACCATACACCTTTGGATTGAGAATTGGTCCCGGTATATTCCGGCGCGGGCGGAAGAAACGTTCTTTCCGGCTACCGGCTTCGCCATGGCGTATGTTGCCGATCACATCTGGGTTGCCGAGCATGTAAATAAACCGCTGGTTCTGGAAGAATTCGGCGTATCGCGAGACAAGCGTAATTATGATCCAGCGGCTCCGGTCACCTACCGCGATATATTCTACACCATGATTTTCGAATACATGCTGCATTTGAGATCCGAAGGGTCCTCCTTTTCGGGATTGAATCTCTGGTCATGGTCGGGCGAAGGGAGACCCGAAAAACCGGGCGATTTCTGGGAACCCGGAAAACCCCTGACAGGCGACCCCCCGCACGAAAGCCAGGGATGGTATGGAATATATTCCGACGATACCAGCACGCTCGATCTCATTCGGCGTTATATAATCCGGCTTCGGGAAATCCAATAGCCCGTTCACCACGCGGACAGATTACCACTTTCATCCGCAATATTCTTATATTGACGGCATCGCATGGCCGATGATCAGTTCGGCATGATCATACCAATTCATAACTCCACATCGACATGGAAGACAGAGAATTACAACACGATATCCGTGAAAGAAAAGACGATGTATCCGACAAGATAGATGCATTGCTCGCTGCAATGAACGTCGATGAAAAAGTCGGACAGATGACGCAGATAGACCTGAACCTCGTACTCGAAGGAGGTATACAGAACCGGAACGGAGAGATCGACCCTTCCCACCTTGAGACGGCGGTGAATATTTATAAGGTGGGATCTATCATTAATTACGTCAATAATGCGTACCGGATCGAGACGTGGCACAAGATAGTGACCGCGATTCAGCATGCGGCTCTGAAGACGACACACCGGATACCCGTTCTCTACGGCATCAATGCGAATCATGGCGCAGCCCATATTCTGGATGCAACGATTTTTCCGCATAATATCGGCTTGGCCTCTTCGAGAAATCCTGCGCTCGCCTATAAAACCGCCGTAATCACAGCGCTTGAAACGAGGGCGTCCGGCATCCGTTGGAATTTCGATCCCGTTCTCGATATCGGGCGGAATCCCCTCTGGCCGAGATTTGAGGAGACATTCGGCGAGGACCCGGTCGTGGCGACGGGTATGGGGCCCGAAATCATCAAGGGGTATCAGGGAAAGAATCTGTCGGACTCTGCATCGGTAGCCTCTACCATGCGACATTTTCTGGGATACTCGAACCCGCGTACCGGCCGGGATCGGACACCGGCATCGATTCCGGAGATCGAACTTCGGGAATTTGAACTCCCTCAGTACAGAAAAGCGATCGAAGCGGGAGCATCCGCCGTCATCATCAATTCAGGCGAGGTGAACGGCGTACCGGTTCACGCGAACCGGTACCTGCTTACCAAAGTACTCAGACAGGAACTCGGCTTCGAGGGGATTGTCCTCTCAGACTGGCAGGATATCTACCGGCTCTACGAGCGGCATAACATCGCGCCGACGTTGAAGGACGCCGTCCGCGTCGCCGTGCTGGCCGGAATCGATATCGGTATGACGCTCAGCGATTTTAAATTTTCTATCCTGCTGAAAGAACTCTACGAAGAATACCGCGATATCGCCGCGATGGTAGACCAATCGGTCCGAAGGATTCTCACCCTGAAATTCAAACTCGGTCTGTTCGACAATCCCTATCCGGAACCTGAGGCGCATCGCAATTTCAATAAACCCGCGTACAGCACGACCGCACACGAAGCTGCGCTCGAGTCGATAACCCTTCTGAAAAACGATTCGAATATCCTCCCTCTTTCAAAATCTGCAACGATACTGCTGGCCGGTCCCGGTGCGAATAATCTGACCTCGCTGCACGGAAACAGGACCTTCACCTGGCAGGGAGACCGGATGGATTATTACCCGTCTGCGACGAAGACAATAAGGGAGGCGTTCGAACAGAAGATTGGTTCATCGCGCGTCATCTCCCTCTCGGTGCCGGATTATGAGCATCAGGCAAATTACAATGTACAGCTGCTCAAATCGCTTGCCGAGGGAGTCGACTGTATCGTATTGTGTCTCGGGGAAAATGCATATGCCGAATCGCCGGGATCGATTCAGGATCTGACGCTCGAGTCCAGACAGATCGCACTCGCCGAAGCCGCCCTGACAACCGGAAAACCCGTCGTAGTCATACTCACCCAGGGGCGTCCCCGGATAATCAGTTCCTTCGCCGACAGCGTACAGGGCATTGTGCTTGCCTACCGTCCGGGAAGCCAGGGAGCGCGAGCTATCGCCGATGTCGTCTTCGGCGAATATAATCCGGGGGGTAAACTCCCCTTCTCCTATCCACGGCATACCGGAGACATGGTCCATTACGACCATAAATGGACCGAGGTGAACGTAGAGAAATCTCCGGGCAGGTATACCGAGGACGGCTATAATCCACAATTCCCGTTCGGACATGGCCTGAGTTACACGACGTTCCAGTACTCGCGATTTACAACCGACCGGAAAACGTTCTCGCAAGAGGAATCTCTGCGCGTCTCCGTGTCGGTGAAGAACACGGGTAACCGCGCCGGAGACGAGGTAATAGAGTTGTATTCCAGGCAGATGCACGCATCGGTTACACCTTCGATGCGCCGGCTCAGGAAGTTCCAGAGAATTACCCTCGAACCGGGAGAAGAACGGGAGGTCGTCTTCTCCCTGACGGCTGAAGATCTTGCATATACCCGGTACGGCCAGCATCGGGGGGAATTCGTGAGCGACGTGGAAGAAGGCGAGATCAGGCTGATGGTCGGCGGCTTTGGATTCGAAATCGAAGAACCGGGCAATCGTGCCGATTCAGTCTGCCGTCCGTATAAGAATTCGATATCGATAAGCTATCGTTCCCGCTGACGAATCCGAAATATAATACCCGATCGCCTCAGACAAAATATATTTTATGCACAATCCCTTTCAGGAGTCGACTATGAAGATATATCCTTTGTTCATACTCATATGCTTCGCCGCACTGCAAATTGCGTCGGCATGCGGTGCGCCGCTTACGGCACAAACGGACGATCTCTCCGATGAGGATATTTTGAAACTCTACGAGGGACTCCGTATGGCCGATGTTGCAGACGGACTTGATATGGTCGGACTGCGTAACATTACCCTGATGGACCAGAATATCGAAGCGCTGTGGAAGGACGTGAACGATATGTCGCATCACCTTATAGGAATTGCCGTAACGGCGCGATACGTTCCGACGAACCGTGTGGTACGGAATCCGATGACAGGAGAGGAATTCCGTGCTTGGGAAGGCGCGTGGTATAACGAGATCTCGAGCGAACCGTTCGTCGACCACATAACCGGATCAACCGTTATCGTTTTGGACGTCGCCGGCGACGGCGACACGGGCAGCGTCGGATCCTACAATTCACTTGCCTGGAAGCTTCGCGGCAGCCGTGGAATCGTTTCGAACGGCGGCATCCGCGACACCGATGAAATAATCCTCCAGCGAATTCCCGTCTACCTGGATCATAAAAACCGGGGACGCGGTATCCGCCCCGGCCGTAATGAAATCGAATCGGTCAATAAGCCCGTATCTATCGGAGGCGTCCTCGTACATCCGGGAGATGTCATTGTCGCTGACGGCGACGGCGTCGCCGTCGTTCCGAGAGCCTATGCTGTGCAGGTAGCTCAGTTCGCACGGGGTATCCTCGATGGCGATATGGCCGGGCGGAAGCAACTCTACGAAGAATTGGGATTGCCGCTTGATCCTACCGTTGATCCAAAAAAATAAATAGCTG
>CAZBUK010000018.1:0-47827 GCA_964495085.1 uncultured Ignavibacteriales bacterium
AGTTCTTATCCATGAAAAAAGATTATTTGCAGATGAGTATGTAACACGATACAGAAGAGTGTTATCCCGTTCTATGGATAACCCGCTTGGCCTGTTCAAACAGGTCGAATATATCACCTCGCCGAGTGATAAATACCCGGCTAACGGGCAATACACATTAACCGACGGCATACGGGCAGACGAGGACCATCGATTTAACTGGCAGGGCTTTGAAGGAGAGAACATGGAGGTTGTTGTCGACCTGGAGGAGCCGTTATTCATAGAGAAAGTAAGCGTCTCTTTCCTGCAAGAGGTTTTTTCATGGATTTTCCTTCCCCGTCGGATTGAATTAAGTGTATCTAACGATGGAGAGATTTTTCATCCAGCGGCAATTATCGACAATGAAATTCCATTGGATCGCGACGGCAGTTTTATTCATGAATTCGTCGCGGATCTCGATCGTGTTGAAACACGGTACCTCAGAATAAAAGCAGATAATATCAAAACATGTCCCGACTGGCATCCGGGCAGGGGTGGTAAAGCATGGATATTCATTGATGAGATAAGGATCGAATAACATGAAAAAACACATTCTGAACGATACGCCCTCAACAGAAACACTCCACGCAGACGTGGGAGAACTTGAAAGACCCGGAAGGAAGGTATGAAAATAGTAATCTATGTATGTTCGGTGATACTAATATTTTCTTTTCTATTTATTAATTGCGACAATCCGATCCAGGATAGTAATGGTCCTTCTCAATCTTTAACATTGTTTAATCGCGTTTTGTATTATGATGGATATGCTGCCATTGTTCATGAACCGGTTCCTGAAGGAATGGTTCGGGTCGAAAATTCCAGGTACGCTAAAAGGATTCCCGCGGATTTTATGAGCGGACTAGGAAGTATACTTGTAATGGATGTTATTGTTGAGGCTGCCTGCGATAATTATGATAGGATCGGAAAAGTTTTTATCAGTCTGATTAATAAAAATGACTCATATAATCAATCGAACATAGTAGGCCAAATTGAAATAGCAAGATTCATTACCCCGTTCATGGATAAAAATAAATCACCAAATGAAGTACCTTATAGATTTGAAATTGATAATGTTGCCAAACTACTCAAAGATAGCGAGTATTCAGATAAATTTGATTTCTGGATGGAGTTTGACATATTCGGGGTGCCATATGCTGCAAACAATGAAATTGCGGGTTGTGCCGGAAGGAACGATGTATTCTTCGGAACATTAAAGTTAACTGCCATTGATAACGCTTTGGAATCTCAGAAGCAGCATCTCATTCCGATTGCCAGCTTTCTAGGTTTTAACAATTATAAGGACACAGACGAAATTGGTAAAACGATCAGAACCTTCTCTTTTGAAACTTCACCTGATATTCAAAATGCAAAATTATATTTGATAACATCCAATCATGGTTCAAACGCAGGAGGAGAAGAATATAACAGAAGAGACCATTATATTTACTTTAATGACACTTTAATCAGTACATATAAACCCGGCGGCAAATCCTGTGAACCATTCAGGGTTTATAATACCCGAAGAAATGGTATTTATGGAACCAGTCCAAGAACAGAAACAGATTGGGCTTCATGGAATAACTGGTGTCCGGGAGATGTTATTCCAACCAGGATATTTGAATTAGGTGTTCTTGCAGCAGGTACCCATACATTTAAAATTGAAGTGCCGGATGCAAAGTTTGTCGACCAGCAGGGTGATTTTCCATTGTCTGCATATATTCAAGGAGAAAAAGATAGCTAAAATGAAAAAACACATCCTGAATAATCCCGAAAAACACGAGACGCTGCACGCAGGAGCAGTACAAATCGAAAAAGCCCTGAAGGAATATTATCCCGAAACCGACCCGCTCGTTTTGAAAAAACTGGAAGACTGGCAGGATCTGAAATTCGGACTCCTCATGCACTGGGCGCCTTCGAGTCAATGGGGTATCGTCGAATCGTGGTCTCTGTGCTCCGAGGACGAACCCTGGTGCAGGAGAAAAATCGAGAACTATACCGAATACAGGAGACAATACGAGGGTTTGAAGGACACCTTCAACCCGATCCGGTTCAATCCCGGAAAATGGGCTGATGCGGCATCCGACGCGGGAATGAGATACGTCGTATTTACGACGAAGCACCATGACGGCTTTTGCATGTACGACTCTCATTTCACCGATTATAAGATTACAGACAAGGGATGTCCGTTCCACACGAACCCGAGAGCGAACATTGCGAAGGAAGTGTTCGATGTTTTCAGAAATAAAGATTTCATGACCGGCGTGTATTACTCGAAACCCGATTGGCATTCGGATTATTTCTGGTGGGAGCGATTCGCGACTCCCGACCGAAATGCGAATTACGACATACAAAAATATCCCGATCGATGGAAGAAGTTCGTAGAGTTCACGCAGAATCAGATAGACGAGTTAATGACCGGATTCGGCAGGATAGATATCCTCTGGCTGGACGGGTGCTGGGTCCGTTCATATACGGCGGAAGAACTGAACGCGGAGCGCAAAAATGCAGGCTTCAATCTGTATAGAACTCAGAATCAGGATATCGACATGGCCTCGATAACGAAGCGGTCGCGCCTGAAACAGCCGGGACTGATTGTCGTCGACCGGGCTGTTCCCGGACCTTACCAGAACTATCTGACGCCTGAGAATCAGGTGCCGGAAAAAACCCTCCCGTACCCTTGGGAAACCTGCATGCCCATCACCCCGAGCTGGTCGTATGAACCCGGACTCGAGTACAAACCGGCGCGGAACCTGGTGCACCTGCTCGTCGATATTGTGGCGAAAGGCGGAAATTTCCTGCTCAATATCGCTCCGACTCCGGATGGAGATTTCGAGGACGACGCTTACGACCGTCTTGCACGAATCGGCGCATGGATGGACAAAAACGGCGAGGCGATTTATTCCTCCCGGCCCATCGAACCTTTCGCAGAGGAGAACTTTCGATTCACCCGGGGAAGAGACGGCTTCGTCTACGCTATATATCTTGTTGACGAGCAGGAAGCGACGCCCCCCCGGACCGCAAGGATATCAAATTTCTGTCCAGTGCCGGATACCCGGATCGAAGTACTCGGGACAAAACACGCGGTCCGATGGGTTAAAGATGGTGCCGGCTGTACCCTGGAATTCTCCGATGAAGTGCGTAGCGCGATCAGCGGGGAATTTGCATGGACTCTGAAATTAAAGGTTTAGCGGCCGACTCATTTACCCGGGCATCTTTGAGTAAATCCGGGAATTCTACCGATAGCTCAATATAAATAATACCTGCTCGATCTCTCGCGGAATGATTCTACGTCCTGCTCAAGGAACTCTCTTATATCCTCGTACATGAATCGTTCGGTAAATAGTTCTCTCACCTTCGGACTGCCGGTGACCCTATCGAACATGAGGAGCCGGTCGGGCGCCATCGCAAATGGATTCTTATCGGGATATAATTCATGATGTACCTGGAGAAACAGGAACTGCAGGCTCATCAGATCGATCAGGTTATAATCGGTGATATGAATCTGAACTCCGTGTACCGTCTTTCCCTGATCCGTTCCGTAAAATGGACGGTACGTGACCGGACGGAACAGTACTCCCGGAAGTTGTAATGCATGGAGGTGCCGGGCGATTTCATGCGCATCAATCCACTCGGCGGCATAGGTCTGAAACGGCGTCGTATAGCCCACGCCGATATTTATCTGATACAGTTCGCCGAGAATTCCTGTCGCTACATAGTACATTGGAGAATCGCTGTGGGGAATATGCGGCGATGTGGGAACCCAGACAAGTCCGGTTTCGGGAAACGTCAGGTCCCGGCGCCAGTTCTTCATCGCAACGACGGTCAGGTCGCATGACGCCCCTTCGCTCAGCATGCCCTCTTCATTCAGCATTCCGGCAAGCTCTCCGCTGGTCAAACCGTATATGTAGGGAATTTTAAATTGGCTCACGAAAGACATGTAGCCGTCTTCGACGAGGTTGCCCTCGATTTTTCTGCCTCCGAGCGGATTCGGCCGGTCAAGTACCATGAATTCTATGCCGTTTTCGGCGGCGGCTTCCATCGCAAGTCCCATAGTACTGATATACGTGTATGAACGGCTTCCTATGTCCTGGATATCGTAGACGATGATATCGATTCCCTGAAGCATTTCCGGCGTCGGTTTTCTCGTCTGGCCGTAGAGCGAGAACACCGGCAGACCGGTTTTCTCGTCCGTATATGATTGTATGTATGCACCGGCGCTGTGATCTCCCCTGACGCCGTGCTCGGGTCCGAAGAGCGCTACCAGATTTACCTCCGGCGCCTCGAAAAAGATATCCACGATCGATCGAAGTTTTTCGTCGACCCCAGTGGCATTCGTTATGAGTCCGACACGCTTTCCCTGGAGAAGCTGAAAATCCGACCGGATGAGTACCTCAAGCCCGGTTTCAACGCGGAATTCATCCTCATCTGCGCTACTTTCCGCGCAGGAAAATCCGATAATGACACTAAGAGGCAACAAAAGGAGAACAATATAGTTTTTCATAAAGGTGACCATTCTGAGCGATTTAAGGCGGAATGATGTTAGATATTGCGTTTTGAGCAAGCAATATACGGTTTTTTTTCGTATATTACATTTTTTATATACACCCCGGCGTATCGCTGCATACCACACGGAGCCGAAAATCCCACGGAACGTGTGCATCCAGGACACGTCAATCGGAGTTTATAATGTCTAAGCCGCTCACACTATTTATACCATATACCGGGCGTGATCATACGCGCCGTACCATCGAATCTTTCCAAAATTCGGGACTTATCGAACATACCTATATACTCACGACTGGCTCTTCAAATCTGAAAATTAACGGCTGCACCGATCTTGATATCGAAAACCTTACCGGCACGAAGACGTTCCGGTTAATCTCGAATCGACTCTCGTCACCATATGCATTACTGCTTCTCCAGGATACCCTCACGCTGCCGGGACAGTATTCACTCGAACGGTTCATATCTGTAGCCGCGCAGACAGGCGCGGGAATCGTCTACTCCGATCGGTATGCCATCAAGGGAGATAATCGAACCTCTCACCCGGTTAACGATTATCATATAGGTTGCGTGCGGGATGATTTCGATTTCGGTCCGTTGATCCTCGTGACAAAACCGGCAATTGAAGCAGGCATCGCCTCCCCGGCTAAGGAATATACATATGCAGGCTGGTACGATGTGAGATTAAGCATATCTCAGAAATTCGAACTGCTGCATATCCCGGAATTCCTCTATTCCACAGTCGAGACCGATTCTCGGAAAACGGGGGAAAAGTTATTCGATTATGTCGATCCTAAAAACCGGACTGTACAAATCGAAATGGAAGAAGCGTTTACCGATCATCTCAGGAAAATCGGCGCGTACCTGAAACCCGAATTCACCGACGTTCTTGAAACCGGGAATGATTTTCCCGTCGAGGCATCGGTCGTCATACCCGTTCGCGACAGGGTACGAACTATCAAGGATGCGATAGATTCGGTTCTCAGGCAGAACACCGATTTCGCCTTCAATGTAATTGTCATCGATAATTACTCGACCGACGGCACGACGGAAATTATCCGCTCGAAAGCCGAAACGGACAAACGCTTGATCCATCTCGTCCCTACGCGCAAGGACCTGGGGATCGGCGGCTGCTGGAACGAGGGCATTCACAGCGAATACTGCGGCAAATACGCCGTTCAACTCGACAGCGACGACGTCTACGCGGACGAAAATACGCTCCAGCGGATTGTAGAGACGTTCAGAAAAGAGAAATGCGCAATGGTCGTCGGAACATACATGATGACCGATTTCAACCTGCAGCAGATTCCGCCCGGCATAATCGACCACCGGGAATGGACCCCCGACAACGGACGAAACAACGCGCTCCGCATCAACGGGCTGGGAGCGCCACGAGCTTTTTATACGCCGATCATCAGAAATATTAAAGTACCCAACGTCAGCTACGGCGAGGATTACGCCGTCGGTCTGGCGATATCGAGAGATTATCAGATCGGACGGATATACGAGCCGATCTATTTCTGCCGTCGATGGTCGGAAAATTCCGATGCATCGCTCAACATAGAAAAATTGAACGCACATAACGCTTATAAGGATAAGATCCGGATGATCGAACTCCTCGCCCGTCAGAGAAGAAATGCGGGATAGTGTCCGGGCGGGCGTAGGCTTCATATCACCAGTATTTTTCTCCGACCGAATTTCGTTGTATGGCCGAGATGCAACAAAAATTCATAGACAGCAGGCTGTTGAGATCATTCGGCGCCGATACTGACTATGCCGCGCGGGCAAAGGCTCTCCTTGCACAACAAAAATCCGTGTGGAAGCAGCTTGCCGACGGATACCGAAGCCTCGCTTCCGTCCGAATCAAAATGTTTGATATCGACGGGATCCGCATAAAGGTACAATTTAATCCCGGAAGAATTACCTCGAGTTCGGCACAGGTAGATCCGGAATCGATCCGCGAACGGGAATGCTTCCTTTGCGCGGAGAACCTTCCCCCCGAACAGCTCGGCATACCATACCGATCCGATTATATCATACTCTGCAATCCGTTTCCGATCTTCCCCGAACATTTTACCGTACCCCACGTCCGGCATATTCCACAGCAGATAACGAACGGCATATTCATGACGATGCTGGATCTGAGCAAGGATCTGGGACGATATTATACCGTTTTTTACAACGGTCCCCGATGCGGCGCTTCGGCGCCGGATCACCTCCACTTTCAGGCCGGAAATAAATCGTTCATGATAATCGAAGACGAAATCCGGGATGCAGAGCGAACACACGGGAAATCGATCCTTCGATCGGATCGACTCGCGGTGACGGCGGTCGACGATAAGCTCCGTAGGTATATCGTGATACGGTCGACGGATATGAATGCCATCGGCGAAGTTTTCAATGAATTTTTCGAGGCGCATTTCTCGTTGACGAACGATTCCGAAGAACCGATGATGAATATACTGTCTGTTTACGACATCGAGGAGAACGCCTGGCAGGTATGCATATTTCCCCGGGAGAAACACAGGCCGTCGATGTATTTTGCGGAGGGGGAAGAGAATATGCTCCTGAGTCCTGGTGCCGTCGATTTCGGCGGGGTGATCATCACGCCCCGTGAAAATGATTTTGAAAAAATAGAAAGTAATCACGTTGCCGACATGTTCAGAGAGGTAAGTCTGGAGCGAGAGAAGTTCGGCGAGTTGATAAGGTTGCTGAAACGCTCCCCTTCCTAAATGTGAGGTTTAGAACTGACTACAAAAAATTCGTCCAGACCGGTCCGCCTCGATCGCAAAATCGGAGAGATGATTCAGACCGGATTCCGGGGATTGACCATCGAGGATGACAATCATATCAACGAGGATATCTCCCGTTTTTGTGTCGGTTTCGTCGTTCTGTTCGATTACGACGACGCACTGGGAATACACCACCGCAATATCAGCTCACCGGAGCAGGTCCATGCGCTGACGTCGACGCTGAAGGGAGCGGCAGACTATCCGTTGTTCATCGCCGTCGACCAGGAAGGGGGACGTGTAAACAGACTGAAAGCGGGGTATGGGTTTCCGGAGATGCTCTCCCACCGGAAGCTCGGTGAAATAGACGATCCGGAATATACCTACAACCACGCAAAGCTCATCGCGGAAACGATTAAAAATGCCGGAATAGATCTGAATCTCGCTCCCGTAGTCGATCTCGGCATCGACAAAGAAAATCCGATTATCTACGGGAAGGAAAGGACATTTTCCGACGATCCTTCCGCCGTTACCCGCCACGCGCTCGCATATATCAAAGCACATCGCGAAACAGGAGTCGCGACCGCTCTGAAACACTTCCCGGGACACGGGAGCTCCAGGCACGATACGCATATCGGAATGGTCGACGTAACCCGGACCTGGAGCGAATCCGAACTCGAGCCGTACCGGAAAATAATCGATGCAGGAATGTGCGATATGATCATGACGACGCACGTCTTCAATCAAAAGCTCGACCCCGACTTTCCCGCGACATTATCAGGAAATATATTAACGGGGATACTGCGGGAGCGAATGGGCTACGACGGTGTTCTCATGACGGACGATCTCCAAATGCATGCGATCCGGAATCATTTCGGCATGGATCGGGCGATCGAACTCGCTATACTCGCCGGAGCAGATATTATTAACATCGGCAATAATATGGAATACCGGCCCGATGCCGTGCGGGAAATACATGAAACGGTTCACCGTATGCTCGATAAAGGCATCATCTCCGAATCCCGCATTGACGAATCATTTATGAGAATTACAAATCTGAAGAAAAGATATTCCAATATCACGTCCACCGGAGGATAGAGCATGAACTCTAAACCAGGGGCAAATAGGATGCGCGACAATCGCCGGGATTTCCTGAAGAAGCTCACTGCCGGCACCGCAGGACTCGGAATCCTCAACGGCTATCCGGGCATGTATGCCGGATCGGTACATGGCGCCGTATACCCGCAAAGCAGCTTCAGGTTCGTCCATCTCACCGATATGCATGTTCGAAGGGCGAGGAGGGGTAACGACGGTTACAGGCGATGCATCGAGCATGTCAACGCGCTCGATCCGAAACCGGCATTTGTACTGATGGGTGGCGACGGACCTTTCGACGGATTGTATACGGAAAAAAACGAGTTCGAGGATCAAATCGAGTTGTTCAAGTCCATCTCCGACGAACTCGATATGCCGTACTACAATTGTATAGGCAACCATGACTGCCTCGGATTGTCGGGACGCCGCAAAATCCCGTTGAACGATCCCGATATCGGTAAAAAATTCTTTATGGACGGTGTGGGAATGGAAAAAAGCTATTATAGCTTCGACGTCCACGGGTGGCATTTTGTGGTGCTCGATTGCATCTATGAAACCGAAGCTGAACATGGCCCTTCCTATGTTCCGAGGATCGGCAAAGAGCAGCTTGACTGGCTCCGGTACGATCTCGGTGCACATCATGGCAAACCTACCGTCGCAGTCACGCACATCGCGGCGTTCTGCAACACCGGACAGATTCAGGGCAATACGTCATTGCCGTCGATGAACCACATGGTTATCCAGGACACCGTCGAGCTGCGGCAGATCTTTGAGCGTCATAACGTCAAGGCTCTTCTGCAGGGGCACTCGCATATGATCGAAGACTATTTTTACAACGACGTCTGGTACGTAACGAGTCAATCGGTAAGTGCAGCATGGTGGGGAGGCAACTGGCGCGGATTTGAGCCGGGGTATACGGTTTTTACCGCGAACGGAGAATCATTGTCATGGCAACGGTTTACGTTTCCCTGGGAGCATCATCTCGAGCCTGAAGATACACTTGAGAGGGAACGAATAGCAGAGCGGGAAGCATTTGAAGCACAACAACGAGAATTACTCAGCGAGGAAATGCAGGGCGAGCCTGCTCTGAGGTGAGGATTTTGTAATCTGTTTGTGAGTGGCGAGGTCGGATGTCAGAGGTCTGAGATCAGAAGTCAGAGGTCAGAATACAGAAGGCGGAAGACGGCATCGCAAGTAAGGCGACGATACCGCAGAGGATGGTTTTCATAAAAACCCCCGAAGAAGAAACGCTGCGAAACAGGACAATCGTCGGTTCGGTGAAATGTGTTCCGTATTCTATCGTCGTCCGGGAAGAGGTCGATTCCCGGTTCGCACAGCGACACACCGAAGCGACTGAAACCGATGAAGTAAAGTTAATCCGAAATCACAAGTTAATCAATAAAGCTTCTTTATTTCCGCCCCTTTGAAATAGTGATTGAGAATGTGCTCATATGAAAATCCCTGCGCTCCCATGACGGCGGCGCCGATCTGGCATAATCCGACCCCATGTCCCCATCCTGCTCCCTTAAAAATGAATTTTCCGGGCACGCTTCCCGTTATGTCGGATTTTTCTACAATGATCGCCGAGCTGTATAAATGAGACGGCGAAAGCACTCTCCGGATTTCGAGCTCCTTGCCGATGGTAAGCGATTTCTTCGTTCCCACAATTTTCATCCTGACAAGACGCGCAGACCGGCCGCGTTCGATCGGAATCAGATCGATGATACTGCCGAAATCGATCTCGGTTTTCATCCGGATAAGTCCTGCAAGTTCCTCCTGTGCATACGCTGTCTCCCAGCGGAAAAAATCGGATGTTTCCTGATCGTAGTCGAGTAACACCTGCGATAGAACAGAGACGTCCTGCGTATTGCAGAATGCCGGTGGCGTGTTCCTGATCCATTTTTCCGCATTTTTCTCGTCGGAAAAATCCATATTAAAATCCGGGAGGGCATCTCCCTTAAAGTCGGTTATCGACGTCAGATACGGATGTCTTACCGGCTCCCAGGCATTCTCATAATCCTCGGATATTCCCCCGCACGATTTTGAAAACCTGGCATCACAGATACGTCCCTGATACACCAACACCAGGCCGCGGGTCTTCTCTATCGATTCCCTGACGACTTCCGTGTACGATTTGGTAATTCCCTGATACCGCTGACAGTGATCATCCGCGCAGACGTCGAACAAGAGGTGGTCTTCACGGTCGTACCAGCGGATTAATTCATCGTCGGTCCGGTGGAGCGAAGTATACCCCTTCTTATTTTTCAGAAGTATGTGAGACTTTTCAATCTGTGCAAGGAGCCAGCTCCTCGAGATGATTGCATGCGCATCGAGCAGGTTGACGCTGCTCGTCGCGCTCATCTCCGACGAGATAACGCTCAGGAGGTATTGTTCGATTGGCAGAATGTTAATTGCGGTGAGCTTCCCGTTTTCACAGATGATTTTCAGTGATCCGCGGAATTGCTGGTTCTCTTTCCTCTCCCAGTGAAATTTCACACCGATGATCACATCGCGGATCGTCATCGAGTCGAATTCGTAATCGACCGGGTGCAGGGTGAATCCTTCCGATTCGAGGGCCACCTCCCCGCGCTGTTCGAGCATGATGCGATCGCCCGACCGTGTAGCCGTAAAGACATCGTTGTAATTCCGGTTATCTCCCGGTCTCCGGTACGTGCCGTGCAGTTCGAAAGTAATGGAATCGCTGTGTAGAACCCCAACATCGATCGTTGGTTCGTGCATAAGTTTCCCGGTAATTATACCATTCGCCGGAAGAGCTCCGTGATCTTCCCGGCGCGAAGGATTATCTTCTCGGACTCCTCCTTCAACTCCGTTACAAATTTATTCCCGCCGTATGTTCCCCGCACTTGTTTAAAATCCGCCTCTCCCGTCTGCTTATCTCCGTCTATCCCGTACCCGATCCTGCTGTTCGAATCGTACTCCTTCTCCGCATCTTTCAGAATCATGTTATTCAGTTTGATCGCATTCTCCTTCCAATCCTCCGTTATCCGTACGATATGCTGCGCCTCGATCCGGTCGATGGCGATACCATATCTTCGCTCGATGAGCGCCGCACACCATGTCCACGCATAGCGATCGTAATCCCGGTGCACGTCCCTGAGAGCGGATGCGAGGTCAGGCAGACCGGCGTACCGGCCGTCTCCGATACCCCGGAGGAGATCCCGGTAGGCATGCAACGGGATATACATGCCGGCGGCGTCCACCCACTGTTCAGAATAGTCCTCTTTCCGGCAGCTCAACGCTTCGCGAACGGCATCGATTGTCGCTTCATCGCCGATCCTGTTCAGGAGTTGCGTTCCGATATAAATCTTTACCGCGAGCTCGTAATACTTCGAACAGGTCTTCAGCAACAACCGTTTGATTTGAATTCCGTTGTGGCTTACGTACTCCCGTTCCCGGGGAGTATTCTTCTGAAACGAATCGAGCAGATCGATCGCACGCAGAATCTTCCCGATCGTACACGGATTGAACAGATCGAAGTGGATGAGATCGAATTTTTCCGGATCCCTGCGACGATCGCGCGCCGGCCATTTAATGCTGTCGCGCCGCGTACCGACGGTAAACAAATTCATCGCAGGAGTCAGAATGCTCTTCCCTTCTTCTTCGCTAATATACGAAAAAGGAAGGTCGGATGTGTCCATGTTCACCAGATGTTTGCCGATCACCACCGAGTAGGCTCCGATTCGGGACGGCCATAACAAATATGAAGAGGAACCCGTTTTAGAACCCCGTTCCACGATTCCCTGGTGCACGGGTCCGAACTTGTAGAGGTGGTTGCTCTGATTGGTCCCGCTTCCCGCATTGAAGAACGAAAAGATACCGGCGATAAGAAGCGTCGATTTATGGTGCGTCACCGTATACGGACCGGCGAAGCAGCTGACCGCCTCACTGTGAAATCCCTCGCAGTTTGCAAAAAAGAGCGAATTTTCGGCGGAGAACTGTTTGCCTATCCGGACTCCCTGTCCGACGAAACACTCGGTAAGCATCGCACCGCTCTCTATTCGCGATCCGGATGCGACGATGAAATTTTTCGCCGTTACGCTCTCGCCGATATATGTCGGATCAGAGAAGGCGCTTCCGACAGTCCCCTCCTCGAGAAAAGAAGCGCCGGAAACCATTGCATGGGGACCGATACGGACATTCCGTACGACTCCGCAGTTTTCAATTATCGCGGCTTCACCTACGAATCCGACTTCCGATCTCCTCTCCGCCGCATATTTCCCGATCCATTCGCTGAGATTTTCGATGACCGGTTGATCATGCCTGCAAGTTGCGATTATATATGCCAGTTGAGAAGAGAGGGTATCAAAGATCGGTATCTCGCGGCCTCCCGCCTCATTCAGAACATGTACGGTCACGCCGTTGCCGAAGGAGGTTTCACCGATCGTTTCGAGAGTTGCGACATTCTCCACGACAGCGCCCTTCGAAATATGATATCCCGCAAGACGTCCGATATTACTCAGCGCGACATTATCGTCGATAGTGCAATCATGAATTGTACATCGCACGATACCGGCCTGCCGGGTACGTCCCCTCTCAGAGCCAACGTTCCCCGAGCATATACCCAGTTTGACCGGGCCGGAGAAATGCGTTTGTCTGACGGCCTCGGTCACAAAACCCTCGGCGACCTTGATAGTATTCCATTGATCCGCGGTGCAGCCGTTCTTCTTCAGGCGGGTAATTTCGTCCGCAGTTAGAGGTCGATAGTCCATGTTACAGCTCCGGCAGCGAGTTCAGCGTTTTACTTTCGATGTCCTTAAAATACTTAACGGTCGCGACCTTCAATTCCATCGTGGATTCCTCGTCGCAGGCGATGATACCATGCTGGTGCAGCTGGAGCATGGAAATGGTCCAGATATGGTTCACGCCCTCTTCGACACCTTTCTGCAGCGCGCGGGCTTTCGTATAACCATTTATGACAATGAGCACCTCTTCCGCGTCCATAATGGTTCCGACTCCGACGGTGAGGGCTGTTTTGGGAACCTTGTTGACATCGTTTTCGAAGAACCGGGCATTTGCGAGCATCGTATCGTACGTCAGCGTTTTAATCCGGGTTCTCGAGGAGAGCGATGAACAGGGTTCGTTGAATGCAACATGGCCGTCTGCTCCGATTCCCCCCAGAAAGAGATTGATGCCGCCGACGCGCTTGATCTTCTTCTCGAAATTCTCGCACTCCGCTTCGAGATTTTTCGCATTCCCGTCGAGAATATTGATGTTCTTTTGAGGAATATCGATATGATCGAACAGGTGATATCTCATAAAATAGTGATAGCTCTGCGGATGATCCTCCGGGATGCCGACGTATTCATCCATGTTGAAGGTCACTACGTTCTTATACGAAATCTTCCCCTCCTTATAAAGTTTGACCATCTCCCGGTACGTTCCGATGGGAGAGGAACCAGTGGGGAGTCCGAGCACGAATGGTTTGCGTGCCGTCGGTTTCGAAGCCTTGATTTTAGCTGCGATAGAATATGCAGCCCATCTGCTGAGTCGATCGTAATCGTCGAAGATCAATATTCTCATAGTTATTCTCCGGTTTCTGAGAGCATGATTTTGGCATCCGCGACGTATGCGCCTCTTCCCTGTTCCAGGACGATAAGCGGATTGATATCGAGTTCGCTTATCTCCGGACGCTCTACCGCAAGCTGCGATACGCGTCGAATGCATGTGATTATAGATTCAATATCCCGAGCTTTCCGTCCCCGCGTCCCCGTGAGAATCGGAGCGGCCTTGATTCCGCGTATCAGCTGATCCACCGTCCGGGAATCGAGTGGGGCTATCCCGAAACCGACATCCTTGAATACTTCGACAAATATTCCGCCGAGACCGAACATGATCACCGGACCGAACGAGGGATCCCGTTTAATACCGATGATCACCTCCTCACCCGCCGGGATCATCTTCCTTATCAGCACACCTTTTATTTTTGCTTCCGGGCTGGTTCGACCGATATTTTCCGTGAGGGTATTATACGCAGCCCGGACTTCATCGGCCGACGTCAGATCGAGCATAACTCCGCCGATATCGTATTTATGTACGATCTGATCGGAAAGTATCTTCATGACCACGGGAAAGCCGAGTTTCGCGGCGGATTGTACGGCATCGTCGGGTGAGCACACCACTTCGAAATCCGGCACGGGCAAGCCGTACGCCGCCAGAATTTTTCCGGCATCTTCCTCGGAGAGGAACGTCCTGCCTGCCGATCGTGCGGTAGTTAAGATATCCGCTGCCAGAGTTCGGTCGACATCCTCGAACGGGGTCGGAATCCCCGGAGTCCGGCCCAACATCTCTTTAAATCCGTATGCCGAGGCGAATGCATCCGGCATCGATTCCGGGAGAATATAATGTGGAATCTTATTCCGCTGCAGAATACGGATACCGGGAGTGACATCCGATTCACCCATGAACGACGTCAGAATCGGTTTGTCTGCTTTCTGCGCGAGCGTGCTGATCTCCTGTGCAATCGCTTCGATCTCGGTCATCGATTGCGGCGTGAGTATCACGAAGACGCCGTCTACATTTTCATCCGCGAGCGCTGCGGAAACGGCTATGTTATAGCGATCGGCACGGGCATCACCGATCACATCGACGGGATTTTTTATATTTGCTGTTTTCGGCAGGGTCTTCTTGAAGAGTGCGGTGGTTTCTTCCGAAAAGGCGGCGATATCGAGACCGTTTCTGATCGATGAATCGGTTGTTAGGACGCCGGGACCGCCGGCATTCGTGATGATCGCAACCCGCTTGCCTCGGGGCAACGGCTGGTAGGCAAAGGCTATCGCTCTGTTGAACATTTCCTCTATATCGTCGCACCTGATAATTCCCGCCTGTTTGAACGCGGCATCGCAAATCTCGTCACTCCCGGCAAGCGACCCGGTATGCGAAGACGCAGCCGAGGCGCCCGCGGATGTGCGTCCCGATTTTATGGCAAGAATCGGTTTGCCCGTCGATTCTATTATATCGCGCGCGGCTTCCATTAAACCCGATCCGTCGGTTATTTCTTCCAGATAAAGAAGAATGACCTTGGTCTTCGGGTCGTCTTTCAAATAGTATAACAAGTCGATCTCACTCACATCGGCCTTGTTTCCGATACTGACGAACTTTGAAAAGCCGATATGTTTCGCGCTCGCGTAATCGAGGACTGCGGTACAGAGCGCCCCGCTTTGCGAGAGAAAGGCGATTTCACCTTCGCCGGGCATCTGGCGCGCGAAGGAAGCGTTCAACCTGACCGCGGGATCGGTATTGATGATCCCGAGACAATTCGGTCCAATGAAATGTATACCGTACGTCCGCGCAATCTCCCGTATCACGCGCTCCCGCTCCGCCCCCGCCTCGCCTGTCTCCCTGAATCCCGCCGATATGATGATCGCCGCCTTGACACCCTTTTGACCGCATTGTTCGAGAGCCATATGACATACCGAACCCGGATAAACGATAACCGCGAGATCCACCGGATCGTCGATATCCACCACGTACTTGTACGTTCTGAGCGACGCGATGAATCTTTCTTTGGGATTGACCGGGTAAACGATTCCCTGATAATCGGCACGGAGGATGTTCACGAGGATATCGCTCGGGACCGTTCCCCGGTTTTTATTGGCGCCGACGACGGCGATCGATCGGGGATAGAAGATGGGCTGAAGATTTTTTACTTCATGTGTTGCTGTATTCATGGTACCGGCCTTATATCTGAATGGGGGAAAGGTATCGATACGAGAAGTCCGGGAAGTCAGATCCGACGATTCAGGCGGAACCTCTGACCGATGGAGCGAATCACCCGTATGTTTTCGTAAATACCATAAAAAAATCGTATCCGGTCATCGTCACCGGGTGCGGTTACGGACGATGTCCGTTAATTCGATCTCGTCGATCGCTTTTTACTCCATATATCCGGCGATGAATTTGACGGCATCCGAAACGGTTTGCACCTCGAGCGCTTTATCCTCATCCATTTCGATGCTGAATTCCTCCTCAAGCGCCGCAACGAGTTCGATGCTCTGGAGGGAATCGGCTCCGAGATCAAAAATGAAATTTGCATCGTCGGCAATATCTTCCTCGCTCATCTTCAGCACTTTTGCGATTACTTTTTTAACTCGCTGCTGAATAGCTCCTGCAGTTTGCATAATTGGTATCCTTCCGGGGAGTGCAGTGAAATATTGCATGGATTAAAAAATGTGCCGTTTGCATCCAACCGCCGATCTGTACCGCTCATCCGCGCCGATCAGAATCCGCTCCCCCTGAATTCCGTCCGTGCTTCAGTATCGCTATTTTGTACGCGTTTCGATATATTCCCGGTAATTCATCAACCGGATATTCATTTCACGCAAGGCTTGGAGAAATTCCGGACTCGTGAGCGAGCGTAATTCCGTTTCGCGGTGCCTGCTCATTTCCTGTAGTCCGAACGAATTCAGATCCCGCAGCGCTGCCATTTCCGGAGATGCCGTACTGATGTGCGAGACGAGCACATAGACGCCTCCCGGTTCCAAATGCCTGATCATTGAGATAAGGCTGTCCTGTTTCATATCCACAGATACCGCGTATATCCCCGGCGCAAAGGTCTCGCCCATAAATCCCGATAAAGCCAGGCCGTATTCCGACCCGAGCCTCTCGCAAATCTCGAGATATTCCGGCCTGCTCCGCGCCGCACCCATATGAAAATCGATATACTTGAACTCTACTCCCGTTCTCATAGCCCGTTCGATCTGGGCTCGCAGTTCCAGCTCGATCTCGTGAAGTTTCGGATTATTGGAATAAAACAGATCACGCGTCGGAAAGAAGTATCCGTTTTCATCGACGAGCGAGGGAACGGTACCCGCACCCGCGACCGGTCCCCATTTATAGTGCTGCCACTCGGAATTCAATGTAAGGTGAATACCGGGCGTGATTGCGGGATTTTCCTTCAATATCTCTATTGCCTCCTGATACCATGGACAGGGAGTCATCACGGAAGCGGAGAAAATAAGACCCGCATCCACCAGTTCCTTTGCCGCCATGTTAACCGCGTGCGACATCCCCAGGTCGTCCGCCCTGATCAATAGAACCGTTGGTTTATCATTCGGCTCCGCCGAGTACAACAATGGGAGACAACAGAGACAGATCGCTAATAACCTTTTTATAATTATCATCATACTGATTCCTGTTTGCATAGAATTCATATAATCCGGTATTGCGGACTCTTTCTCCTCCTGGCAAACGATTCACGATCGAGACTATCTGAGGAGCGTCATTCGCCGGGTAATCGAGTACCCGTACGCGGTACTCAGCCGGTAAAAATAAATACCGCTCGCAAATCCCGTCGCATTCCACAGAACCGAGTGATGACCGGCATCATACATTCCGTCAGCAAGGAGACCGATTTCACGGCCCAGAGTATTGTAGACTCTTATGCTGATTTTCTCTCTTTCCGGGAGAGCGAACCGCACCGTTGTTACCGGATTGAAGGGATTCGGATAGTTCTGGTTCAGTTCTATCGAACGGGGCAACGGACGCTCACGGTCCAGAGAGGACAACGTCCGAGTCCGAAATCCCAGAGCATCGGACCACCCGCTTGTCCCGTACCCATTCGATGCCTGTATCCGCCAGTAATACAATCTGTCGGCATCGAGATCCATGATCGTGACCGATGTATCGCCGGCTATAATCGTATCGATCTGTGTATTCGACGGAACGATTGTTCTTCCCGTGGCGATCTGGATCCGGTACGCTTCCGCGACACTTCCGGACTTCCATAAGAGTGTAGGCGATACAGTCAGATTCGTGGTGCCGTGAGGCGGATACAGCGGTTCGGGAACCGACGGGAAACCTGTCGTAAAGCTGAATGTATCCGAATATCCGCTCTCTCCGGCAGCATTCCGGGCACGTACGCTCCAGTAATATTTCGATACTCCATCGAGTCCGGATACGATCAGGACGGTATCCATTATAACGGTTTTCTCGATCAACATATCGGACGTAAAGAGTGAATCGGAAGAGACCCGGATATTGTAGGTTGCCGTATTTCCGGAACCCGTCCACCGCAACTCGAAACGATCCGGTTGATTTTCAGCGCCGTTTTGAGGTTCAAGCAGCTGCGGTGTTTCCGGCTCCTCTACCTCGACTGCTCTGATCGCCAGGATCATGTTGGCGACCGACCTTTCACCTCCCGGGTCGGATGGACTGTTCACTACCTGATCGTGAACTACCAGCGTAGTTGACCCGCCGCCGTCGAGATTGATGCCGTTATGGATACCCATCGATATGAGCAGATCGGCCAGCTCGTCGAGCGTCATGCCGTCGCTTAAACCGGTCTGCCGCCCGTCCACGGTCACGAAATATACGATGTTGCTGTCCGCGCTGAAGCCGACTGCGGAGCGCGGATGACGGGTGTTGACGAATGCATCGCCAAAACCTTCAAATCCTACGAACGTGGCGGGTTTTGAACCCTCTATGACAAGACGCGGGCCGCCGCCCATGAGCCCCGTCATGTTTCCCAATTCGGGATCGGCGCCGATATACAGCGTTATCGTATCGTCGACCGTTACGTGCTCCTCAAGAAATTCGGCCGCGGTTCCGTGTCCGGACAAAATGTATCCTCCCGCTCCAATCGACATATTGCCGGTTCCCGATTCTATTGTCATTACCTGGAAGGCGAGTTCTGTATTTATAGCGATCGGTTCGAGGGGAAGCAATCCGATCTCCGTCCCGAACGAGTTTGTCCTCGTCGTTTCGCCGAAGTATGAATTATAGAGAATCAGAGCATTCGTACCCCGTTCGCTGTTGAGGCCGGTTATATTCCGGGATGCACCGGAAAACGTACCGGCGGATCCGGAAAAATTGATCACCTGAGCAGCAGGCTTGTTCCGATCGATGATCCCGAATGAACTTCTCTGATGGCTCCGGCCGAAAACATACTCCCCCTCGATGATCATCGAATTCGCAAGATAGCCGTAGGGATTTGTCGGATCGCTGATGCCGTAAAAGTCGCCGTTGATCGCGCCGATTACAATGTTGCCGCTTGTGGTCTTTCGTCTTGATATCGCCGATGTACGCTCGAACCCCTGACCCATCACGTCGTTTGCAAGAGCCGTTGTGAGTATGTTGTCCGGCACGCTGAGATCGATTTCAAGCACCTGTATATAGAAGGGTCCCGTCGGATCGCTGATCGAATAGTGTACGAATCCCGGCGCGACGTTAGTAGCGGTCGTATCGCGGGCGGCAAGCGTCGCGAGAATGAATAGTCCGGCAAAGATGGAGGTTATGAGCCTGACAAGATACCGGCGGGTACATCTTCCGCATGTTATTTTAACGGATATCAAGATTGGTAATCTCTTATCACTTAAGCAGCAGCATACGCTTGGTATCGATGAAATCTGCTGTGCGCATCTGGTAGATATATGCTCCGCTTGGTAGCTGTCCGGCATCGAAGGTTACCGAATATCTCCCCGCCTCGACATAGTCATCCACGATGATTCTGACCAGCCTGCCCAGGAGATCGTAAATCCGTATCGTCACGTTGCCGGAAGAAGGCACGGAAAATTCAATAGTTGTCGATGGATTGAAGGGATTCGGATAATTCTGGCTGAGCAGATACCGCTCCGGATGCGTTCTCTCCTGCTCTGCAAGAGTCGTTCCGATCGTCCTGAATCCCCAAATCTCAGACCACTCGCCGGATCCGAGGTCGTTGTTTGCGTTTACCCTCCAATAGTAGATCGTGTTCGGCGAAAGTTCATGTAAAGTTACGCTTGTATCGACTATCCCGGTGGAATCGATGAGGATTGTCGATTCGGTTATCGTTCGGCTCGATAACAGCTGAAAACGGTAAGCGGAAGCCGATATTTCGGAATACCATGTGAGCATCGGATTGAGCGGTATATCAGTCGAGGCATGCTCGGGTCCCGCCAGGACCGGCGCTAAGGGAGTCGCGGTGGTGAAGGACCGGACTTCCGAAAACGCGCTCGAACCTGCTACGTTGTGAGCTCTGGTCCGCCAGTAATACACCTGCTGACCGGTCAGATTCGCGATCGTATAGGATGTATCCTGCAGTCCGGTTTCATCGACGATAACTCCGGAGGCAAACGACGATTCCGTCGAAACTTGCAGGTCATACTGTCCTGCATGTTCGGCATATTGCCATACGAGTATAACTTCGTCCCCCTGCAGGTCTCCATCCTGCGGCAGAGCAAGCAGCGGAATTTCGGGAGCTTGTACCTCGACGACCGAGGTGCCGACACTTTCGTTCGAATTCCTGTCGAGTGCGGTTACGACGAAATAAACGCTCCCCGTCGACGAGCCCGATCGGGGAATGTATTCGGTTTCTCCGATGATGTCCATGATATTTCTCGGATCGTCTATGTCTCCCGGGTCGGCGACCATTCCGGGTATCCGGTAGACGACATATCGCGATACATCGCTCGTTGCAGACGACGGAATGGGTTCCTCCCAGACAAGCGCTGCTACCGGTCGTGAAGCCAGCCGTTCGAATCTGAATTCTCTCGGTATATTCGGCGGAGTGAGATTCTTCCACTCCATAACCGGAGGTAAAGCCGGATAGAGATAGAGATTGGTTTTAAGAGAGTCGAGGAATCCCCTCGGGTTTGAAAGTAGCGTGTTGGTGTTGTAGAACACGCTTCCCTGACAGCCATCGGCGCTGCGGTTGAGTCTCAATTGATTCGGCATCTCGGTGTTCGTCCAGCCGGTGATCCGGTATGCGGCGTGTCCGGCATAGAGATGCCGTTCGTAATGAAGCGCTGAATCCGCCCACCAGGGCATCAGCTTCGCATAATCCTGCCCGCCGCCATGCGGCCAATAGAGCTGCGGCGTCAGATAATCGATCGATTGATCCTGCAGCCATGCTATGGCATCACAGTAGATGGTGCTGTATGCATCCAGTCCGGATATGCCGATTGGGACCCCGCTTTTCCATATGCCGAACGGAGACATCCCGAATTTGACATGCGGCTTCGTATCACCTATCAACGCTTGAATCTCGCGGAGGAGGAGGTTAATGTTATCCCGACGCCAGTCGTGAATATTCGCTATGCCGCGGTTATGGTCGGCGAAGGTTTGAGCATCCTGCGTTGTTATCTGATTCGGCGGATAAGGGTAGAAATAATCGTCCATGTGAATGCCGTCGATATCGTAGCGGGTAATGATATCTTCGATCACGTTCAGAATATGTCCGCGGACTTCGGGTATACCGGGATTTAATATCTGCGTACCGCCGACATTCAGTATCCAATCAGGATGCGCATTGGTTACGTGAGACGGATGGCGTGTATAACTGCCCGAGGTCATCGCGCGATACGGATTGAGCCATGCGTGAAGCTCTATCCCCCGCTTATGCGCCTCCCCGACCGCAAACGCCAGGGGATCATAATACGGTGAAGGCGGAGCCCCTTGTTGTCCCGTTAACCAGTACGACCATGGCTCGAGCGGAGAATCGTACAGCGCATCGCACTCGGTGCGCATCTGGAGAACGACGGCATTCAAACCTGCGGCTTTCAGATTGTCGAGAATCGAGATCAACTGGTTTCTCTGGTTCGCGGGGGATGAACCGGACGACGGCCAGTCGATATTAAATACGGTAGCGATCCAGGAGGCACGAAATTCGCGTTTCGGTGGTGTTTCCGAAGCTGGTAAATATCCGCTGCACAGTACAGAAAGAATTACGCAAACCGTAACCGTCCGTAACCAAGTACTCATGAATTTACATCTCCAAATAATTTTCCTGATTATTTAACGAACGACATACGCTTCGTTTCGACGTATTCTCCGGCACGGAGCTGATAGATATACGTTCCGCTCGGGAGATGCCCGGCATTGAAGCGTACGGTATACTCGCCCGCAGAGAGGCGTTCGTGTACAAGGACGTCTACTTCCCGACCGAGTATATCGAATACCCGCAATGTCGCGACCGAATTTTCAGGAATCGAAAACCGGATGCTGGTCCCGGGATTAAAGGGATTTGGAAAGTTTTGATGCAATGCAAAGCCGCCCGGAACCCCCGGATCGTCCGATACGTATACCGCGTCGCCTGTCCCGAATCCCCATACTTCAGACCAGGTTCCCGTACCGAATTGGTTCGATGAGTTGACGCGCCAGTAATACGTTTGCCGTGGTTCGAGTCCCGCAATGACAAGGCTGGTATCCGTAATTCCCGTAGAATCAAAGACCGTGTTTTCGGGAACTATGGTCCTGCCGGTGGCGAGCTGAAATCTGTACTCCTCCGCGTCGGGATTTCCGATCCAATGAAACTCTATCTGTTCGGGCGAGAGTTGGGTTGTTGCATGGGCCGGCTGCGATAATGCCGTGAACGCCGGAAAGCCGGTCGTGAAGCTAAACGTTTCCGAATACTCGCTCACGCCGGCAATATTACGAGCGCCGGTTCGCCAGTAGTAAGTTTCCTGACCTATGATGTTCGTAAGCACGAATACCGTATCATCATGAGAAGAGACCTGCGCGACCACCTCTTGTGTGAATGCCGGATCGGTCGAAACTTCTATCGCATACATGCTCGCATTACCGGCATACTCCCATTGCAGCAACACCGTATCTCTTTGATTTATTTCCTCGTGCAGAGGCGATGCCAGGTTCGGTGTTTGCGGGGGGTGGATCTCAACCGCATCGCCGGGATTGCTCTCGTTGTTGTTGCGATCGAGCGCGGTCACGACGAAGAAATTACCGGATCCCCGATTCGTTTTCGGTATATATCCGGTGCTGCCGGTGATATCGTACATATTCGCCGGATCATCCAGGTCGGCGGGGACGAATCCGGCCGACGGCAGCCGGTACATGACAAATCTTTTCGCGGCGGTCAATTCATTTGAATCGCCGTCGGTATCCCATTGAATTCCCGCTACTCCCTTGCCCGGAAGCCGATCGAACCTCGTCGCGGTTGGCGCCGGAGGGGGTTCTGTGTTTCCCCACTCCATAACGGGAATGAGTGCAGGGTGAGCGTATCGGTTGCTGAACGGCGATGTTGTATTGATATTATCGTATCTGAAATAAACCTGTCCTTGCGCGCCGGCATTGCGGGTGGTATCTATTTCGACCGGCATTTCGGCAAACACATTCGGTTTATATGCAGCGATGCCGATATATACGTGACGATCATATGTCTCCCCCATCCAGTCGTCGACAAGCCACTCGAACTGAGGGGCATCGCTCGATGAACCGATGGCCCAGTAAATCTGCGGAGCGAGATAATCATTCACTCCTTCCTGCAGCCATCGGCGGCTGTCCTGAAACACCGCGCCGTAGCCCGATAAAAATCCCCAACTCCCCGATAATTTATAATGTCCCACCGGAGTCGAGCCAACCTTTACCCAGGGTTTTATATTTTTAACTGCGGCATAGACATCGCGATTAAAGATGTTGATATTCTCACGCCGCCAATCCGCGATGCTTCCTATGTTGTGAGGATTATACTGCTGGAACAGCTGATTGTCGGATGCGTATCCCCCCTGGTTATATCGGATAAAATCGAAATGAATCGCATCAATATCGTAGTTTTCGACAATTTCGAGAACATTGCCCACAAGCCACTCACGGAGTTCAGGATATGCCGGATTCAGCCAGAGATCGTTTCCGACGGTTTCCACCCATTGCGGATTGGCGTAGTAGACGTGAACCGGTTCGATGGTAGAACTTTTCGGCGTCCCCGTATCGCCGATGCGATAAACGTTATACCACGCATGCAGCTCCATGCCCAATTCGTGCGCGACATCGATGGCATACCGGAGCGGGTCCCAGCCCGGATCGACGGCGGGCAAGCCGGTCAACCAGGGAGCCCACGGCAGACGCTCGCTCGGGTACATGGCATCTCCCCGCGCGACAACCTGGAAGACGACGGCATTGAGTCCGAGCTCTTTAGACCTGAAAATGATCTCCCTGAGATGTGCACGCTGCGATTCGGCGGTACCGGATCGCGGCCAATCGAGTGCCGCGGCGGTTGCGACCCAAACCGATCTGAATTCGTGCTTCGGAGCTTGTGCGGATGTAAATTGAAGCAGAACTGTGGAAACGACGATGAGAATCAGCGATACAGCCGGGGGTGAGTATGAGGGGAGAATGCGTAAAACTTTCATCGAACCGACCTTCAAATATGGCACACATATAAAAAAAGGCACCCGAGGTACGATACCCCGGATGCCTTTATACTGAACTATCGGAAACTACACAACATCATAGTTTCGGATTTATTTAAGCAGCAACATCTTCTTCGTCATCCTCTGACCGGCGGAATCGAGAACATAGATATAGGTACCGGAGGGAAGATTTTTCGCGTCAAATGTCGCAATGTATGCGCCGGCATCCAGGTGTCTATCGATCAGCGTAGCAACCTCGCGGCCGAGCATATCATATACCTTCAACGTGGTAAATCCTGCCATGTTGATGTTGAAGTTAATCTCGGTTGTCGGGTTGAACGGATTCGGATAGTTCTGCGAAAGAGTGAATCTTTCGGCAATCGGTCTGTCGTCGGGACGGACGCTCGTACCGAAAGTTACTCTCTGAAGCGCCGGACTTCTGTTGTCGCCGAAGCAACCGATATATGCAACGCTACCGTCCGGAGAAAAGTCGATGGCGCGCGGTCTTTCATTCGCATCCACAACAGGATCGCCGGTGAAGATCCACTCGAGACTGTCCTGTAACGACCAATCGGATACATCGAAGGCATACCAGACATTGGGTCTGTAGGACGTGGACATTTCGGGAAATCTGTTGGGAAGATCGTTGTAGGATCCTGAGCTCATCCAGAGATGCCCTGTCGTCGGATGCCATGCGAACGATTCAGGATTAATGCCGTAGAGCACCGTATCGGGATCTGTCGGGAACGGATCGAATTCGGAATCCCGTGAAAAGACCTCAAGCACGTGGGTGGTGAAGCCTCCCCAGTAGATCGTATTGCCGTCATCAGATACCTCGAATGCTCTCGAGAAGCCCTGCGTTTCCGCTATTGCAGTCTCGACGAATCCGAGACCGCTGTCCCAGATGTTGATCTGGTTTCCGGGGAGCACGTGCGCGGTATATATCAATCCGTTTGCGTCCACGGCGGCGGCATCGAGGGAGGTGCTATCGGGAGGAACGATGGTTGCAATTCCTTCGCCCGTCTGATAGTCGATCAGGTAGAGCCGGCTTCCCTGTGCATGGAGAATATTTCCATCCACTGTCTGCCGCAGTCCGCGACCATTGCTGCCGATAAACGGATATTCAACGCCGTCAATCGTGACCGCACGTATCGGTGAAATATCAGTCTGGTTTCCGTCCGGGCCGAACACGTAGATCTCGACGACTGCCACCGTGTCTCCGCCGACCGTGATGTGGCTAGCAGTGGTGAAGAAATTCGTGACCCAGATATTCCCATCGGGATCTACGGCTATGCCGTGTGTGGATCCATGCAGAACGCTGTCGGGGCTGTACTGACCCCAGGCGCCTGTATTCGTCCACTCCTGAGCGGAAGCTACGACAGGGATAAGAAAAAGTAACGCGAAAAGGATTACCGTAAATCTCTTCATGGTATACTCCTCTGTTATTGGTTATGTGGATAGTGTGGATTAGTTTGTTTGCCAACTAAACTGTGTGGATACGACAAAGATACCGGCCGGAGAAGATTCCCGATGTTCACCTCCTCTCAAGTTCAAGTAAACAGTATACAAAAGTTTTAGGTAAAAATCACATCATTATTGCCATTATACCGCTAATTAAATCAGAATCCGTAGTACGGCGCGCTGGCTTTAGCAGGGCGAATTCGAATAATTCTGGACATATAATCGCCCGTTGCGGCCCTGGAAACGTAGAGGTCGGTTCCCGGGGCCCAGGTGAATGCGATATTACTCGGGAATACGAGACCGCTGTAGAGCGGTTCCGAAGATTTATCCGGATTTACCTTTATTATCGCGTCCTCTGTATTCGTCCCGATATACAACGTACCGTCATCGGCAATGGTGAGCGCAAAAGCATTGGCCGAAGACCCGCTAAATGCGGCGGGCAATTCATAATACATTTCCGCATTTCCGGGTACACTCGAACCATCAAGCGGCAATCTCCAAACGCCCGCCACTGTCTGTCCCCCATCTGTACGTTTAGCCAATATATAGAGAGAGCCGCTAAAGTATCTGACCGATCTGCTGTTCGCTTCAAACGGATATGCTTCGAATGATCCGTCTGACGGCTGGATTCGGTAAATCACCGCATTATTACCGACAGCCCACATATATCCGGCTTGATCGAAATCCAGATCGATAATCAGCGCTCCGACCGGTAGCGGCAGCCAGTTTTCCTCCGCTCCTCCCCCGGGAGGAACTCTCGCAATAAGCCGTATATCCCGGGCCAAGTACAAAGAACCGTCCGGTCCGAACTTCATCGCGTCGTATCTGAGGAAACCCCGTCCGGCAACGTACTCGGTCCTCACGCCGGCGGGAGAAATGCGATAGATACCGCCGCCATTCTGGGGACCGCCGGTGGGACTGTCGACCAGTCGCGAATAATACAACGCACCTTCCGCATCGAAGGCCAGGCCGTACGGATGTTCGGTTTCCGCAAGATTGCCGAACTCTTCAGCTGCGGCTTCGAGAGCATACAACATCTCATTGCTGAAACCGACGTTCCCTACCGATCCGACCTTGACGTGCAGCGAATCCATCGAAAAGTTCGGCGGGACGACTTGAATTTGCGTCGGCGATGCATTCAGTATCTGCGCTTTTGTCGTATGGAAGTACACTACATTCTCATGTGCGGCCGGCGCGAATCCCGAGCCCGTAAGAGTAACGATTCCAACTCCTGCGAGCGTTTTAGACGGCGGATCGATTGAAGTAATGATCGGTGCGGTACGCTCATATTCCGGATCGAATAGACTTGCGGGATGATCCTGATCGCAGCCGGATGTCGAAGCTATGATGACCGTTCCCGCAACGATCAAAGCAGCAGCCGTGAAATTATACTTATGTAGTTTCATATATATAACCGTTGTTTGCTTCGTTATCGGATGATGACAAATTTTCTGAAGGCCGATTCACCGGCTTTGTATAACAATTCGTTCGTTTCCGCATCGTAATAATCCTCGGTGACGGTAATGTGCGCGATATAGATACCGCTGACGACGACCTGCCGTGAAGATGAGATCGAGTTCCAGGAAGCATCGCCGCTCCCGTCGGTATGATTGATGGTCTCGATCAAATCGCCCCGTTCCGTATATATCCGGATCACGCACTGTGCGGGTATATTCAGGAACATTATCTTATCCGGTTCCCCCGTGAATTGAAGTTCACGCGCGCGGATGTTGTACGGATTCGGTGCTACTCTGATATCGCTCAGAGATTGTCCTGCCTGCCTGCGCAGAAAAGCTGGTTCCGTTGTTCGCGTGTAAAATCTGTTGCTTATCAGCGAACCGGCCGGATTCGCCGCACCGGTAGTGTTCGCTGAGCCGTCGCTGTACGAGACGATATAATAATAATACGACAGGCCGCGCTGCGGAGATGTATCTTCAAATTCAGTAATTCCCGCGGGACCGTCGTAAATCAGATGATAGGTCGAATCGATGGCGCCGGTTGCGCGGTAAATCCGATACCCGCCGAATCCGGGGAGGTATTCAGATTCGCTCTGCGCCCACGAGAGCGTGATCCGGTCGCCCCCTGAGGTCACATCGAAAACCGGAGGCGGTAATGGAGCTTCCGGTATTTGATAATCGAGATCGAAATTTCGCTTGGCTCTGCCGAACGTCAGCATAATCGAATCTTTACCGGTAGACACCCAGGCATTCTTATATACATCCTTATTGGTGGTCGACGAGCCGTCCGGGAGGGTGAACGGTCCCGTATCCGTGTTGTCGTCGTACGCCCGTTTCCAGCGTCTTCCGACTTCAAATGCCTGTTCGCGGCTTATACCGTTAATTCCCTCCGCCAGGACGATCGTTATACTCTCACCGGGTTCGAGGTCGAACGGACCGAAGGAGAGCCAGAGATTTGTGCCGCCTTCGTCATTGTGCACGGTAAAGGGATCCGGATTCGATGTCATATACACCTCGTCCATCCGGTTCGTCCCGCCCCGCCCGAGATGAGGAGTTCCCTCCATCATCCTGTACAGGTCGCTCATTCTCCATTCATCGGTCGGGGCCATATCGCCGATCGCCGGATAGGTATCGCCCCCGTGCCATCCGAGTATCGGGGGTTGATTGGGATCGTCGGTTTTATCCGATGTGCTTTTATCTACATGCAGCACGACGAGTCCGGCGTGCTGGATGGCGGCGAGCCTTCCGTCACCGGCGACATTCGGTCCCCCGATATTATCGTAAGCATTCTCGCTCTTCTGACCCGCCCACGTAAAGCCCGCACGCAGCCAATCCACGATCGGGTTTGCCTCCGTTATCGATTCACCCGCGTGAGCAGGATAATCTTCACCGCGCCGGGTGACCCATGTATGTTTACCCCATGTCTGCGTCCCTCCGATCCGCGCGGCTCCTTCGCGGCTCACGCTGTAACGTACTCCCCACATTGCCCGCAGTCCCGAAAGCGTCCGGTTCAATTTAACCTCATCCGAATAATCGGTTATACCGGAATTGGTGAAGGTATATTCTTTGATGAAGTAATTGTCGTGATACTGTTGACTGAACGCAAGGATTCTTCTGGTGACGGTCAATCCCATCGAAGTATTCACTACGTTGGTGACGATCCTGTCTGCGATCTGATCGGGGACTAACTCGTCGATGTCGCTACGGTACTGCGCATTGACATCCGTGCCGTCGACGTACACGATCGGCAGATCGATCTTCGATGTCTGCCTGTGCTCTACGGGGAAAAGCGATCTTCCGACGTACGCGGCTGCTGAGTGGATCGCATAGGTATCCCAATTCCTCCCCTGGTCGTCCACAAAATCCTTTACTCCGAACCAGAACCGTTCGATGACCGCGTTATCCTGATTAAAATAATCGGAGGGCCACTGTAGTCCTTCATAGTACACATTGTTCCATGCGCGTTCGGAACCGTATGCCTGGAAATGACTCTGCAGCGAACCGATCCTGATATACCTTCTTTCAGTACCCTCTATCTGTCCGTATGAGCGGAGCAGCGGATACAGTGTAAGGGTGAATCCGAGAAACAGGCAGAACATTCGTATGATATGTTTATGATCGATGCGTTTCATGTATAGTCCTCACTACCGATAGAGTGCCGATTAGAGATTGATACGGAATCCGAATGTATACCGCCGCGGATTCAGAAACATGAGCGACTCGATGTTCGGATTGTCGATATACGATTTATTATTGATCCGCTCGTCGTTCCGCCTGGAGATATCCGGATCGTTCGTCGGGTTGTGCTCGAGCGGGTCGTATGCGACGTTCGCGGGACGGTAGTCGCCCAGTTTATCGTCCCCTTTCATAACACCTTCCTTCCACGGGAACCGAAGCGATTCAAGATATGATTGGAAATCGAATCCATCCGCGAAACCGGTTCGGCTGAGATACTTCAGATTGAATACGTTCGTAATATCGAGATAAAAAACCGCGCTGTAGGAGATAATTCTGAACTCTTTCGAAAGCCGCACGTCGATATTGTAGAAGTCTCTCCACTGGACGTTGTCGACGATGCCGGGGATGTTGTTCGGATTATAAGTTTCACGCAATCCGGAACGCCAATCCGCCAGAAATCCAATGTTCAGAGATCCGAATACGTGCAGACCCGCCAGCGATGGACCGAAATCGTCGGGGGTTCGCACGTTGATATTTGCTCGGGCATAGGGCCGCGGATGAGGACGCGTTTGATACGGATTGTTCCTGAGGTAATCGCGCTGCGCTTTCGTATCCTGATAATATCGCTGCAGTCCGAAGAATCCGGAGGTACGAACGTCGTAGGTATAGTTGATGAAACCAGTCAATAGACGTCCCGACTGCTTCGTCAGGGTCACTTCGAATCCGCGAATATCTGCATAGTTATTATTGGTTGCGCGGTAATACTGCACGGAATTATCGAAGTTCTGGTAGAAGACCCATCCCGGCTGCTGGGTGATGTCTTTGTAGTATGCTGCGAGATTTAACAGCAGCATATCGAACAGATTCTGCGAATAGCCGAGCTCGTAGGCGACTGTCTTTTCCAGCTCGAGATTCGGCTCCCCGAGGTACGTAACGAGACCGCTCGATTCCCGCTGCAGTCTGAACCGTGTCGACGACGAGGGTTCCGATCTGAAATGACCGTAGTTAAAATACAGTTTCGAATTATCGGTGATCGGATGCGAGATACCGAGACGCGGGCTCAGACTCCACATCGGGTCGGAGGATTCCGTCTCCACTTCCTCCTCGATGCGGTTCCCGTATCCCGCCTTCAGATAGATGCTGTAAGGATCGAGCGCGAAGCGTTCTGCGTTCGGGTCCGAATAATCCAGACGAGCTCCCACATTTGCGATGAATCCGCCGAACTCGAGCTTATCCTGAACGTACGCGCCAATGCGGTACGGGAATACGTCGTAGATCATATCCCGTGTCCACGTGCTCATTGACGGACTGAACGTCGAGGATCTGATCCGGTAATCGTTATACACCAGACTCACCCCGGCTTTGACCTGGTTCGACCGGTTAATCTGGCTCGTTATGTCGAAACGGAGCGCTGTCGTAGTATTCACGCTCCTGTCGCGGCCGAGATTCATCCATCCTCCCATGCTCATGCCGTCGATTGCCGACGAACCGTAGCCGTCGTATCCGAATGGAGATTCATCGACGAAATATCCGGGTATGGGTTCAAAGATACGCGCCGTATCCCGTTCTGCCAGCTGGTACGTTTTATACTTATTGACGTTATACTGCAGGCTTACGTCGTAAAACGTTTTGGATGAGATCGTATGCGTCAGCTTGAAGCCGACCATGGTGCGGAAAATCGAACTCGGACTGAAATATCCTGGCATGTAGAGAATGCTGCTGCCGTTCGTGCTGTTCAGCAGATTCGCGACCTCGTACTGGTCGCGAAGCACTCTGCCGGTCGGCGTCGTCGTCCAGTCATAGGGGGATACCGAATGAACTTCGCCGTACAATCCGGTGACGTTTAATTTTACGGACGGAGTGAGATTGGATGTAAGCTTGAGCTGCGTGTGGCTGTCGAAATAGCTGTCGCGCGAAAGCGGATAAATGAACATCTCGCGTTCGCTGAAGTGGGTCAGGAAAAACCTCAGATCACCAAGCTGCTGACCGAGCATCGGAAGAGGGCCTCCGATACCGATATCGATCACGTAATCGGGTTTCTTGATATCGCCCTGACGTCTGCGATACCATTCGTACAGACGCTTCGCCCCTTCGGGCGTCAGATCGGTCGCCGGATTGCCGTCCTGCATCGAACGTTCGGAGACCGAATTCCATCCCTCGAACGTCGGGTACTGCCGCTGGGTGTAATCGTCCCATGCGCCGTTCCGTGTCCCGGTCCATGCGACATCCGGGTCCATGTACGGGCGATTGAAATACGAATACGGATCGTAGAGCGACGGCCCGAAATGCTTCGCCGTCGCCGGACTGTAATACACCATCGCCGATGCGTTGTACCGTTGCCGGGAGCCCTCTCGGGTCACGACGTTCACGATACCCGAGCGGACGTTCCCGTACTCGGCGTTAAATCCCCCCGTCTGAATGTGTATTTCCTGGAGGGAACTCAGGCTCACTGCGGTATACGGAAGGTTCGACCGCTCGTCGTTCAGCGAGAGTCCGTCCACCAGAAATATGGTCTGGTTGGCGGCTCCGCCCCGGATGATTATTCCCTCGCTCCCCCGTTCGATTCCCGCTTGCAGGGTGAGAACCTGGTCGACGTTTTGAACCGGCAGATTCTGGATCGTCGCCGCTTCGATGATCATCTGGCTTGCCGAGACGTCACGCTCGACGATCGGTCGCTGTGCGACGACCACGACCTCTTCGAGTTCGAATGCCGATTCGTGCAGCTCGATGTCTATACGCGTCGTCTGATTAATGTTCACCCGCACGTCGAGTACCGTAACGGGGTCGTACCCGATCATCGAAGCCCTGACGGTATGTGCGCCCGGGGGGACGTTCAGGATAGTATAGATTCCCTCAAGATTCGTCGCCGCACCGAGAAAGGTGCCTTCGACGACGATATTGACACCGACAAGTTTCTCTCCGGTTCCCGACTGGGCTACGACGCCTTCGATCTTACCGGTCTGACCGAACGCTGCGGTGGCAAGCAGGACGATGAGTGTGCATACTATATAAACCGCCCTCATAGTAATCTCCTTGATAAGTGCTTACAACGTGAGACGCAACGATAATCTATGAACATCCGCAAAGATATCGAAGGTCGAGTAGGCGTAATCGATTCCGGCGCCGAACCCGTAGATGCCGAATCCGGTCGTGAATCCCTTTGCGTCGTTGATGTCGTTCGTGTTGAATCCGCCCCGGACCGCGAGCGTATTCATAAATACGTACTCGCCCCCGACGCTGATAAACTCCGGTCCGGACCGGGGATGCACTGCATCGATCGAAACCAGGAGTCGATGCGTATTCGGAACGTTTTCGAACCAATCGAATGCATTCATCGAGATTCCGAACTTGAACGTCAACGGGAGCTGGAATCCTTCGCGTTCGTATTTGATCTCCTGCGAAAAATTCCGAACGCTCATGCCGAAGACGAGACTCTTATAACCGGTCGCGTACCGGGTTCCGAAATCGAATGCGAACACCCCCTCGGCATAATCTTTTTCCTCGGTCTCGAGAGGATCGACGCTCGTCACCACCATACTGACTCCGAGCGATTGCCTGACGTACTTGATCTGGCCGCCGATCGAAAAATTTTCGGATAAGGAACGACCGTATCCGATACCGAACATCACGGCTGTCGGTTGGAACGAACCCAGGTCGATGAATCCCTGTTCATTGTCGGCGAGCCTGGTTCCGAGAAATTCGCCGTAGTCGACCGATAGGTAGGAAACGCCGATGACTCCGTATCTTCCGCCGGCGATGCTGAATGCAGCGCTGCCGGAAATATACTGGATGTCCGCGATCCACTTATGCTGATTGACGGACAGATCGATCGTGCCGTTTATCCGCGCCAAACCCGCCGGGTTATAGAATAACGAGGCTGACGTGCCTTCGACCGTCGAATAGGCATCCGCGAGTGCGGATGCCCTGGCGTCGACTCCCACACTCAGGAACTGGAATCCCGTCTGTCCCAGTTTCGGTTGAGCAATCGACCGATCGAGCGGAACCGCGGCTGAAATCAAAATGGCACATAACACGCATAGGAAGGGTCTTATCATTTTCTCTCCTTTATCGCGTCGTTCATTTTCTCACCGCCACTCCCCGCAGTATCATTGGAAATGCGGATGATTACTTTGAGGTATCTCCGTCTCTGCAACGATCCGGTTTCATATGGGATACGACCGGATTCGGGATGACGCGACTTTCACTTATAGATTCAGTTGCAGTGTGTATGACAGTACGTTCACTACAGGGTCTCTGTGCTGAGAACGATCACCGGTTAATGACTTTCCGGGTTCGGAGTAACGGGGAACGGTATCCGGCTTTTTCCGCCGGAAAGTAATTACTACTGTTGGAAGGTGATTCAGAGATGTAGTATCAGTTGTCTGTGTTTTTTCTCCTGGATATCATAGTAGATTCGGATCCGGGGACACGCCGTCCCCGGTCCGGTGTACCTGTTCATGAAGATCGAACCGCAACTTCGGGATCTGCATCAAATCTTAGAGTTGCCTCTTGCGGATCGAAGAAATCTCTGCGACATATACTCAGGTGTACCTTAATCTTCGAATCCGTAATACGGCGCGCCTTCTTTAAGCGTGTTGATTCTGATCAGCCGTCTCGTTTCCGAGTCCCCGACCTGTTGCGTCGAGAAAAGATTGGTACCCTGATCCCAGGTAAATGCGACATGCCGGGGAACCAGCAGTCCCGGATACATCGGCTCCCAGGATTTGTCGGGCGCCACCGCCAGAATTCCCGCCGATCCGTTCGTACCGATATACAGAGACCCGTCGGCGGCAAAGGTTATCGCATACGCGTTTGCACCCGCAACGCCGTATTCGGCGCTGAAGGCAAAATATACTTCGGCTTCGCCGAGATTGCCGCCCGCATCTACCGGAACTCTCCAAATATTATCCGTATTATCCCTCGTCCCTGCGAGATAGAGATACCCATTATAATACCTGAGGCCTCGTATGTTTCCAGCGAACGGAACAGTTACAAAGCTTGCATCCGACGGCTGAATTCTGAATACATTTTCATTATTGCCGGCAGCCCAGAGGTTGCCGTATTCATCGAACTCGATGTCGTTGACATTCGTGCCCACCGGTAGAGGCAGCCAATTGACTTCGGAACCTCCTCCGGGAGGAATGCGGGCGATGAGCGGCCGCGTCGCCGCCTGAGTAGCCGAATACAGAAATCCCTCCGGACCGAACCTGAGAGAGCGGTATAAGCGGTTATGATTTACCTGTCCGTACACGGTCGTTTCCAAATCTGGCGTAATTTTCAGGATGCCTTCGGATCTGCTCGTGATCGAACTGTAGACACCGACATAGATATTGCCTTCGGGATCGGCCGCGATGCCGCCCGATTGCTGTGTATCCAGGAAACCTCCCCATTGTTCGACTGCGACTTCCAGTCTGTAGGTAACGGGCTCGCTGAATTCTTCGGCGCCGAGAACCGATACCCTGATCTTCAGATCGCTGCCGACGAGGTTAGGCGGACGTACCTGCAGCTGAGTCGGACTCGATTGAAGGATTGTCGTACCGGTCGTATTGAAGTATACGAAATTTTCATCCGGATCGGCCGAGAAATTCGTTCCCGTGATGGTGATCGTTCCGACTCCCGCGAACCACCATTCCGCAGGCTCGACCGATGTAATCTGCGGAGTCGGTTTACCGACATAGTCGTCGTCGTACAGGCTCGGCGCTTCCGGTTGTTCGCAACCGACGAACCAGACCGACGTCATGAGTAAACCGAAAAATATAAACGGTAATCTTTTTATCATATCCATTCTCGTGGGCTGTTCAATATTTTCTGAGAGTGCAGTTAAATAAGTAAAAGTGTTAGAAGGAGAATTGGAACGCGAATCTGTGTACCTCCGAGAACACACCCATATCCGAATACGAGTAATCGAAACTGAAGAAGGTTCCGGCAAGAGACTGCTGCAGACCGATGCCGAGGTTAATTCCCTGTTCGTCGGACGGGAAGATATAGCCGCCGCGGAGCGCGATCGTATTCATGAATACATACTCAGCACCAACTTTCAACTGTTCATAAAAGTCCCGGGGCCGCTCGGCGTCGACGGCGAGAAGCAGTGAATGTCCGGTCCCTCGGTTCTCGAGAAAATCGAGCACGTCCATCGACACACCGATTCTGAAGGTGAGGGGTATCTGGAAATTCTCCCGTATATAGCTGAGCTCCTGGGAGAAATTGCGAATGCTCATCGCAAAGTTGAGACTCTTGAATCCGGTAACGTAGAGCACCCCGAAATCGAACGCGACCACGTCCAGATTGTAATTATCCTTTATCGGCGAGTCGTCGGGTCCGAGATCGACCGTGCCCGCTCCGAGATCCTGTTTAACGTATTTCACGTTCGCGCCGACTGAGAAACGGTCCGTAAGCGCACGGGCATAGCCGATGCCGAACGCGTATGCGGAGGGACTGAAGGTCCCGAGATCGATGAAACCCTGGTCGTTATCATAGCGGATGGTCTCCTGAAACTCTCCGTAATCGACCGCCAGGAGCGAGAAACCAATCACTCCGTATCTGCCGCCGAACGGCCGAATCGCGAGACTGGCATAGTTGTAATCGATATCGGCAATCCATTGCACCATCCCCAGCGACACGTTGGTTAAACTGTTCTGACGCGCCATGCCGGCCGGATTGTAGAACATCGACGATGCATGTCCCTCAATCGAGGTAATCGCATCGCTCATTCCCGCCGCACGCGCATCAAGTGAAAGACTCAGGAATTTAAATCCGGTCTGTGCAATCTTCCTCTGCTCGCTCTGCTGCTGCGCCTCGAGTACGGCCGAGAACAACATACATGATGCGGCGAGCAGCGTCATAAAAAAAACTTTTCTTTTCATAGGAATCACCAATAAAATTATATGCGTTTCTGATTATCGGATGATGACAAACTTTTTCATTGTTCGCTCGCCGGTTTGATTATTATCGATCACCGCGATGTAGATACCACTGACGACCACCTGCCTGGATGTTGTGGTCAGATCCCAAAATTCGTCGCCGCTGCCGTCGGTATGCTCGAGCGTCCTGACCAACTCGCCCAGTTCCGTATAGATCCTGATCGTGCATTCTCCCGGGATGTTCAGAAAACCGATCCGGTCCTGAATATCCCACCGTACCTTCTCGGCTGCGCCGAGACTGTAGGGATTCGGTACGATGCGTATCTCGTCGGCTGTTTCTCCCGCAGGACGGCGAAGGAAGGCGGGATCGTAGGTTTGTGTATAGTAACGGCTGCTCTTCAGGGATCCCGAAGGGGTGGAGGCGGTGCCGTCGTTGAAAGTCGGATCTCCGACGGTAATGATATAATAGAAGTATTGCTGTCCGCGTATCGGAGTTGTATCCTGGTATTCCCGATCGTTCGGTCCTGCTTCATGGATCAGGTAATAGGTACTGTCGAACCGTCCCGTGGCTCTCCAGATCTCGAATCCTCTTCTGCTCGGATCGGGCTCGTCGTATACATCCCATTGGAGCACGATCCGGTCGCCGCCCGAGTTCACATCGACCGATTTCGGCGGGAGCGGCGGCTGCGGAATATTGAAATCAGATTCGTAGTTTTGAATTGCACGTCGGAACGTCTGGAATAGCGAATCGCGACTGCTCATGACCCATTCATTCTTTTCAACGTTTGAAATCTGTCCGGTCTTATATGCGCGCCCGACTTCGATGGAGCGTTCGCGACTCAATCCCGCTGCACCTTCCGCAACGACGATGCGAACGCTTTCGCCGGGACCGAGCGTATATGGCCCGTACCCGGTCGCCACGGAGAAACCGCCGGGAGTGCCGAGCGACGGGTCGCCGGTCGGATTCGTGAAATTGCCCAGCGGTTCTACGATATATGCATGGCGCGGATTGGCCCGGCCGCGCCTCATATAATTGTACTCACGTTCCATTCTGAGGACATTGTAGGGATCGTTTGCGGATGTTTCCGGTTCATCCGAACCCATATGGTACATGGTCGATGGCTGATCGGGATCATTTGTCGGATCGGTCGCCGAGCGATCGGCATGAATCGTCAGCCAACCGACAAACTGGGGTGCGCCGAGCCTCCCGACTGTGTCCTCCGGCTCGATGAATCCTGAAGAACCCTGAGCCGTGAAAATTGGTGCGCCGAGATTATCCCACGCGGTAAAGGGGGGATACTTGCCGTGCCATGAGAACATGGCTCGCATATCCTGGCTGTTCCATTGATCGGCCGGGTCGGCTCTGACGCCGTCTCCTCTCGCATCGATCATATTGTTGATTCCCCAGCCGGTGGCATTCCCGATCAAATAACGAGTCTGCCTTCCCACCGAATACCGGTTGATAAAATAGAAGTAAACACCTTCGAGGGTTTGATTGGGCAATTCGATCGCCGGGTCGGCGTTTACGTTGCCTGTATTGGTAAACACGTATTCCATCATGTGGTAGTTATCATGGAAGTCCTGGCTGAACTGCATTATGGAACGCTCGACCGTGATGCCCATATGGGTATTGACCCGATTATAGAGCATGCGGTCGGCCGGTATCGTCGGATCGACTTCGTCCACCTCTGAGAACGCCTCGCCGAACTGAAAAAGACCGTCGACAAATACCGTGGGGGGATCGAACCTGCTGATGAGGTCGAACTGCAGCGGATAGAAGGAACCGGCTCCGGTCACGCGGGGACCGACGTGAACCACCTTGTAGGTGAACGATCTGTTCGTCTCATCGGTAAAATTGGTAGCGCCGATCCAGAATCCTTTATACGCCTGCATATCCTGGTATGCATAGATTGCAGGCCATCTCAGTCCGAACTGCTGGACGGGCTGGTTTCCATGCTCTCGCTCCGATCCGATCTCGGAATACCAGTTGTGCATGGAGCCGGCCGACAGCCACTTGTTCTCGAACTGCGCGTGGAGCGGAATGGAGATCCAGAGGCAGAGGAGTAGACAGACGACCGCGGCCGCCGCAATGCGCGCTCCGTTCGAATGATAGTTGAAATCAGTCTTCATTATTTCCTCTTTGAAATAGAATTTTATATGGTCAGCGAAACCCGCAAACCCCAGAAGATGTTCCGGGGATTGAGGAATGTGAGGAATTCCTGATTCGGCATATCGATATACGCCTTGTTATCGAGCACCGAGTCGACCGTACTCTGATCGGCAACGACCCATTGTCCGTTCACATATTGCATATACCTGTTCGTACTTGATTCATAGTAGAGCGGGCGTGAATGGGGGCTCGTTACCTGAGCGACCGTCGTCGTGGAGACGATGGGATGGAAATCTATGCCCGGTTTGCGGTAATCTCCCGGACGATCGTTGCCCGGTATATTGCCATAGCCCAGCGGGTCGCCGATGTCCCCCGGTAAGTGAAGCGACGTCATATATGCCTCGTAATCCCTACCGTCCACGAATCCATAGCCGAGATTGAAACGGTTGGCACTCATATGTTTATGGTTGAACACATTGTAGATGTCGACGAAGAACTGAATATCGGCGCCGATAACGTTGAAGTTCTTGCTGATCCTGAGATCGACATTGTATACATCCCGCCACTGCACATTATTCTCGATGCCCGGGATTGCGCCGCCGCCCGTCCATGTGAAATGGAATCCCGACTGCCATACGGCGAGGATGTTCATTCTCCAGTCGCCGAGTATATGGGTGCCTGCAAATTCGGGACCGAAGTCGATCGGCGAGTAGAGATCCAGATTGAGGCGGGCGTACGGTTCGGGCACCGGCCGGGTTTGATAGTGCAGACGGTTCTCGCGTTCATAACGGCGCATCTCGAACGGATTTTCGAACACCGTACCGAATCCGAAATTTCCCGTCGACGTAACCATATACGTGTAGTTCACAAATCCGGACATCCACCTGCCGACACGCTTCTGCAGGGTAAACTCGAATCCGCGGACATCCTGATAGTTGAGCGGTTCCGTAACCTGATAATTGACAGTCGAATTAAAGTTTGTATAGCGAACGAGACGCGGCTGGTTGGATACATCCCGGTAATAACCGGCAAGCCGGAGTAAAAAGATATCAAAGAGATTATGTTCGTAACCGAGCTCATAAGCGACTGTCTTCTGCAGCGGATTGTTAGGATTCGCGAGTCTGACGATCGCATTCGTCTCGCCCGAGCGTCTGAGGAGATAGAGACTTTCGGGGGTCGGCATCGAACGGAAATGACCGTAGTTGAAATAAAGCTTGCTGTTTTCGGTGATGGGAAACGATACGCCGAGACGCGGACTCAGATTCAGGATTCTGTCGGTCGATTCCTGTTCAAGCAGCGTATCCAGACCGCCCGCCTGTGCGGAAGAGAATGCCCGCGTATAGGGATCGTATACGTACCAATCTCCGCCTGCGTGAGAGTATTCAAGACGGAGACCGAGGTTTGCGATCATACCCTGGAATTCGAGTTTGTTGTTCGCATAGAGCGCGGCCCGCACCGGATTGGTATTCCAATTGGATTGCGAATTCCCCGTCGGGAGGAATGCATCGAACTGCGCATAATTTACCCTGCTGTCGGTCAGGTTGAATTCCAGTCCGGCTTTAATCTGATTTGCGCGGGTTACCTGGCTCGTGATATCGAACTTTCCGGTCCATACTCTGATTTCACTGCTGTCCCGCGAGCCGCTCATCCCGACGCCCATTCTCATGCCGGCGATGCCGAAACTCGGACCGGGTTGAAATCCGTACGGCGCCTCGTCGACCCAAAAATCATTTCCGAATTTCTTCACGAAGGTGGAATCGTTCCGAAGCCTGCCGGGATTGGTATCGTAGAGCGAGGTGAACTGATGGAGACTCACTTCATAAAAGGTCTGGGGGCTCGTTGCGTGAGTTAATTTCGCACCCGCCATGTACCGTGTTATCCGGCTGGGCGCCCAGTAATCCGTCGTGAATATCCTCGAGTCGATATAACTGACACGGTGCAACACGGCGGCGATGCTCGCAGGCGATGCGAAAATACCGGGGAGGCCGGAGTTGTTATCGTTGGTTCCGCTCGACTCGCCGAATAACCCTTCCACCATGAGCTTCATACCCGTCCCGATATCCGAAGTGATCTTTATCTGACCGCTGTAATCCTTATAACTGTCGGTGTGGAGCGGAATAAGATACATCTGCTCGGTTTCCCGGTAGGATGCGAAGAAGCGAGCATTGCCGAGTCGTTCGCTGATACCGGGGAGCGGTCCGCCGACACTCACGTCGAGATCATAATCCGGACGAACGATCTTCAAAGGTTTTCGGTGCTGCCAGAGAAAGAGCTGCTGTGCGGCTTCCGGCGTAAGATCCGTCGCAGGGTTTCCGTCCTGAAGCGTCTGATCCGAAATTGCAATCCATCCTTCGAATTCAGGATACTGGCGTTGAGTCCATGTATCCCATCCCCCCGCCGCAGTCCCCGTCCATGCCACCGTTGGATCGACATATGGACGTATCCAGTATGAGTTGAGATCGTTTGCGTGCGCTCCGAAATGTTTCGGTGCAGGGGGGCGGTATCTTGAGAGAATATCAACCGTGTAATTACTCCGGCTCCCTTCGCGGGTAATGACGTTGACGACACCGGAGCGGACGTTGCCGTATTCCGCGCTGAATCCGCCTGTCTGTATCTGAATCTCCTGGACGGAGGTATAGCTGATGCTGGTATACGGAGTGTTGTCGCGCTCGTCGCGAAGCGTGAATCCGTTCACCATATACGCGACTGGATCGTTTTCAATACTCGATCCGCGAAAGCTCAATCCCTGGATGCCAGCCTGCAGACTGACGACGCTTGAAATGCTCACCACCGGAAGGTTCTGGATTTCCTGCGCAGTGATATTCGCCGTGCTGCCCGAGACATCTCGCTGTACGATCGGACGTTCGGCAAATATGACGACCTCCTCGAGCTCGAGCGCAGTCTCCCTGAGTTCCGCATCGATAGTTGTCGTCTGGTTGATACTCACGTGAACTTCTCTGACGATGACCGGATCGTATCCGATCATCGAGATGCGCAGCGAGTGCATACCCGGAGGAATATTCAGAATCGCGTAGTATCCGTCCAGGTTCGTCGCGGCACCCATCGTCGATCCCTCGATGATCACATTGACTCCGACAAGATTTTGTCCCGTCGAGGCATCCGTGATTGTGCCGTCGATCTTGCCGGTCTGAGCGAACAGAGTTCCGGAGACGGACAAGATTGCAAGCAGTACGGTAATAACCTTAAGTGCCCGCATAGAAATACTCCTCTTAATCGTAAGATCAATGTTCATATGGATAATCTTTAGGATAAGTTTCATTCGGAAGCATGTATTAAGTAAGGATGAGAAGTTACTTTGCTGAGTGCCGACTGCATTCCGGGGATTGTATTGCAGCTCATTTATTCCACCGTATCCGGTGTTACAAGGTTCGTAAGATAGGAAAGAAAAGCTTGCTCTGTTTAATGGCCGCTCTTAAAGTATAGCAAGAACGGTTGAGACAAATTTATGAAGTTTGTTTTGTTAACTTACTTACCCAAAATGTAGAAAATATTTGTAGTATTGTCAATACTACTCTGCATTTTCTGTCTTCTCCTCATCCTCCGTTTCTATTACCATAGATACGGTCTTCCTCAAATATTCCTCAAGCCCATCTGCGATTTTTTCCGCCGTTTGGCGCCGGAATAAGGGATTCAACAGAAGCATTTCATCCTCGGGATGCGACATAAATGCGATCTCCACCAGCACGTTCGGAAATTCGGTGAAACTATTCAGGGTAAAATTGAAACTTCCGACGATTCCGAATTCACCGAGCCCCAGTTCGAGCATCTTATCATACATCAGGTTTGCCAATGGCTGATATCCGATATGCTTGTAATAGGTGCTTGTTCCGTAAATCTGCATCGGATTGGAGCTCAGACCGATCGAATTCGCATGTATGCTCACCAGAAAGACAGGATTGATTTGTAGTGCCATTCCCGATCGGTCCGCCATTGAAAGATCGGCATCGGATTCTCTGGTCATCGATACCTGAGCTCCCCGGGATACGAGGATGTCCCGGAGCTCAAGCGATGTCGCAAGAGTAATTTCTTTTTCAACCGCACCTGTGGCGCCGAGTGCACCGACATTGGTTCCCCCGTGCCCGGCATCGACGAGAATCGAAATTCCCTCGAGCGGATTGTCGGGCGAAGATATGGTGGGAGGTCTCCGGACGTGGATTCGTAAACTGTTCCCCGCTCCGTAGCCTACACGAAATCCCCAATGAAAGTCGTTCGCAAGATGAATAATTAAACGAAAGTGATCTTCACCCACCTGTTGCCATGATACCGTTTGAATTCCTTCCGCCACACGGTGATGGGTTATCCAGTTCGTATTGGATGTCGCTCCGAACACGTCAACCTCGATCCGCGGAGGATTGACGAGTTGGCGGCTGAGGTACGGGAGCCGTTCATCAAGTCCGAGCGTTACAAAATCGGTGGTTCGCGTTCCGGTTACCAGAACGGATCCGGTCAACGACCTGGGGAGAGGTGTTTCCTCCGGAAGGAGCGCTATGAACTGCACCGGTATCCATACCGTCATGGTCTCTGAGAAACGCACCCGGTATTGATCTCCCTTCCTCCCGGTGATGACTACCTTCGTCCCGGCGTCTATGTATTGGAGCCGCGCCCCGCCGAGCCGGTCGGTACCGAGTCCTGCATTAATATACCGGCGTTCGCCTCTGATCTCTCCGACGCGGGGAAAGTTTTTCGGAATCAGCCATACGCGCGCTTGCGAAGTTGCATGCTCGCTCGACCAGAAACTTTTCCGCAGCTTATATTCGATCTGAACATCCCTGGTCTCATCATCTTCTTTTACCTGATATCTGCCGATATATACGCCGCGCAATCCACCGGCTTCCGCGGGCGTGAGTTCACGCATCGGTTCTCCGGATAATATACCCGGAATGGTAAACGTCGCCTCGTAACCGGGACTCCCTTTGAATCTTACCTCGAGAATATCCCCTGTATTCAGCCAGACGTCGGAAGAAGGCTCCATCATCGTACGCTCTATAACAAGCGCATCGGATGGAGAGGATTGCGGCGGATCGGGACGGATCACCACGAATTCTCTCCGGAGCGTATCGCCCGAGCTGCTCACCGCTGACAACGAAACGTTATTTTCACCCTGCTTGATTTCGACCAACCCGACGAATGCGCCGGTCGGATACACTCTCGCCTGTATTCCGTTAATGAACGCCTGCGCATCAGGAGACGTGCTCGCCGCGATTCTGTATCTACCCGACGAGTATCTGAGCGTGTCGGCATCGGGGAGCACCACATTGAGGAAGAACGGCACAGCCGGGGAAGATTCCTGGGCACCGCTTTCGCGAAGGATTCCGAAAGAGAGGCAGATCAGAGTAAAGACATACAGAATGAATTTATTCATAGCGGTCGAATCCCAAATAATCCCAGATTCCCTCCGAGCGTTCCGATCGCAAGCTCATCGTTTGCGAGGGCAGGAGGCGAGAAAATATATTCATACCCGAAACTGTACGACCATTGCATCGCTTGCGCTCGCAGATCGAGCGCACAGACCGATCCGCGTATCGTACCGAAATACATTGTAGTTCCATGCAGCGCCGGAAACGAATCGAATACGGGAGCATCGAGTTCATACTCGAATGTCTGCTCTCCGGTTAATTTGTGAAATCCGACTACATGTCCCGTCAGACTGCAGAAATATACCGAATCACCCAGAAATACCGCGGAGGAATAACTCGGTTTACACCGCTCGATTATCGGACTCAGATAGTCGTACTCTACTCTCGCACCCGGGAACTGCCAGATGACACTGCCGTCGCCGGAATCCAGACAATGTATCCGGTAATCGTGCGAGACAAAATATATGTTCCCCTCGTGTATCTTCGGGTTCGAGGTCGCAGGTGCGAAGTGCGGCACATTGATGTATTGACGCCACAGCTCCCTCCCGTCATCCGCATCTATGCAATAAAAATATCCGTCCCATGAACCGAACAATAATCGTTCGCCGTCGAATGCCGGCGTGGCCTTTATCAGGTTGCCGGTCTGGAACTTCCACCGTACTTCCCCCGTGGAGAGCGAGACTGCGTACAGGGTTCCCTCCCCTGTTCCTACGATGAGCATATCGCCGGCGATCATCGGGGCAGCGATCACCGATCCGTCGACGCGTGTATTCCAGATGATGTTTCCATCGAACGGATTCATACACCCGATGCATCCGTCGATGGTTCCCAGATACATCTGACCGTCGTATATGACCGGCGATGAGAGAATTTCATATTCCGACGCTTTGTGCTCCCATACTTTCTTTCCGCCGGACCGGTCGATGCCGTACAGGTATCCGTTGTTGCAGCCGGTGATAACCAGACCGTCATGAAATGCGTGTCCGCACTGAATCCCGGCCGGGAGTCTCGCCATCCACTTCAGGTTCGTTCGCGTTACAGGCACACCGGCTTCTCCCCACAGCCGGATCTGTTCCCGGTCGGCTTCCGAGGGCGATACCAGCATTACTTCATGGTTTCCCTCCCGGAGATCGGTATCGATGAAAATTTTTCCGGCCTCCCGCCGTGTTTGTGCGGCGACTCCGTTGAGTCTCACATCGTGCGGTTTCTCGGTAAATCCCGTCGGAATCCCGATCTGCAGACTGCCGTCGCGGTATGAGATATCGGAGAGTACATTTTCGCCGGACGATGAGGCACCGCGTACCTCGCGCTGATAGGAGATCATAAACCTCCGGTTGGTGACATCTTCAACCGGATTCCGGGTTGCATAAGAGATTCCTTCATCCGAAAGACGGAAGATGTTATATCCGCGTCCGGGCGGGTGCGTTGCGCCTCCCGTGATGACATAGGTACCGTTTACCAGCCTCGACCTCAGCGAATGAATATGTCCCGCCATGATGAGCGGTATATTATGACGTGAAACGATCTCGAACAGACTTCTCTCCGAGCCGATAAACTGATTCGATTCACAGGGGGGATGATGAAATCCGATGCATGCGGGACGGCCCTGCAATATTTTGAGTTCATCCTCGAGCCAGGCGAGTTCGAAGGGATCGAGATAACCGTACTGTTCGAGCAGAACCGAAGAATCGATCAGGAAGATTGAAGCGAATCCGGTGTGTATTGCCCAATGTGTATCGCCGTACGCTTCCCGGAAGGCCCCACGACCGGTCCGGCTCCACCGGGAATCATGATTCCCCATCACATTGTAATACCTGAGCTTCGATTCCTCCATGATCTCCAGGTTTTCCTCCAGCTCCTCCTCCCATCCGTGTTCGGTTATGTCTCCCGTTGCTGCTACGAACGCCGCATCGGGAAACTGCATCCGGATATCGTTCAGCACAAACCGAAGGCTAGCCGCGCTCTCGGGATTGCCGTTATGTGTATCGGAGATGTGAATAAAAATTACCTCATCCCCTCCGCCCCGTGCAAGCGGTCCCGCCAGAATTACATACGCGGAACCGGCAAGAGATTGCTTCAGAAAGGAACGTCGGGTGATCATCGGTGCAACCGCGAATTATTTCTGTGAGCGAACTTGAGACCTCCGGAATCTATCCGACAAAGTATGATAAAAAAAATCTTATTTCAATCTTGCTAATATACATCGGATATCTTAATTTTCGATTTCATGAATCAAACGGGAGATAGTTTTATGACTAAAATACCTCACGAACTTTCCGCAGATTATCTGCTCAGCTCGGGACAAATACTGACCTATCGCGAGAACGGCCATATCCAGCTGCCTGCAGTCGCGTCTCAGGACGTAATCGGTTTCATCCGTCCACAACTGCTTTCGGCGATAGAAGCAGTCGTCGCGAAGCGCGACAGCCAGGGACGTACAGACGATTACAGTTCGTTCTTCACCCAGGTGAGCAATGTATGGAGGATCAATGATGAACTCCGAAGCTTTATACTCGCCCGCCGCTTCGCAAAAATCGCCGCGGACCTGATGGGAGTGGACGGCGTTCGCCTGTATCATGATCAGGCGCTGATCAAAGAGCCGGGCGGGAAACCGACGCCCTGGCATCAGGATCATTATTACTGGGCGCTCGATACCGTCAATACAATCACGATGTGGATGCCGCTTGTGGATGTATCCGAGGAGATGGGAACGATGAGTTTCGCGAGCGGTTCGCACCGCGGCGGTCTTGCCAACGACCGGCCAATTTCCGACGCTACCCATGTACATTACGAGAACATTATCAATTCAAAGGGATACCCCGTCCAATCGTACCGCCTGAACGCCGGAGACGCCACATTCCATTCGGGAGTAACCATTCACTCGGCACATGGAAATTCCAGCAATCTCCGCCGCGAAGTGATTACAATTATCTACTTCGCCGACGGAACGAAAATAATGGAGCCCGATAACGAACACAGGAAAGTCGATATGGAGGTGTTCCACCCCGGCCAGAAACCGGGTGAAATCGCGGCGAGCGAATTGAATCCGCTTCTTTATAAGAATAATGGGATGGGTTGAGGAATTAAAAGTTAACAACATGGGGCGTTTTGATGAAACTTCGATGCTATTTATAACCTCACCCCCTTCGCCCCCTCTCATCGCGGAGAGGGGGATGTGGGTGAGGCTGCGAGAGGGATAGAGACAAAATGAAAGATTCGCTCAATTGCCCGCGCATTTATGCGCGGGTTAAGAGAGGCCTTTCAAGAACCGAGGGGCGTCTCAATGTAATACCCTTACATATCATTTAATATTGTCGTACTACTTTCAACCTGTCGCTCACCGATTCGATCAGATATCCGCTGCTGAGATACGAGTACAAATTCTCGCCCGGACAAACCGTATAGTCCACATAATCCCGGTGACTCTTGATCGTCGCCGCGTCGACATTATATTCTCTGCAGAGCATCGCCATCATTTCTATGATCGCATTCAGCTGTTTTTCATTGGGCTCGGCGATCTCGTAATTCCCGAGCAGACAGATCAGTCCATGTCCGGTCGGATCGTAATTCGTATTCGTATCGCCGGGATAACGGATATCACGGCCCTCATAGATATTCCCGTCCAGATCGATCAGATAATGGTAGGGAATGTCGATCCAGTTTCTGTCGCTCCGCGACCAGCTCTGCAGATTCCGAAGCGTCTCCCCGGGATCCTTGTCCCTTAAAAAATCTTCGCCGCTGTGATGCAGCGTGATCCGTTCGATGGTATGAGTTCTGTATTCCCCTTCATACCCTATTCCGCCCCAATCCTCCACCGTAATGATATGCGGCGCATCGGTCTGCACCGCCCGATCGGTCGAACAGGAACAAAGCCATACAACACCTATAATAATGTAGATTAAGCTTTTCATATTGATCTCTTCATGTATTAAAAAGTATTTGACCCCCATAGACCTCTG
>CAZBUK010000018.1:47927-55848 GCA_964495085.1 uncultured Ignavibacteriales bacterium
CCGACTTCTGACTTCTGATTTCTAACATCTGACATCTGACTTATGCCTCCTGACTCCTGTCTCCTGCCGTCCCTCCATACCTCTCCGCCAATTCCGCCAGCAGCGTAATATGTTCCGGAGGGGTATGCGGGGAGACCGAACATGCCGTGCTCAGTATGTATCCGCCGCCTTTGCCACCGACCGAGATCCGGTCGATGACGTCCTGCCGGACCGTCTCAAGAGTCCCTTTGAAGAGAACATTGACGGGATCAATATTTCCCTTGATAAAAACTTTACCCCGGAGGATTCTTTTTGCATCGGCGAGATCCACGTTCCCGAGAGGGGGCGGATCGAGCGTGTCGATTCCGTTCGTGCCGGTTTCGAGCATGAGGTCCAGACGATCGCCGATGCTGCCGCAGGTATGTGTATACACCGGTACCGCATTTTTCTCCTTGATTCCGTCAATTACTTTTTTCTCGAATGGGAGCACGAATTCGGAATACTGTTTTCTCGAGATAAATCCCCCTCCCGCAAATGCCGATGAAATTAGCACCGCGTCAACCCCGCATGCCGCCTGCCGTCTTCCCAGATCTATCGCTCCATCGGAGAGCCGGTCGAGGCATGCCTTGAGCTTCAACGGATCGTCGAAAATCGCCATCAGACCGTTCTCATAACCGATCAGCTCCATTATCTGCGTCCAGGGAGAAAATATCTCCGAGTGCACCGAATACTTCCCTCCCGCGATTTCTATAACCCGGAGAATGGTATCGATATGATATTCCGGGAAGAAGTCGTCGTACGGCCTCGTCTCCTCCTCGAATCCCCATCGGTACGGATATGATACGCTGGTAATATCATATGGCTCGACATAATAAAGACGGTCGGGATCGATTTCGGAAAAGGACGGGATGTCCGCTGTGTGCATGGAATGCTTATATTGCGGGAGGTCGTCCGGAGGTACCACCGATCTGCCGCCGTTCTTCCAATGTACTACGGTTTCACTCCCCTTCTGTTCGAGACGATCGATAAACTTCTCGATGCCCGGCTCCCGGCCCGGGAGATTTATCAGGATCCCGTCGAATGAATACCGTTCACGGAGTTTGAGCAGGGCGCTGGCGAATCCCTCCGAGGTGTACCAGATGTCGAACGGCGGGACCCCTGACCGGAGGAAGTAATGGCCGATGGAGAGCTGGCACATGACCGGCACCCGGTCCGGTGTGCCGAGGTGCATCGCGCTTTGTATGCGATCGCGTGGATTCATGAACTCTTTTCCCCGTATTGTATGGCCCGGAGTTTTTTCATCGGGCGGTTGGATCAACTCTTCAGGATACTGGAAGTCACGCGATACGGGATCTTGCGATGTTCCCCGTCCCGGTGACTATCTGTTCTCGAGCAGATGCTTCAGCTTCCTGCTGCTCTGGTAGAACTCGGCGAGGTCGAGTTCTTTCAGGAACACGAACCCTCTTGTCGCGCGTATGAGGGCGCTCGGGTGATCGTAGAACCATTCACGTCCGAGACAGATCTTGAGCTTCTGATACTGGTCCACCTGTATTTTCTGCGCCAGTTCTGAGAACGGACCGTCGTGCTCATAGCTCGGGAAGGAGGCATCCTTCTGCGATATGAACGTATTCATGAAGGCATTCTGCATCACCGCGAACATATTGAGGGAAACGGGAAAATAGATGTTCGCCTCGCTCGGATGGAATCTGTACCACACGTTGCGGTAACCCCATACTTTGATATCGGAGCGTCCCGTTTTCTGTTCATACCGGGAAAGCGCCTCGGTGGTCGCCTGGAGCACCTTGTAGTGCGTATCCGGACCGCTCCCTTCGGGATCGAGCGCCACGCTCACGATGTCCGGCTTAGTCTTCTCGAGCAGCTTCATCACCGGCATGACATCCCGCTCGACGGTCGGCTCCTCGGTGAAGATCTCTCCCGTATAAAAACCGAGTCTGAGGTGAAGCACGTTCGACGTATTCCAGCCGAAGTATCCCCAGAGACATTCCGCTTCCCATTCGCGGCACATGCCCTTGAGCTGCTGTATGTGTTCGGGATCCTTCTTGCCCGGGTACTGCGTATCGAAGTAGTGCATCAGCTCGGTGATGCGGTCCTTGATGCGCGTTATATCCTTCTCGCTGAAGACGATCATCAGATTCCTGAGCATCCTGCGTGCCATGCCCTCATCCTGCACATACTGATTCCCCGATGCAATACCATCGAGGTACTGCCAGACGTCGCGGTTGCGGCCGTTCTGGTTATCCGCGTCGAAGTACTCTTCGTCAAACAACGTTGCGAATTCCTTCGTATCGATGAACCTGATGACATACGCAAGGTTGCGTTTCATGAAATCGTTCGTCACCGCGGTGAATCCGCTCGTCAGGCATGCGAAGTAGTGCGTGTTGCTTGCGTCTCTCGTATGACGCACGATGCCGGCAAGATAGCCGAGCATGAGATCGTCGTGATGAGGCTCGGTATGCAGGAAGCGCGTATCCCGCAGCGAGGTCGAGCCCCGTTCGATTCTCTTCACAAGATTATCGTGCACCAGCTTCGCGAGCGTCGCGCTGTCCTCCGGCCGTTTCTCGAGTACGATCGCGGTCGCAGGATTCTCCTTTAACTCCTTCGCAGTCAGATCCAGCAGCCGTTTCCTCTTTGCTACGGAGAAATCAATAAAGCACCGCTCCACCTGTTCGTCCGTAATCGCTTTCTCCCGGGAAAGGATGTGAAGCTGCCGCTCGGTGAGGAGTTTTGCCGCTCCCCTCGTTATATAGAAACGTGCATACGGCAGACCCTGCAGAGCGGAACCGGGAAAGAGAATGTGCTTTTCGTTCTGGATGGCGGATTTTAAAATCTCCGCCTTCGCCTCTCCCGCCGCGATAATGATCGCCGCGCAGTTCTTGTTATAGGTGATCGTTTCGAGTCCGATGGTAATGACCAACCGCTTCCGGGAGATCTCGATGCCGCCGAGATCGGTCGCAGCCGAGGCCTGCGTCTCGTAATTGGTCTCGGTCAACCGCGTGGTGCTGTGGTGATCCGATCCCCGGACGTTGAAACCGATGTGTCCGTCCGGACCGATGCCTCCCAGAAAAAATCCGATCCCGCCGAGTTTCCTGACGGCTCCCTCGTATTCCTGGCACCACTGATCGATATGCTCCAGCGCCTCCTTCTGTTTCAGCTCCAAATCGTTTTTTCCCGAGCGATATCTTAAACTGAGATCAACCTCGCTTTCCGGCCACACCGAAATAATGCTCTGCCCTTCGACCAGCCCGATCCTGGAGCAATCCATCAAGAGGGCTTTCTTCGGATCGAGATCGAAGCCGTCTATATAGTATTTGTTTACATAGAAGTAAAAGCTGTTGTGTTGCCATGGATTTATGGGATAGAACTCGTCTATCTGAACGAAATGAAGGCTCTTCATGTCGGGACGCGTCCCGGGATCGACGCTGTATTCCTCGAGGAGCTTCACCGTATCCGGCTCCTCCCACGTTGAAAGGATGCGATCGACCCATTTTATGAAATGCTCCGGCGTCTTACCGGTGGGAAGGGAGATCACTCCGCCCTTATTCGCCTGCACCCACTCGATGAACCGCAGCGCCGTCAATTTCCCGAGCACGGGGAAGTTGTCGACGACGAGCGTGGCAATTTTTTCCGTCGGATCGTATCTCAATTTAAAGGGGGATGCGGACAGCGCCGCTTCTTCTACGGGTGTCAGTTTGTAATCGATCGTCATAGTATTCCTTGCAGGTTTCAATAACCACAGGATGGGGTGACGGGGACTTCTTCAGTCATAGTCGTGGAGGTCGAACGTTTCGGTTCAGCCGGCGAGTAATTGAGCAACAGGGTCACAATCCTGATCATGTCTTCAGAAAAATAGCCTTCAATTCGTCGCGATCTTGGCTTGTACGCGGATCGGCGAAACTGTATTGAGGAGTGTTGTAGTGATGTCTGATTCGTTCTCACTGAAACAGTCGGACCTCGAATCCGTTCGGATTGACGGAGCGGTCATCCGTCGGTGTCGAAAACTGACAACGACTTATCAGCGGGAACCGATGCAACGAGGAGGAAGATACTAAAAATCGCTGTAAGAAAAAAGTCCGTCCTTCGGAAGCAATTCGGTGAATAGCTATCCGGCAGCACGCCGGAATTTAACTTTCGATTTTCAGTTGCAAGCCGACATGATCCCGTTCATCGCCCCGTTCCGCATCTATATAATAAAGCTCGACGGAGATATCGGCGCCGGTTGGAATCCGATCGGGGATACGGAAGTCGATTCCGTAGTATCCCCACCCCATGCCGGTCGCCGCGGTTGTATGGCCGCTGCCGATCTCGTTCCCGGCTCCGTCGCGGAAACGGTAATTCACCGTTCCCTCAAATACCAATGCCGCGCCCGTTATTTTTACATTACGGGATACCGTATCGCCCGGAGCGGGCGAGAAGATTTTAATACGCTCGGATTGTGCGGTTATCCGTTTCACACGATCGACTCCCACAAGCGGGTAGAATTGAGCCGGGGCATCGTTCCCTTCGGCGACAAATCCGATCGTGCGGACCGTATCTCCGATGACGGCTATATCGAAAGGATAGGTGATCACCTGGGTGACCATCGCATCCGCTGGCGGACGGGTAAACCTGATCAATATTTTTATCGAGGCGTCTTCCACCCACGCGCCTGCGAACCTGACATCGTAACCGCCGGTGTTTTTCCTTCCGCGCGCGGCGAGCAGATAGCGTTTACCCTCATGGATGTATTCTCCGACATACGGGGTCGCATCGAACTGAAGCATAGATGCTACCCAGGACCGTACAGGAGCAGGCAATTCACGTTCACCGACGCGGGTAAGTTCTATCGATCCTTCACGCTGCCCGTTCGCTTGTTGAGGTGCCGTCTGTACTCCGGGTTCCGACGAACGGGCATCCTCCCGCACGTCATTAGCCTTTCGGCTGCATCCGGCAATTATTACAATCGCCGTCGCGAATAATAATATGAGTTTTAGCATATGAGACAATCCCTATTTATTTTGGGTTTAAAGTTCAACGATTAAAGTCCAGGGTCCAGGATTTCCGGTAATCAATCTCGGAATTCAGGATGTAACCGTATTTCGGATTTCGAGCTTCGAATTTTGCGCTTCATATTTCGTGCCTTCCATCCAAACATACTCTTGTCACATCGAAAAAATCAATCAAACAGCATCGCCGTCCAAACTCTGTCGAGTACCATAGATCGGCGTCCGTGACGGAAATTGGGCTTGTCGATCAGCGGCACGCGCTCATCAACGATTTTCGACTGCTCCCAGCCGGAATCATCGAATCCGGGCATCTGCCACCTCTCATGTAACACACCGGAAACTTTCCAGGTGCTGTCGGAAAGAACTCTCTCCGTCATGCCGTCGGAATACGTCAACTCCGAATACCAGTTCACCCCCGCCGATCCGGCGCGCTCATAGTTCATCACCTCGACGGCGATTACATTTTCTCCCGCGATGAGAAACTCCCGTATATCCCAGAACCGGGTCCGCTGCATCTGGACGATCTGCGAAAGCGTCCGTTTGGCGTACGACTCTCCGACCTCGCTCCCGTTGAGATATATTTTTAAACGCGTATCCCCCACCGTCTGCACCAGTGCGCTCTCGAGTCGCGACGGATCTTCAATGCCGAACGTTTTCCTGAAATAAACATGCGGCTCGCGGTGCTGACCGCTCTCATACGGCCGGGCATCCGGGTGATAGATAAATTTGCTCGGACTATACGATTCTATAGGAAACGAATCCCGTGCAATGTAATTATTTACTTCCATCCAGTACGAGATTTGCCTGTCGTAATACGATACAAGAATGTTATTCAGGTTTGCTTCGAGATTCGTGCGCTTCCATAGTTCGCTATAAACGCTTTTCAGGGTCTCAAAGTCCGCCGTCATCTCGCTGCACATTTCCGTCATCCGCTCCTTCTCCTCCGGTGCGATGCGCCGCTGAGCGGCTTCAGACGTGATCAGAGCGATATGCCGACCGTACTCCGCCTTCTTCACAAACAGTTCCCCTTTTCGCACCGCAAAGGCGAGATAGTCCAGATGCCGTTTATTTCTCTGTACGGCATCGTCATTCAGCAATCCGTCGATGAGATTCCGGGCTATGCCGATTTCGGTCTTCACCTGATTGAAATTCTGCAGGAATCCCGTGCCCGGGTTCCACGATCCCGCGCTTGCAGGAGGAATCAACGGATGGCGGAAGAGGTCGTCGTTCGTATACTTGTTGCCGAGATTGGCAAGTATCGAATAGAGTGCGTGCAGACGCGGGTCGTCAGTCCCGTGAAAATTCCTCATGTATCTGTCGTGAAAATCGGACAGGTCGGTGTGCGAGGTCGACCAGGCGCATTCGGCTCCATAGACGTATCCGTACCAGTTGAGTTCGCGGTAGGTCTCGCCGCCGAAGTCTCCCCAGCCCGAGTTGATCAGACCGAATGCGCCGACCCTCTTTCCCGTCTCCGCCATGCCGCGGATGTTGATCGGAGCGGAAATATTATCGGGATAGATGCGGTGCCAGTTCCACACTCCCGGCGAAACGATGAACGGCGTATTCGTTTTGTGGAAGATATTCGCCTTATCGGTGAAGTCCGCCAGGGGGCGGTAGTCCCAATATACCATCGAAATATCCTTCGGAAGATATTCCAGGACTTCGGGAAAGCCCGGCACCGCGGTCCCCAATCCCGTCGCGATGTCGCCGTACATTATCACCTCTTTTCCCATCTCCGTGATCATCTTGTATACGCGGATAAAATGATCTGCATGTACTTTTTCGATTCCCTCCCGTTCGACGAGTTCCCTGCTGGCTCCTCTGCCGACGTCCCAGGATTCATCAGCCGCCATATGGAAATATTTCGAGCTGAACGCGGGCACGATCTCACGCAGCATCTCCCCGAGCAGCGTGTAAATCCTCTCGTCGGTGACATTCAGACAACCTGCGCCGGGGAATTCCGCGTATTCGACGTACTCGGGCTTGAGCAGCATATTCTCCATATGCCCGAGTGTCTGGAATATCGGTATGATTTCGACATGGTGATCGCGCGCGAAAGCGTCAAGCTCGGCAACCTGCTCTCTCGTCAGCGCACCCCGGTTGGCGCCGACGAGCGGGTGCGATTCGAATCTGTACATATCTTCGAGGTACGGCATATAGACATTCTGTTTGTAAAATGCGAGCCGCCGGACGATATGCTTGAAGTCGTCGAGCGTGGAAACCTGCCCGCGGCTGATGTCGTCGCTGATTCCCCGCAGCTTGAAGGAGGGATAGTCGGTGATGGAAAGACCGGGCACCGCCGCACCGCCGTTTTCCGGTTCGAGGAGCTGCAGCAACGTCATGACCCCGTAGTACAATCCCGGCGAGCTTCTTCCGGTTATATAGACGCCTTTCGCCGTGACGTCGAGGAAATAGCCCTCGTCTCCCAGCATGACCGCCGGTCTCGCACCCGCATAGACGCCTGCCCTGGGACTCTTTTCGAGGAGTCCGATGAAGATGACGTTCTCAGTGAGATTTTCCCGTTCGTCGACAATGGAGAGCGACAATTGGAAATTTTCCGAGAGGTAGCGTTTCAGCTCGCCGGCTGCAAAATGCTCCTGCGCTTCGCCCCCCTTTCCGACGACGATTTTTGTCTCCCCGCCGATAACGAACGGCGTGTTGGTAAATGACACTCCCTGCGGATATGGAATCACATGTATTCTCGCCGTTGATTGTGCGAATGATGATGATATGAACATCAGGAGAATCGATAGCAATAGTTTCATAATACAATCTCTGGAGAAATTTCTGAATCGGATCAGGCGGAGGAAAAATACCGGCTACGTGATATCCCCCCACCTGGTTTGAAAATGGATATGGCAATATACGGAAAATCGGGAGAAGATGAAGTATGGTTGAGTAGCCTCTCCCCCAACCCCCTCTCCGCCAAAAAGCGGAGA
>CAZBUK010000019.1:0-52628 GCA_964495085.1 uncultured Ignavibacteriales bacterium
GTGTATATGGTCTATGGTTTACAGTGGGGATTGCGATTCTTGCAACTATTACAGTGTGTATTGGTAGTGTATTTGCTGTTTCACGCATGACAGCCATGTTGACAGATATGAAATTAGTTCCTCATAGCCATTTGGGGATGCAAGGAAATGTGCAAAGGCATATGCTTGTATACCTTATCGCCATCGCCATAATTCTAACAATATTCTTTGATTTAACCAGAATTGCCTCCCTTGGAGCCATATTTTATCTGTTTATGGACATTTTGTTTCAATGGGGTGTCTTAAGGCGTATTCGAAAAGAAATTAAAGCAAAAGCTTCTATAATTATTGCAGCAATTATATTGGATGTGGTCGTTCTAAGTGTTTTCCTCTGGCTAAAAGCTACGACAGACATATTAATCGTTGTTCTTGCTATCTTATTTATCACCCTTACTTTCATAGGGGAACGCATCTTTTTAAGACATGTATTATCTAATGAAGAAAAGAGTGAAGATGAACATCACCACTAATATAATGACCTACTCCAGCTATAGGATAGTTGTCCTATGATACCCTACTAATGCAAACATCGTATCAATTAATTAGCTGATACCTGAAAATTTTATACAATTTTCCAGATATATAGATAATTGGAAATTTATTTGTCTGCTATATTTAGGTGCATTGTTCGGAATGTTGATTATTCTATTTATGAGGATAGTTCATTTTTGAAACAGAATATTCCTGATACGTCTCAAAAACGAGAACACATTCAAACTGAATTATTTCTTATATATCGGCCGCTCTCATTATATACAGTTTTCGGTTTGATGCTGATATATACACTTGCGGCAGCCGCCTGTTATACTGCAATCAAAGCCGGTCTGGAATATTCACCCCCTTTCCGCTTTGCCGGTATACGGACACTCATCGGAGGGATTTCGCTCATTTTACTTCTTATTGTTCTAAAAAAACCTATCCTCCCCCGCCGTGATTTACTAAAATGGATCATACCGGTCGGTCTTGTTTCAACCACTATCTTGCACGTTTACAGTACCGAACACGATTGATTGACAAAAATTGTATGCACGAAAACTGCGATTGTGTCTGATGCAGTCACGGAAAAGGACATCGCTAATGACTCATGATCGGAAGAAATATTGATCTTATTCATATTAGTTTGAATCCTGTTATTTCCTATACAACGACGATACCAGAAGAAAAATAAAACATAGGATTAAACTATTTTCACTAAAAAGGAGGAATCGCTATGACATACGATCCTGTCTGCGGCATGGAAGTTGACGAGAAGTCAACCGAATTTACCACCCTGTTTAAAAATAAAACATATTATTTCTGCTCGGAGAAATGTAAATTCGAATTTGAATCAGATCCGGATAAGTATGCAGAAAAAGATATGAGTGATCATGATGAACACAGGAATCATAAACATCATGAGCATTCACAGCATAAAGAACACGGGTCCGACAAGCATGAAGAGCACGAGAAGCACAATCACGAAGAGCACGAACATCATAAACAAGATGATCACGGCGACCATGACCATCACGATCATCATGCCCATATGGTCGAGGATTTCAGAAAACGATTCTGGATAGCACTTGCGATAACTATACCCCTCCTTATCCTCTCCCCCATGATACAGGAATTTATCGGATTACGGGAATTTCTCCGGTTTTCCGGAGACGGCTTCGTTGTATTCGCTCTGGCGACGTTCGTTTATTTCTACTGCGGCTGGCCGTTCCTGAAGGGATTGTACGATGAAGTTAAGAAACTCCTCCCGGGAATGATGACACTCGTTGCCGTGGCAATCACAGCAGCGTACGTATACAGTTCGGCTACCGTATTCGGACTCGAAGGCGAACCGTTTTTCTGGGAGCTTTCAACACTGGTTTCGATTATGCTTCTCGGTCACTGGATTGAGATGAAATCCGTCATGGGCGCATCAAAAGCGTTGGAAGAACTAGCAAAACTTATGCCTTCAACAGCGCATAAACTAATGAATGATGGAAGTATAAAAGAAGTTCCAATTGAAGAAATAAAAGGAGGCGACAAGCTTATCATCAAACCGGGTGAAAAGATACCGTCTGACGGAGCTATTGTCGAAGGTTCAACTACGATTGATGAATCAATGCTTACGGGTGAGTCGGTACCCGTTTCTAAAGGAGAAGGTGATCAGGTAATCGGTGGTGGGATAAATGCCGAGGGATCGATCACCATAGAAGTAACCAAAACAGGTGAAGACACGTACCTCTCCCAGGTAATGAAGCTTGTAGAAGAAGCGCAGGCGAGCAAATCCCGAACTCAGAATCTCGCCAACAGGGCTGCTTTCTGGCTAACGATCGTCGCATTAGGCGGCGGTACGATAACGTTCATCGTCTGGTTTGCCATCATCGGATTCGATCTTGCTTATGCAATGGAACGAATGGTAACGGTGATGGTTATGGCATGTCCCCATGCATTGGGATTGGCAGTACCATTGGTAGTCGCTGTCTCGACTGCAATTTCAGCTCGAAACGGTCTTCTTATCAGAGATCGTACTGCATTCGAACACGCACGAAATATCCAGGCTGTTATCTTTGATAAAACCGGAACGCTCACGCAGGGGAAATTCGGCGTGACCGATACCGTAATCCTCGACGGCGAAATGGATGATAATGAATTGCTCTCATACGCCGCCGCGGTCGAATCCCGTTCCGAACATCCGATAGCAAAAGGGATCACCAATGCAGTGGAAAAGTATGAGGAGGTCAAAGACTTTCAGTCTATCAAAGGAAAAGGTGTGGAAGGAAAGGTTAACGGGAAGAAAATCACAATTGCAAGTCCCGGATATCTGAGAGAGCTTAATCTATCGATTGAAAACGAAAAACTTGACGAGCTCGGGTCGCAGGGGAAAACGGTCGTATATGTAATCATCGACGATAAAGTAAAAGGCGCAGTCGCACTTGCAGATATTATACGCGAAGAATCGAAACAAACAATAAAACGACTGAAAGAGATGGGAATCCAGGCAATAATGCTGACCGGTGACAACAAGAAAGTTGCGGCGTATGTTTCAAAAGAACTGGGACTCGACGATTACTTCGCGGAAGTCCTCCCCCCCGAGAAAGCGGAGAAGGTAAAAGAAATACAATCCCGCGGCTTGATAACCGCAATGGTCGGCGACGGTGTGAATGACGCCCCTGCTCTTGCGCAGGCAGACGTCGGTATTGCGATCGGCGCCGGAACGGACGTGGCGGTTGCCGCAGCAGATATTGTGCTTGTACGCAGCAACCCGCTTGATGTTACTTCAATACTCGGACTCGCGCGCGCTACGTATCGTAAAATGGTGCAAAATCTAGTCTGGGCCACGGGATATAATGTAATAGCAATTCCCGTTGCGGCAGGAGTGTTGTATACTTATGGGATCGTTCTTGTACCAGCGGTCGGTGCGATGTTGATGTCGCTCAGTACGGTGATAGTGGCGATTAATTCGAGGTTATTGAAAATGTGAAGGCGTATTAGGCATAGTGCACTGAGCATGACGCGTCGGTAACAGATATTGTTACATATTGGATTCTTGGAATTTATTTTTTATAGATTTGCTTGCGAATATTCTAAAATGGAGTTGTCGGATCATCTTCGACTAGGATACATGTCTTTATAATAACGATACGAGACACCAAAACTAAACGCCAAGTCTCACCTTATAAACACCATTCGTCTAACGGATTCAATTTTTTCTCGATTCGGCGTATATACAGTCGATCGATAGAAGTACACACCGCTTGCCAGGCCGGACGCATTATATACCAGACGATGGACACCTTGTTCAAGGTGTTCACCATCGAGAAGAGTCATAATAAGCCTTCCCTGAATATCGAAAACCTGTAGATGAACGATTCCTGAAAATCCGAGTTTAAACTCGATGGTCGTGGACGGATTAAACGGATTAGGAAAATTCTGACTCAGAAAATACCCGGTCGGTATTTCATTTTTCGCAACGTGCACAACGGTTTCGTCGACGCTCGCATAACTTACGCCGTCATACCATGTTCGTGCAATTCCGCCCGACGAAAGTGATGTCGAACCGGCAGCGACTGCATGGTCGTCGATATACACATAATGAGTTTCATCACGCTGAGAATAAATACGACCGATATATGCCTGATAGAGGAATGTATTTCCCTCCCCGGTCAGGACAATCGGCAGACTATGAGCGCCATCCACGACCTGCTGCGATGCCATATGCCGGAACACCTGCATACTATCTTCCGATAAACCGGCATTGATACGCCAATCCTGGGCGGGATTTGCCCAGAAATTCACCCAGATATCGTATAATCCTGAATCGGGAAGAGTTACTGTAGTTCTCAATTGGGGGGCATCCTCGCCGCTTATTTCGGAGGAAGTGAACACCGAGTTGCCGTTACCGAATCCCGTCCGCAGATGCCATTGATTATCGACAGCTCCCTGGTCCGATGCAGGACCCGTAGAAGTAAATTCCGATCCGTCCGCAAGAGCTGTGTTTTCCGCCGTCGCATCTATGTACTGCATCGGAGATCGGAACTCGTTCGAACGATCGATTATCCCGACAACCGCCGCATCGAATCGCTGCGCGGTAGAGTAAGTTCCGCGCCACCAGAGCAGTGCGGTATTATGCTCGTCCCAGTATGGTACGAATGGTCGCAGATTATCCCGGGTCGAATTCTCGGTGACCGGATTCCATTCCCAGGTCTCGCCGTTATCGTATGAAACTCCTTTGAAAATTTCGTGTGCTCCCATGCCGGATTCGTCGCGCGGATCGATGGGTGTCGAGATATATACTACTCCGGGATCGTTCGGATCGAGGGAGCCGAGACCGGTATAGTCCTGCTCGCTTCCGTAGAGCTTCTTGCCTGCGCGGCCAAGATACGAGTACGACCATTCGGAACCGTTATACCGTACATACAGGAATACGTGCTCCGGATCGTTCGAAGGATTAACCGGATTATCGTTCACACGCGCTTTAATCAGCACGGCGATGATTCCATCGTCATACCGGACTATGTGATGATTCCACAGGCGGGTCAACTCGTTTCCGTTTATAATGATACCGGCGGGAATGACGAGCGTAAATTGCGCAACGTTCGGGGCATCTTGATTGTAGATGTCATCATCCATCAGTTGGCCTTCGCTGTTATAGGTCTTCCCGTCTTTAATATAGCCATGATAGATGCTGGTATTATAATCCCTCGGATGCGCCTCGGTAGCAATAAAGTCGATCCGATCGGTACCGTTACTCCAGTATTTGAAATAGCCGTTCACATACCCGATATTCACATCCGGTTTTGTGAGCAATCCCGCGTATTGCCAGGATTCACCATAATCTGTGGAAACCGTGATATTCGGACTTCGTTCGTGAGCTCTGACGATATTGTACATTTTATCTTCGGCAGAGAGATAGAACAGATTCGAATAGGTGGTCGAGAAGTTTGAACCGCCGGGTACGGGAATATCCGCCCACATAAATCGTAGCTCATCGCTCCATTCGACGCCGTCATGTAAACGATATCGGCTGAACGTATCGTAGTGGTCCGCGTACATGGCGAGATAATGACCATCCGGTCTGACCAAGAATGCCGGGACATTATGATCGTCGGCGTATGGGCTTGTTCTGAAATGAAATCGACCTGACCGGTGATACACCAGGTCGTGTATAACTCCTTCGATCGCACCCTCGCGCGGATTTCCTCCCAGACCTTCACGACTCGCAGCCGAACCGAGTATCAGTTTATTACTCAGCGTGTCTATGGCCACTCTCTCGTCCTGATACCAACACCATGCACCGTTATCGTTAAACTGAATTAAATTACCGTGTACGATGTCCATCCTCTCCTGTCCCGAAGCACTCATTACAACAAATAGAATCGGAATACCCAATAATATCCACGGGCGGTATACATATTTTTGATGTGTTCTTTTCATTTCTGATATACCATACGTTTCGATTCTATGAAATTGCCGGCGGTCATAACATAAATATAGACTCCGCTGGCAATATCCCCCGCCATCCATTGGATCACATGTTGTCCGGCGGGCACGACTCCGTCAACGAGCGTCTCGACCTCCTGACCGGATACCGAATACAGTTTTATGGTTACATATTGCTGCTCAGGTAAATAAAATTTTATTGACGTCGAGGGATTAAACGGATTCGGGAAGTTGTCGAAGAGCCGAATGTTCTGTGGAATAACAGGCTCGAAGGGCGGTCTCACGGAGGTGATAAGATCGGCGCCGTCTCCGACCAATTGTATTTCGCTCATTTTATTTGTGCCCATCTCCAGGTCACAGAGCATCTTGAGATAATTGTCGGAATACTCTCCTGCCGGAGTGCGCAGCGTATCCGCTTCGGGATCGTTGCCCATCATATAGGATGCTACGCTGTCCGTTGCTACGGGATCTTTTCCGGCAATCAAGACATGATAATCGGCGGGGATGAATGTCGGATTCCAAATTCCTTCGCCGCCGATGGCATTTTGTATTCCGTCGATTACCGCGAAGTCTACAGGCCGTGCAAGGAACAGGTCGCAAATCGAGCGGGGCAGGTGTGTCCTTATATTACCCCCCTCGTAATGAAGTTTCGATCTGTACCCGTTCTGTGTCGGCATGGTGTAAAATTGAATCGGCACGATTCCGACTTGATTTTTAATGGCATGTGTGACTCCGGCTTCATAGTGTTGCTTCATCTTCGGGATTGAAATGTAGACATCGACGTCATCCAGAATTCTATTGCATGTAAACGAATCGTAGAAAAATTTATGTTCTCCGACCGACATCTCGAAAAAATTCGCGTACGGCGCTGCATTATTCAGATCTACCAGCGATGCACCCAAGGAATTCTGTACATCCAAATATCCGAAATTATTATACGATGCAGCATCCCATAATGCTTCTACGATGTAGATATCGTTTCCGTTGATACCCTGATCGATCAGCAGTTCGCCCGCTGCTCTGAGGACTTCGGGATGGGTCCACATCGTCTCCGTGATATTTCTTCCCTGGTGCATCGAACTGTTGGCCGAACCCGATCCGCCCGTCAGGTTTATTTTAAGTGCGATCTTATCGCCCGGACGCACAACATCTCCGATCCCACCGAGCGATTCAAAAAGATGAGCAACCCTCTCCTTCACAAAGGCGCGATTGTAGTTATCCGCCCGGGTCAACGCTACCTGGGATACAAAAGACGGAATATCGGAGTGCCCGTAGGCTAAGATATTTTCTGATTTGATATAAGGTGCCACAATAAGACCGGCAGCGGTAACGCCGAGAGAATTAATAAATTTCCTCCTAGATATCCGGCCGGTTGAGGAATTATCAATATCTATGGTTTTCATTGTTTTTCCTTTTTGCGAGATCAGGTAAAGTCTCCCTCAGACGACATAGGTACAGTCAATCCGTACATCCTTCTTTCTGATTGTAAAACGATATCACCGGGATCGTGTGCACGAGGTAGGTTGGAATGCCAATGGTCTTTCTAAATGGACCGGGAGAATTAAAGTGTCTTCTTGACGCTTAAAATATCTAACTTTTATATATAATGCAAATTCTGTCAGATATTTGATCGGTACAAGCTGAATATCCACCCCAATATTACGATGAACGCCGGATATATTTTTTGGTAATACCTCTAGCCCAATCCAGGTCTGGAACAAGACAGTAAGAAAGAATTCTATCTGCGATGTTGCCGGTAACGGCGAAGCTACTCTACCTCGTTTTAAAAGATTCAGTTGAACTTTAAGCATATCCAGAAGAATCTACGCGATAGTGGCATACTTAGACAATTTTTACTATTATTGATTCGGACATAACCGGCGCCAGACCGTCCTCGCCATTCTTAAACTCAAAACAGTATATATGAAAACTCTCATGCTGACCATTCTTCAACCTTTTCTGTATCTCGGCGTTTTTGCACAGCAGATGCACACGGACGGAACCATTTTCGTTAACGGGTTCGACCGGAAAATCACCGGAACGGATTTCACTTATCACTCTTCCATTCCGTTCGCCAGGGAGAGCATGCTCATCCGCGCAACTGACGGAAATTCTTCCACTGAATGGGCAACCGCGCCTGTCCCCGCGAATCCGGATCAGAAGCCGGTTACTTTCGTCTGGCTTGCTGGTATCGGATCGGCGCCGGGGAACGCGAGCTTCGATTTAATCGTAAACGGCGATTATAAATTCACCTTCTGGTCCGACGGGTCCGATCAATGGACATTAAAAGCGGATAACGGAGCTACACTATCGTTCGAGCGGGATTTGACCGATGAGCATGGTGACCGATTCGGTTTTATGTTCCTGACCGTCCCTTCGTCGATGGCAAAGACCGGCGAGACGTTGCATCTGAAAGCCGTCGGCGGAAATTTCGGGAAAACATCGTGGTATATGACATTCAAATTCCGAATGGAGAGCGGTCTGAATTTCAGAGCATTTCCTGCAATAATTGAGAGCGGCGGCACCCAGTACCAACTCGGAGTTGCAGGCATTCTTCATTTCGGGAAGCCTTCCGCTGCGAGGATTTTCATCGACGGAAAATTCGTCAAGGAAACCGGGGTCGAATTCGGTTACAACTATATCAATGTGGAGCTTCCCGGCTACAATGAAAAAGCCACCGTAGATTACCGCCTCGAAATCAATGAGCAGGAATGGCTCGGGCAGCTTGAGCTCGGTCCGGTCCGACATTGGAAAGTCAACTTCGTTCAGCACACCCACACCGATATCGGATATACCCGTTCGCAGACAGAAATTCTTGCTGAACACCTGCGCTTTATCGATTATGCACTCGACTATTGCGACCTGACCGATGAGTATCCGGACGAAGCCCGGTTCCGATGGGTTTGTGAAGCATCATGGGCAGTCGATGAATTTCTGAAAAGCCGGCCCGCCCATCAGATCGAACGCCTGATACGTCGCGTGCGTGAGGGAAGGATCGAGATAACCGGTATGTATTTTAATTTCAACGAGCTGCCGGATGAGCAGACGCTCGCCGCATCTCTCCAACCGCTGAAACGGATCAAAGAAGCCGGCATCGAGGTTCGTACCGCGATGCAAAACGACGTGAACGGCATAGGTTGGAGTTTGAATGAATTCTATAACGATATGGGCATACGGTATCTCAACATGGGGACGCATGGACACCGGGCGCTCATCTGCTTCGACAAACCAACCCTCTTCCATTGGGAATCTCCCTCGGGAAAGAGAATGCTCGCCTACCGCGGCGAACATTACATGACGGGCAATACTGTTTTTAAAATACATACGGGCGATTTCAAGCGGTTCGAAGAGGAGCTGCTCACCTATCTCGGCGATCTCGAAGGCAAAGGGTACATACATGATCTCATCTCCATCCAGCACTCGGGATATCTTACTGATAATTCTCCCCCGTCGACTTCGGCCAGCGATATGATAAGACAATGGAACGAAAAATATGTTTGGCCAAAACTGAGAACGTCGACGGCCGCTGATTTCTTCGTGGAGATGGAAGAAAGATACGCAGATGATTTCATGGTCATACGCGGCGCATGGCCTGATTGGTGGACCGACGGATTCGGCGCGTCAGCACGCGAAGTTGCCGCGCTGCGTACGGCGCAGAGCGACCTTCTTGCCCACACCGCCGGACTGACCATGGCTTCGCTACAGGGAGCTTCAATGCCGGGAAAAATTTCCGACAGGATCGATGCAATCAATTCCGCAATGCTCTTTTACACCGAACATACGGTCGGACACCATAACAGCGTGAACGAACCATTTCACAGGAACACGAAAGAGCAGAGAGCGATTAAGGAATCGTACGCCTGGGAAGCGCTCCGGAGAGTCAAGATGGTCGGTGAGGAAGCGATGGGACTTCTCCAGAGCTATGTGACGAAGGAGAAATATCCGTCGCTCGTCGTCTACAACACGCTCAACTGGAACCGAAGCGGCGTACTCACCACATATATAGATCACCAGATTATACCGCGATATACGGCATTCAGCATCGTCGATCGGGGCGGCAACCGGGCGAAAGCACAACCTGTTGAACACCATTCCGACGGTACGTATTGGGCCATCTGGGCGGAGGATATACCCGCTTTCGGCTTTAAAAAATATTCGATCCAGATCGATCCCGACACGCCGGCTCAACCTCCTGTAAAGGAAAATAAGGAAACGAACGTATTGGAAAACGACTGGTACAGAATCTCGATAGATACCGAGCGTGGAGCCGTTTCCGGTATATTCGATAAGGAATTGAACCTGGAATTAGTGGATCCGGCCGCGGAATGGAAGCTAGGTGAGTTCATTTATGAGCTTCTGGACAACCGCTCGCAGATGGAGTCGTTCAAACTGGACAATTATCACCGAGAACCTCTCCAGAACGTCGCGTACGATGGATATATTCCGGGTGAGATATGGAATGCGATCCGCTTCAAGGGCGATACCCGGGCGGCGATTCGCGACGGCGGATATGAGTTTGAGATCAGACTCTTCAACACAGCCAAAAGAATTGAACTGGTATACGGGATCGAGAAAAAAATGGTAACGGATCCGGAAGGGATATATATCGCCTTCCCCTTCCAACTAGCGGGGGGGCAGCTGTCCTTCGATGTTCAAGGGGGCGAAATCAGAGCGGGCATCGACCAGATCCCCGGATCGGCGAACGACTGGAATACCGTCCAAAACTATGCGCGATTGTCGAATGCGCGCGCACAGATTTTACTTAACTCTCCCGAAATACCCTTGATGCAATTCGGAGGAATAAACACCGGCCGATACGAGGCAGGCGCTCTCCCCGGCTCGAGCCACATCTACGGCTGGCCGATGAATAATTATTGGGTAACAAACTTCAACGCTGAACAGCATGGCGGCCATCTCTGGACGTATAGTATAACCAGCCGGCCGGGAAACGATACTCAAAACGCCGTACGATTTGGTTGGGGCGGCCGGACACCGTTTCTCGCGCGTGTGCTTCCGGGCGGAGGATCCGGTGATAAAATCGCTCAAGGTTCATATCTTTCCGGTTGGCCCGATAATCTGCTCCTCGTCAGTGCAATACCCGATGAGAATGGGAAATCTTCGATACTGCATGTACGTGAGATCGGGGGTACCGCGGTACATTTAACTCTCCGTAATGAACTGACCGGGAAAGACCTACGTTGCGTTCCGGTCGATGCGACCGGCAGACCCCTCGAAAAGCACGGAACGGAAATGAAGCCGTATGAGATGAAATTCTTCAGGTTATATTTCTAATTTTCCAGTGTCGGATGAGAGAGGTATAATGAGTATTATCGATAATCCCGAAAGAAATTTCTAAGCTCCTCGACGAGTAGAACAGGTTCCTCAAGTGCGGGGAAATGTCCTCCCCTTTCCATCTCGGTCCATCTCGTAATATGATAGCATCGTTCGGCCCATTCCCTGGGTACAATGAGATCCTTCTCGCCGGGAAACATCGCAATACCGGCCGGCGTCTCGATCCGTTCCCCCGGCCTCAGCGGATTCGGAGACGGATCATGTCTTTGTTCAAAGTACCTGCGAACTGAGGATCCGATGGATTGAGAAATCCAATAAATCATAATATTGGTCAGTAATTCATCTTTGGTAAAACGGCTTTCGATATCGCCGGCGCAGTCGCTCCATGCACGGAACTTTTCAACTATCCATGCAGCCAATCCTACCGGAGAATCGTTCAGGCCATAGCTCAGGGTCTGAGGTCGCGTCGCCTGTATTTCGGCGTAGGCCCCTTCCTCCTTTTCCCAGCGTCTGACTCTTCCGAGATAGTCGCGCTCGGCATCCGACATTTCCTCTTCTCCGGGCAACGGTTCCGGCCATTCGAGGTCAACCGATCCGATATGAATAGCGGTCACCACATCGGCGTGGAACCGGCCCAGTGCACTGGTCACCCGGGCGCCTATATCGCCTCCGTGTGCGACGAAGCGGCGATAACCCAGCATCTCCGTCATAAGCCGGCGCCACAATCGATCTACGTGTGCTGGTCCACTTCGAACCGGTCGCGCGGAAAAGCCGAATCCAGGCAGCGAGGGTACGACGACATCGAATGCATCCGCTGGATCCGCACCATATCCCCCGGGATCGGTTAGCGGACCTACTATCTTGTTCATTTCAAAAAACGATCCGGGCCATCCGTGGGTTATGATCAATGGCAGTGGATTAGGACCCTTGCCGCGCACATACAGGAAATGTATATCGATATTGCCGACACGGGCGATATATTGAGGGAACTGATTGAGGAGCATTTCCTGATGCTTCCAATCGTACGATGTCATCCAGTATGATACAAAATTCCGGAGATATGCCTCGCTTGTTCCGTAATCCCAGTAGGCATTCTCAACTTCACCAGGCCATCTAGTACGTAAAAGGCGGCTCTGAAGGTCGTCCAGCACGGAAGATGCGACATCGATAGCGAATGGTTTCACCTTAACCTTCCTTTCCCATTGTATTCATGTCGATATAGATATACATCGTGCTAACTCATTAGGTACAAATATATTAATGCGATAGTTTTAAAGATTTTTCAAGTATCTCAAATCCGGAGCGTTCCAGATACTCATGCCGGAGGTAAAAACTTCGCGCTGCGTTGTTGTGGCGATAGATCTGAAGCGATATATTGGTGCATCCGAAACCGGCGGAGATATTCTCGGATTTCTTCAGGAGTTTCCGACCTGCCCCCCGACTTCGATATTCGGAGACGACGAAAAACTCATCGATTTCCGCCGTTACTCCAAGATGTTCGAGACTGAACACATATACTGCGAGGAGATATCCGATAGCAATATCCCCTTCCATGGCGATCAATCCAAAACCGAGCCGGGAGTCGGTAAGGAGACGTTCGAGCTGTCTTACAACGGATCGAGTTTTAAATCCCCCGATTCCCTCAAATTTCCAGTATTCCTTAACGAGCGGCAGAAGTAATGGAATATCATCCATTTTTAACCTGTTTATCCTCAACATTTGTCTGTCCTATGATTAAAACTAAAAATTCAGAATAAAGGATGGACACCGGTTCTGAGTCTTTGAGGCGGTGTCGAGAGCGCGAGTTTTCAAAAGATGGACTAGAACTGATATTTACACCAAGAAGTTTATCTTGCGTCTACATTTTTTGATACCGGACGATATCCTCCTCGCTGAGCCTGAGAAATCGTACGGCGATGTTATACAGGATATCCCGTTTCTGGGATTCCGAGAGAAAATCTGCAGATTCAATAGATTCAATCGCGATCTCCATCGCATCCGGCCAGACCATCTGGTCCGATCCGAACATAACACGGTTTCCGAATCCCGATTCGACGATTTGATTCAGAAAGCGATGAAATCCCGGGCGAGATATTACGAAACTGATGACACCGATATCAACATATATCCGTGGATGAGTCCACATTAACGTAAGCAGGTCGTCGATCATCGGCCAGGAATCCTGAGGATCGTGCACAAGTCCCTGCATTCCCGAAGGACAGAATGCGAACGGAGGCGGTCCCTGAGAACACCCGGACAATTACCCCGACGGAATAGATTGCCACAATATAATAAATTTTGTATCATTTGGAAGTTGAGTGCCCCGGTTTACAAAATTTTCGCGACCGGTTTCACGATCGTTGCGCCGGATATCCCTTCCCCTCCCCATAAAATTGAGACGAGCATGGACCCAAAGCCAGCGGGTAATAATTTCCCGATACCTATTCAGGATCGTTACACCGACGATGTCAGTATGTGTTACGGCTGCGGTCGTCTGAACCGGCATGGACTGCAGATTAAAACCGTATGGGACGGATCGGAGTCTGTTACCGAATTCAAACCGCAGGATTACCACACGGCTATTCCGGGCTACGTATATGGCGGACTCATCGCATCCCTCATAGATTGTCATGGTACGGGAACTGCAGCGGCGGCCATGGCTGGCAAACGAAGTATAGATCTAAGCGTTTCCAAGGCGCCGAGGTTTGTTACCGCTTCGCTACACGTTAACTACAGAAAACCCGCGCCGGTAACGCAAATACTCCGGCTTACGGGAACTGTTGCGGAAATAACCGACCGGAAAGTGGTCGTTGCGGTGCGATTGTATGCCGGTGATGTTGAATGTGCCGACGGGACCGTAATCAGCGTGGAAATACCGCCAAGTCTATAGATTTACACGCCGTACGGGGGAGTTCGGTAATATTAAAATTTTTGCCTAAACCGGAAACTATCGCGGTAGCAGGGAGTGTTAAGAACTACATACCATCAATCGGGAGGAATTCAATGTACAAATCCGCCGTAATTCTACTTTCAATAGCTGCCTTGCTTTATTTCGTTTCCTGTGCCGATATGCCGCGGGAAGAGAATCTCACCACGGAGCAAAAAATCGAACGCATTAAAGAAGACCTTCCCGATATTAAAATGGAACTTGCGATGGAGGGAAAATATTCATGTTGTACCAAGGAGGGCTGCAATCAGTGTATCATCACGTACGGGAGCTGCAGTTGCTACGAAAACATCAAAGAAGGTAAACCCGTTTGCGGTGAATGCTACGCTGGGTGGCAGATGGGAGAGGGAGTCGCGACCGAATTTACAAAAGAACAGGTAAAACTCGATACGGAACACCGACACTAAATCTATCCGATTCCATTCATCAACCGGGAGGAACAAAATGAAAAAAACCGTATTAGCGTCTGTCGCCGTACTCGTTGTCTTCGCGATCGGTATCGCCTGGATCGCTCTCGAAACGCCTGATATCGCCATGTCCGTCTCAGATAAATCGGTAAAGAATTGCGGACGTGTGGAGACGGCTTCATCGGAGTTGAAAAATTGCGCTGATAAAACGGCGGTCGTACTCGCCGCATCAGGAAAAGAATGCGGTCAAAAGAGTATCCAGACCGGACGTACGGTAACCGCAGCGGGGAAATCCTGCGGGGAAGCGAGGACTGTTATGGCATCGTCGCAGAAAGCATGCTCTGATAAAACGGCGGTACTGACAGCTTCAGAGGAGAAAATCTGTCCTGAAACCGGCGAGGTACTCGCGGCACGGAGCCAAGAGTAATCGTCGTATTCCCTTTAACGTGCGCGATATTTGCCGACGAGACGGTATATCGCGCGCGTTTTATTATGCACCGCCTGATATCCTCGAATATGCCTCAATGATTATTCTGCCGGCCTTTACCATATCCTCTTCCTTCTCGATACCGATCCATTGAATTCTGTCCTCATTGCGAAACCAGGTCATCTGGCGCTTGGCATATCTTCGGGTATTGCGCTTGATTAATCGAACCATTTCCGCCCGGTCTATCTCACCGTCAAGATATGAAAACACCTCCTTATACCCTACAGTCTGCAATGCATTCAGGGAAGCGGAGTACCCTAACGAACGAATATATTGAACCTCTTCGATCAGTCCAGCAGCCAGCATTCGGTCTACGCGCCGGTTAATCCGTTCGTACAATGCTTTTCTCTCCCAGGATAATCCAAACCACAGGAACGATATGTCGGTCGGTTGCGTCCGTCGTTCGATCTCTCTCCTCGTCATTCCGGTCTGTTTAATAATTTCCAATGCCCGTATTATACGGTGCGGATTATGCAGATCGAGTTGTGCGGCATACTCGGGGTCGTATCGTGTCAATTCGGCAACGAGCGCGTTGATCCCTTCCGACCCGGCGCGCCTGCGCAAATCGTCCCTGAGAGCACCGTCTGTTTCGGGAAGTTCAATGATGCCGTCGATCAGCGCTTTCAGATAAAGTCCGGTGCCCCCCACGATAAACGGGACCGATCCACGAGCGGAAATTTCCGGTATCAGCTCACGGCAGCGGGCCGCAAATATGCCCGCGTTCCATTTTCCATCGGGTTCGAGTAAATCTGTAAAGTGATGGGGAATCCGTGCACGTATTCCCGGTTCGGGTTTGGCGGTACCCACCGTTAAGTGCTTATATACCTGGCGTGAATCTGCATTGATGATTTCGACGGGAAGGCCTTCTGCAACGGTAACAGAGATTTCCGTTTTTCCCGATGCCGTCGGGGAGGAGAGGATGAGCATGGGGCGTGTGGTCGGCTGCGCCATTTTTCATCGGTCTGCTTGCAATTCGATTGCTATTGAGGTTAGGATCATACCCGGGAGAAATCTGTGGTTAAACATGGACTCTGCATCTTCATGATTGCGTCCATCCTTTTTTCCCGATGAGAGGTACGAATTTGAATCCGAATACTTCCCGCTTCGTGAATACTTTTCCGTTTCTCTGGACGATGAAAAGTTTCTGTTCGTCCAGTCCTCCGACGGGAATGACGAGCCGTCCGTTATCTTCCAATTGGTCCAGCAGCGGCTGCGGTACCTCCGGCGCGCCCGCAGTTACCAGTATTCCTTTGAACGGTGCGAATTCCGACCATCCCAGGGTGCCGTCGGCGACCTTCGTCGCCACCTTGTACCCGAAAAACTCCAATCTGCGCCTCGCTTCCGTAAGGAGCTGAAAGTGTCGTTCGACGGTGAATACGCGTACGCCCATTTCCGCCAGCACTGCGGCCTGATATCCCGAACCCGTACCGATCTCGAGCACCTTCTCCCCCGCCTGTATCTGGAGCGCTTCGGTCATGAACGCCACGGTATACGGCTGGGAAATAGTTTGCGAGAAACCGATGGGAAGTGCGCTGTCGTCGTAGGCGCGGTTTGCGAAGGCTTCCTTGACGAACAGGTGCCGCTCGACCTTGTTCATAGCATCGAGTACGCGCGTATCCTGAATGCCGCGATCGACGAGGAGTTGTATCATCTCACGGCGTTCATGTTCAAAACGTTTCAATGATACCTCAGGGTGGTTACGTTTTATCCGACTTTACGGAATTGATGATGTTCTTCAGAGAGCGGTCGCCGATTTCGGCAATCCCTTCGCGGAGTTTCCTCTGCAGTTCGTTTGGCGTCAGCCCGCGTATAAGATCACCATGTTCCGCCATGGATATTGTTCCCGTTTCTTCCGAAACGACCACGACGAGCGCATCCGACTGTTCGCTGATGCCGAGCGCGGCTTTGTGCCGCATTCCCAGAGTAACGCCCCCCGACGATCGGCGCTCCGATATCGGCAGCGTCACGCGCGCCGCTTCGATGATCCGGTCTTTGACGACCACCGCGCCGTCGTGCAAAGGAGATTTCGGATTGAAGATGGAGAGCAGGAGCGGTTTGCTTACGCGCGCTTCGAGCGGCAGGCCCGTTTCTATGAACGAACGGACTCCCGTCGTTCTGACGATGACGATCAATGCGCCGTGTTTCTTCTTTGAAAGCTCCGAGGCCGCATTTACGATTTCTTCGATCGATTCGGTAACATCGAGCTTTATGAACATCCGGATGAGACGATTTCGGCCAAGGTACACGAGCAGGCGACGCAGCTCAGGGGCAAACAGGATAATGAACGCGATGACCCAGATGTCGCTCAGAGTGCGCAGTATCCAGGAAATGACCTTCAGATCCATCGCCTGCGCGAGGAAAGAGAATGCAATGATAACAAGCAAGCCGATGAATATATGAACGGCCAGCGTCGCCCGCATAACCATGTACAATTTGTACACAATCAGACCGACGATCGCGATATCGATAACGTCGGTTATCGTTATTGTCAGAAACCCGATTCGAATCAGTTCCATAGAGATTATGCCGTTTGGGGAGGGGCGTCGTATATACCCGTCCTGATTGCATCGCAGATTTCGACCGCTCGTCTTACAGCCTTCACGTCATGAACACGCACCAGGCGTGCCCCTCCGAGAACAGCCGCGACGGTCGATGCCAACGTTCCCTCGAGCCGGTCCTCGACCGGAAGTCCGAGAATCGCTCCGATAAACGATTTCCTCGATGTCCCGACCATAACCGGAACACCGATATCCAGAAATTCCGGAATTGATCGGAGAAGTTCAAGATTATGTTCGACTCGTTTCCCGAAACCGATTCCCGGATCGACGATTATTTGTGAAACGCCTGCACTCCTTGCAGTCTGTACGCGTTCGGTAAGAAATCGCTTTACCTCTCCGATAAGATCTGTATACTGCGGGTCAGCCTGCATGGTTTTTGGCTCGCCCTGCATATGCATGAGAATTACCGCAGCGTCCGTTTCCGAGGCAGTGGCGGTCATCGCCGGATCGAAGCGGTGGGCGCTGATATCGTTTATGATAGATGCGCCCGCATACACTGCTTTCCGGGCGACAACGGCTTTTGTCGTGTCGATCGACAGAACTGCATTGGTGCGCTTTCGGAGTTCTTCGATAACCGGAATGACTCTCTTCAATTCTTCCTCCACACTGGCGCTTTCCGATCCGGGTCTGGTGGACTCCCCGCCGATATCGATGATATCCGCCCCCTCTTCGATCATCCGAATGCCACGCTCGACCGCTTTCTTCGGATCGAGATATCTGCCGCCGTCGGAAAATGAATCCGGTGTGGCATTAAGTATACCCATCACATACGTGCGCCGGTGAAAATCGAACGTCCTTGAGCCGTAGGTATGGGTATATGTATCGGAATTTGCGTTCAATGATGTACGATGTCTGAATGTTGATTCGGAAAGCGGTTTTCGTGGTTAACCGACAAAAAATGGGAGGATGATATCACGGTCCTATACCCAGTTCCGTGAAGCCCTGTATGATGATTTTTATGGATAATGTATCGGAATTCGAGCACGGAGAAGTCGATACCGGCATCTGGACGCGCCGCATGGACGTTCGATAGTGCATTCAACAATGCGTGCCGCATCGTCGGTTGGAGATTAGGTACTCGGATTGAAGCGGGCGATTTTGTCATTCTAACGTGAAATATACAAAAATCACCCTCTCTCTTCAATATTCGATCAGGTTGACGGGGATGTTTTTTTCAGGTGTTCGCTTCGTTTCAACTCGGCTTTCATCGTTCTGATTTTCGTTTTGAGCTTCGCTCTTTTCCGCCGGTGTTTCATCATGACTTTCTTCTTTGGTTTATTCATACCGTTTCTCAGCTATATTTGTTCATGTATGTATAACTATTACGGCTCCGAACAGGAGTGATAAAATCCGCATTGCGGACAGACCAGCTTACACCTGAAACCGACCAACAGTATACCACAATTTACACAATATTGCCAGTAATGATGCTCTGATTTTTCGGATATCGCCGCCCGCTTCCGGTCGTCGGGTGTTTTCGTCGGTTCAGTCTCTTTCATTCGTGAAACCTCCTTCACTCGTTCTGCAGGTAGCCGTCGGTTTGAATTATCCGGGTCATCTCTTCGAGGTTTTCCAATTTTGGCAAAACGTCGGTTAAATACTCCACCAGGTATTCCAGTCGGTCATGCTCGGAATCCATTTCGAGAAGAACTTGTCGCCGGTGAGGCGGCAACCCGGCTTTCTGTGCGAGGAAGAATGAGGAGATTTCACGCTCAAGTTTTCCGGCATCGGCTCTGTATTTTCCCTGATAGATTTTTTCTACAAGCTCGTTATACAGATCGACAGCTTGTCGGTAAAGCGGTGAACCGTCGGTATTGAATCGGTCATCGAGTTGTTCGATACTTCCCAGGAGATATTCATTATGATGGGGATAATATTCGAGGAGACGGTATCGATGAATTCCGCCGACGATAATATCCAGTTTGCCGTCGGGATACCGTTCCGTTATTTCTTCGATGCGTGCTGTGCAGCCGATCGCTTTTATCTTTCCGTCATCGATGAAATTGATCCCGAATATCCCGTCTTTTTCGAGAATCCCCGCGATCATTTTCTTATACCGCTCCTCGAAGATGTGGAGCGGAAGCTTACTTTCCGGAAAGAGTACTACCCTTAACGGAAAGAGCGGAATTGTAACCGGGGTTACCATCGCTGCGCATCGTCGCCGACTGAACAAGCGTATAAAATAAAGAAAGGGAACGCGGCACACCTTTCCCGCATTCCCTTTTCAAACCGGATGCCCGTACGGGAATCTTCGGTTCTACTTATGAACATATTTTTTGAACCGATCGTTGATTCGTTCCCAATGAAGGCCGCCGATGAAGTTATCGATGTATTTCGCTCTTGCCGGACCGTCTTTGTGATAATAGGCATGTTCAAATACGTCGATTGCGATCAGCGGAACCGCTCCCCAGATCGCTCCGTATTGGTGCTCGTCGACTAACACGTTCATCAGTCGACCGGAGCCGAGAACGTCAAAGACCAAAATTCCCCAGCCGCTGTTCTTCGCCGCCAGCGCAGCCGATTTGAAGTCTTCCCTCCATGACTCGAATGTTCCGAAATCCTTCTCGATCTGCTTGCGGATCTCTGCACCTTTCGACGAATCCCCGTCGCCGCCGAGATTCTCCCAGAATATATCGTGAAGAACGTTTCCCGCGTGATTGAAGGTTTGCCGCCGCTTCAGTTCCCCGTAGGCACTGTAATTGGCGTTTGCAGCCGAACGGTCGGCGCTCTCGAGTCCTTTCTCGATCTCGTTCAACTTGGCGACGTATCCTTTATGATGGGTCGAGTAATGCCAATCGGCAGTCTCAGCGCTCATAACATTTTTCAGAATACTCTTCGCCTCGTCGTCCGAGTAGGGTCTCGGTTTCAACTTCCATTCATAAGCCATATAATCCTCCAGATTTATACGATAGTGAGAGTGAACATTTACGCGGATGATGGATATACTTGATGCGGTCTTGACGGCATGCCGGATTTCAGGATGCTTTCTTTGTAAATTCCGGAAAGTTGACCACCCAGCTCTGATGATTCAGCTTTCGGAATATGTCCTGTGTCTCGAGGGATTGTGAAAGTTCAACGGCGAGTTTTTCCGCCTCCGGATATTTTACCTGTATGCCTTTTGTTTCCCTAAAATATTTCATTATACCGTACTGTACATCGCGCAGGAAGATATTGGACAGGTGATACAGGGGAAAATGTCCCTTCAGAAAGCGAAGAAATTCCTGATGATTGTTCTTCAGGATTTCAGATTTATTCATCTTAGGTATCCTCCGGTAAGTTATATTCGTATGCGATTTCCGGACCGACTTCCCGCGTTTCTCCGAATCCTCTCCACTGCGTCGACAATGCGCGATCCCGCAGCTTCGATTTCCTCCGGTGTCGTATTACGCCCCAGTCCGATCCGAATTCCGGAAATCACCCGTGCATCGTTCGGCTTTTTATATAACGCACGGAGTACGTGCGAAGGTTCAATCTGCGAACCCGAACAGGCCGATCCGGAGGAGAGTGCGACGTCTTCCAGCGCCATGAGCGTCAACTGCGCCTCCACACCGGGGAAACTGATATTGAGATTATTGCATATTCGCTGTTCGGAGGAACCGTTCAGGACCGCGTCTGGAATATTATCGGCGATATAGTGCCAAAGCCGGTCGCGCAATTCCGTTATCCGCGGGATTTCCGAATCGAGCAGTTCATACGACAGCTCGATCGCTTTTGCCAGTCCGACGATGCCGGGTACGTTTAACGATCCCGAACGAAGTCCCCGCTCCTGCCCGCCGCCGATGATCACCGGTTTGAGTCCGATCCCGGGCCGCCTGGTTCTCACGTAGAGAAGGCCGGTTCCCTTGGGAGCGTAAATTTTATGTCCCGATAACGAGAGCAGATCGATTACCATATCGTCGACGCGCAGCGGTATCTTTCCGATCGCCTGCGTCGCATCGCAATGAAATATCACTCCATGTTTTCTTGCAATACGGCCTATCTCCCCGATCGGATGCAACACGCCGATTTCGTTATTAGCAGCCATGAGGGATATTAGCGCTGTATCTTTCCGGATGGATTTTTCGAGATCGGCGGTGTCGATGAGTCCTGTTTCATCGACGGGAAGATAAGTCACCTCGCAGCCTCGGTTGGCGAGAAACGCACAGATTTCGAGGACGCTCTTATGCTCGGTGCGGCATGTGATAATATGTCCGCCTTTTCCGGATCCGCCGTCGATTATTCCCCGGATCGCGAGATTGTTCGACTCGGTGCTTCCTCCGGTAAAAATGATTTCTTCGGCTTCCGCTCCCAGATATCCGGCTATTGTTTGTCTCGATTGATCGACGGCCTCCTGCGCTTTCCAACCGTATTCGTGGAATCTACTGGCCGGATTGCCGTAGATCTCATTAAAATAAGGGAGCATCGCCTGTAATACCCGCTCATCAACGGGCGTTGTGGAATGATAATCCAGGTAGATGGGGTGTCTCGGCATAAGATTAGAACATCAGACGATTTCGGCGATGGTCATTGTTTCGAAGAATGAATTAATATTTTTCTGAATTTTGCCGAGCGGTTTTCGAATGGTGCAGTCGTCGAATATATCGCAACCCTCCGGTCCGTCGACATAACATTCAGCCAGCATCGGTTTTGCCTTTTCAATGGAATTGATAACATCAGCTACTTTTATCTCAGCCGGATTATGTGCGAGAACGTATCCGCCGCGGACACCCTGGTATGATTGAATCAGTCTTGAGTGGGATAAACTTTGGAGTACCTTTGCCAGCAGTTCGTACGGTATATTATACTTCTGGGCGATTTCCTTGGCGGTGCTTACCGTACCGCGATCGATCGACGCGAAATGCTTCATTGCGATCAATCCATATTCGACTCTCTTGGATAACCTTAACATAAAAAGCAGCCTTAAAATCCGACCATTTTTATCCGATTTAAAAATATAAATATAATAAAATTTCATGAAAAGTCAACGTACAAATTGTTAATAAATCTTGATTTAGAGAATTACATTTTGTAATATGCACATCAAGACGGAACTGTGGGCCACTCCTTCCTACGTTCACGTTGTCGCAAATCATATTTTTCTACCGACCTTCAGTATCACATGAATACGCACAATCCGAAGAATCTCGAAGATCTGCTCAGCGATTCCATACAGAAACAGCCCGAGAAAGATCAGATCGGCTATATAGCGATCATCGGACTCGGCGTTATGGGACGGGGCATATGTCAGACAATAGCCGCTGCCGGCATGGACGTTCTCGGCGTCGAGCGAAACCGTGAAACCGTCGAACTTAGCATCACTGCCATTAAATCCAATCTCGACCGTGAAATTCAACGATGGGCAATTACCAAGAACGAGCGACAGGCCATCCTGTCCAGAATAAAAATTACCGACGAGATCGAACAGATTACCGAATGCGATCTGGTTATCGAAGCGATCGATGAAGAGTTTTCTACCAAACAAAACCTGTTCAACACTATTGATTCTCTCTGCCCCCCGCATACAATCATCATCTCCAATACATCGACTCTGAATCTCACGAAACTTGCGGCAAAGACGAACCGCGCCGACAGGATCATAGGAATGCACTTTCTTCAACCTGTCCCGAAAATTCCACTCGTTGAGATCATCAGGGCGCTGAAAACATCCGATGAGACGTTTCTGAAGGTCAAAGACTTCGCCGAACATCTCGGGAAGACTGTTGTCGAAGTGTACGAGTATCCCGGATTCGTCACGACGCGGGTTATCGTTCCGATGTTGAACGAAGCGATGCATGTCCTCATGGAGGGGATTGCAACTGCGGAAGGTATCGATACGGCTATGCGGCTCGGATATAATCTCACCATGGGCCCGCTCGAACTCGCCGATACCATCGGCCTGGATCAAGTTCATACCTGGATGGACGCCCTCTTTCATGAACTCGGCGATTCGAAATACCGTCCCTGCCCAATCCTCAAAAAGCTCGTGCGGGAGGGAAAGCTGGGGAAAAAGACCCAGGAAGGTTTCTTTAAATACAACGAAGCGGGACAGAAGCTTTGATCTCTTCAGCGATTCGGATTACTCTCTTAAACTTGAAAATATCGGATACCGGCATATGAATACCCTGGTTCTCAATTGCGGCAGCTCATCCGTGAAATATCAGTTCATCAATCCGGACGAGCAAAAAGTGCTGACACAGGGAATCGTTGAACGAATCGGCATGACCGGGGCACTGTTGAAGAACAAAAGATTCGACGGAGATGAGATAACCATTGCGGGAGAGATTCTTGACCATGCAACGGCAGTAGATTATATCCTCGCGGTGCTCCTGAGTAAAAATCATGGAGTAATCAAGGACCGAAATGAAATCGACGCCATCGGACACCGGGTCGTTCATGGAGGCGAAACCTTCACGGAATCGGTTCTGATAACCGATGTTGTGGTCAAGGGGATCCGGGATAATATCGAGCTTGCTCCGCTCCATAACCCGCATAATCTCAGAGGCATTACCGCCTGCGCATCTCAACTGCCGAACATTCCGCAGGTAGCTGTCTTCGATACAGCGTTCCACCAGCAGATGCCTCCGCATGCGTATCTCTACGGAATTCCTTACTCTCTGTACAGGAGATATAAAATCCGGCGTTATGGATTTCACGGTACCTCGCATCGGTATGTTTCGGCCCGTACAGCTTCCATTATCGGGAAACCGCTCACGGATTTAAAGCTGATCACATGTCACCTCGGCAACGGATGCAGCATGGCAGCGATTGACCGGGGAGTATCGGTCGACACCACCATGGGATTTACTCCGCTCGAAGGTCTTCTCATGGGAACCCGAACGGGTGATATGGACCCTTCGGTTATCCTCTACATAATGTCGAAGGAGGAATTAGGTCTTTCCGAGGCCAACGCGTTGCTGAACAAACACAGCGGATTGCTCGGGATATCAGGCGTCAGCAGCGATCTGCGTGATATTCTCCAGGAGGCGAACAACTCAAATAAACAGGCTCAGCATGCATTCGAGGTATTTGTTTACCGTATCAGGAAATATCTCGGGAGTTTCGCCATGGCACTCGACGGTCTCGATGCGATCGTCTTCACGGGTGGCATCGGGGAAAATAGTCCGGATGTGAGACGGCAGTCGCTTGAAGGTTCGCCGATTATCGGGGCAAAGCTCGATCCGTCAAAGAATAATTCGGGAGAGAAAGAAAGGCCGATACACAGCGATGATTCAAAAGTCGGCATATATATCGTACCCACCAATGAAGAGCTAATGATCGCCATCGATACGATGAATATAGTTAAATCTACCGGCCGAGCATCGGGTTGAGGATCCGGCGAATTTGCAATCTCGTTTTTGCCGCTTATAAATTCTAGTCCGACGCCGTCTCAATTCTCCTATCCTATTGCTGTGGATGGTACGGTCGACTTCCGACGAAAACATTGGTTCGCATATGTTGGTTCATTGCGGTTGATGTGAGAATCGAAAACCTGCTTATTCCTGATAGTGTAGATAAATAATCACCCCTCACCAGAGCCACATAGACCCGGTCGGTTGTGCAGCTATCCACACGGCATCATGATCCGCTCATTTTTCAGTCATATATAACTATCGAACGATAATCATTTTGCGGCTTTCGGCGCTGTTTCCGGAACGCAATCTATAAAAATACACACCCGAACTTAATCCGACCGGTTCGAAGCGGTGCATATACGTTCTTGCCTCGAGATGCTCGTCTACGAGCACCGCAACTTCTCTTCCGAGCAGATCGTAGACTGTTAACGTCGTTAGCGATGCATCGCCCAGCGTAAAGATAATACGCGTGCCCGCATTGAACGGGTTGGGATAATTCTGCAGCAGCTCGAGCGTCGGTGGGATGAAGGAAAAATTCCGTGCAGCCCGGACGGCTTCGAGCGCATTCACCTTTCCGCCCCCCCATGTGGTATTTGGGACGGTGCCGGTCTGCTGATCCTGATCCGCAGTCTGAACCAGAATATCTACTATATCGTCCCTGCGCAGATTCGGATTTGCATCGAACATGAGCGCAATAGCTCCCGTTATATGCGGAGTAGCCATACTGGTCCCGTTCAATATCACATACCCCGGTTCCAGAACTCTCTGTGCAGCCGGGAATTGAGCATACCTCGATTCAACGGATGCGATTACCTGGCCGGGAGCAGAAATCTCCGGTTTCATTCTGCCGTCGCGCGTCGGGCCGCCTCCGCTGAATACCGATATTGTCCCGGGAGTCGTACCCTGGCTCCGGTTGATACCGGACAGGTCGGTCCAACGGTTCTTCGTTATATACGATCCTACGGTTATCGCGCGGTCGGCGGTGCCGGGAACGGTGACCGTATATTCCCTCCCGGTATGCGGAGAAAGGACGACATTGTTCATCGAGGAATTCACTATCCAGCAATTGAATCCGACATCTCCTGTATGTTCCGATTGAACTCTAAAACTCCAGTCCCCCGACCGCGGAGGATTTTGATCGACACCATCGTATAGATATACTTCGAAAATTCTCCCTCCTCGCGAATTCTGAAAATTACTGTAGGTGTCGATCCGGATTGTCCCGTCGTCTGTATCGACCAGGATACTGTCCAACGTTTGATCATGGCTTGCCAGCGATACAGCATGTCCGCTGGGCGATGAAACGGTCAATCTTGCCTGCCCTTCCGAAACGAACCAGAGCTGAACGAGCACATTGTCATTTCCTTCACCTGCAGCGGGTTGATACCCGGGAATTTGAAGTTTGAAGTCAACCGGAGAACTCGGAAGCGCTGTTGCAGCGTAGTGAATCCGATTATTTCCGCTGTTACCGGCAGCTACCACCACCGCGCGTCCCCCTAACCTGGTATACTCATCGACCGCCTGCTCCAAAGCGCTGGTTCCGTCATGCGCTCCGCCGTTGCTGCCGAGACTGATGTTGACGACTGCCGGAAGACCCAGGTCTTCGGCCCGGGTGAATATATAATTCAAACCATCGATGATCCACGAAGATGAGATCCTTTCGCCGGGTACTTGTACGATAATGAAATCCGCATCCGGTGCGATACCCGAATACAGGCCCATCGATCCGGCGCCGTTCCCGCCGGCGATGCCCGAAACGTGAGATCCGTGTCCGTTAGAATCTCTCGAACGAACCGTCTGCAAGCCGGTTCCCGCTATCGACATTTCGACATCTTCCCGGATATACTCGACGCCGTAATTGTATCCGGCGGGCGGGGTTTCGGCATCCTGGGGGGTAAGCGTAACATCCCAAAGGGATACGATCCTGCTCATAGATTGGTCCTGGAATCCCCTGAAATCGGGATGCTCAAAATCGATCCCCGTATCTATGATTCCGATGAGCACATTCTTTCCGGTATACGAGGTACCGTCGATCTCGCCGTCCCATACTCCGGTCGCGCCTATCGACGCCGCACTGAGATCGAGCGCGAGACTGAATTCCGGTCCCTGTTCAATTCGAGACACATCTCTGTTCATTGCAAGTGATTGTAACTGCGCGAAGCTCAGTCGTGACGTGACAAAATCCGGGAAGGATGAATTGATCCAGATATTTTCCCGTTCGAGCACGGCGGGATCCCCATGGACGATCACATCGAAGTAGAGCGTATCGAGTGCGCCCGGATTTTCTGCATATGGTGTTTTTTCCAGTGAACCGTATAACGCGGGAAGGGGGTGCAGCCCCAGGTTCTTTAGATGGCGTGCAAGGTACGGATCGAATTTCGTCTGATCGACTTCGTCCGCAAAGAGGAAGCAGACGAATAAGCAGTACGAGAATGTGAGTAATATTAAACGATACGAGGTCACGGTAAGCCGGGAAAACTGTTCACAGACTACGGACAGACCGATAGTTTTTCTGCCGCCGATCGCTAAGACTTGAATCGCACGACTGTACTGTCCGATACCGCCATTAATTACAATGCCGTCTCTCCGGATTCTTCCGTCCGGATGCGTACCGCATCGGTTACATCGTAGATAAAGATTTTTCCGTCTCCTACCTGACCGGTACGCGCCGATTTTATTATCGTATCGACGACTTTATCCGCGGAATCGTCAGCAACGACGATCTCCAACTTCAACTTCGGCAGAAAATCGATCTGATATTCCGATCCCCGGTATACCTCAGTATGGCCTTTCTGCCTTCCGTATCCTTTAACCTCGGTGAGGGTGAGTCCGCGTACACCGATTTCAGAGAGCGCTTCGCGGACGTCGTCGATTTTGAACGGGCGTATGATGGCTTCTATTTTTTTCATTCGGTTCCGGGAGTTGGTTATGATCCGATGATTGTTGATCGTGCACCGGGAAAGTAGAGCGAATTGTTCCGGGACGGGTTGGTCAGGTGGATTTCATTTTCCGTGGCATTGTTTATATTTTTTTCCGCTTCCGCAGGGACAGGGTTCGTTCCTCCCAATTTTTTCACCGACGCTGATCGGTTGCGGCTTTCGTCCGGTATCGGGACCCGAGTACTGCATCTTATCGGGCGTACCCACAGGTCCTCTGCTCTCCTTAAAGCCGAGTCCGACCGCCGATTGGTGACTTGTCTTCATTTCCTGTGCCTGTACGGGCCGACCGCCGCGGCGCAGCGGTATCTGGGAGGCGGATTGAGGAAACGCTTTAAAAACGAGTGCGAGCGTCTCTTCCCTGATCGATTCGAGCATCTCTATGAACATTCTGTAAGCTTCGGATTTATATTCCAGGAGCGGATCCTTCTGTCCGTATGCACGAAGGTGGATGCCCTCCTTCATATCGTCCATTTCCCGAAGATGATCCTTCCATCGGATATCTATCACCTGGAGGGTGCCGATTCTTTCGAGATCGGCCATCAATTCGATTCCGAGCTGCTCTTCTTTTCGCTGGTAAAAATCCTGTGCGGATTTTACGATTTCTTCCGCTACCCCGTCTTCGCCGAGAGCTTCCCATCTCTCGGGGGGAATGTCGACATCCACGAGGAGAATCCGTCTGACCTCTTCCCGAAGCTGGAGCCGATCGGCGTCGTCGTAATACTTTTTAGATACCTGTTCCGCCCACTCGTCGAGCATTTCGAATATCTGGTTCTTCAGTCTCTCGCCGGATAATGCTTGACTTCTTCTCGAGTATACGATTTCCCGTTGCTGGTTCATGACATTGTCGTATTCCAACAGCCTCTTTCTGATCGCGAAATTATTCTGTTCGACTTTTTTCTGTGCCCGCTCGACCGATTTCGTAATCATGCGATGCTGGATGACTTCGCCTTCCTCAAGTCCCATCCGCTGCATGATTGAAGCAATGCGTTCGCTTCCGAACAGACGCATGAGATCGTCTTCGAGCGAAAGGTAGAACCGCGATGAACCCGGATCGCCCTGCCGGCCCGCCCGTCCTCGCAGCTGCCGGTCTATCCGGCGGGCTTCATGCCGTTCGGTTCCGATAATGTGCAGACCGCCCGCTTCTTTGACCCCGGGACCCAGTTTAATATCCGTGCCGCGTCCCGCCATATTCGTTGCGATGGTGACAGCGCCGGGGAGACCTGCGTTCGCAACGATCTCCGCTTCCCGCTGATGTTGTTTCGCATTCAGCACGTTGTGGCTTATTCCTTTGCGTTTGAGCATCCTGCTGATCGTTTCCGACACCTCGACGCTCGTGGTGCCGACAAGCACAGGTCGTCTGGCGGTACGGAGTTCTTCGATTTCATTGAGCGCCGCATTATATTTCTCGCGTTTGGTGCGGTACACATGATCTTCGTGATCCTGGCGTACCATCGGCTTGTTGGTCGGTATGACCGTAACGTCGAGCTTGTAAATATCGCTGAACTCCTGCGCTTCGGTTTCCGCTGTTCCCGTCATACCGGCAAGTTTTTTGTACTGGCGGAAATAATTCTGGAGCGTGATCGTTGCGAGCGTCTGCGTGTCTCGCTCGACGGTCACTCCTTCTTTCGCTTCGATAGCCTGGTGAAGTCCGTCGGAATACCTGCGTCCGGGCATGAGCCTGCCGGTGAAGGTATCGACGATGAGCACTTTGCCGTCCTGCACGACGTACTCGACATCGAGCTCGTAGAGTGAATACGCCCTGAGCAGCTGATGGATCGTATGCAGACGTTCCGACCGCTCGCTGTAGATCCGGCTGAGCTCGTCGGATTTCTGCTGTTTCGACTCGGGAGTCGTTTCGGGATCGTTCTCCATCTCGCTCATGATCGTACCGATGTCGGGGAGCACGAACATTTCCCGATCTCCGCCCGAGTGGCCGGAGAGCAGATCGCGTCCTTTGTCGCTCAAATCGATCGTGTGGCTCTTCTCATCGATCGAGTAATACAGCTCGTCGTCGATCTCGTGCATGCGCTTTCCCTGCTCGCGCAAATATTCTGCTTCGGACTGCTGCATGATTCTCTTGTTCGCTGCGTCCGACAATAATTTCGAGAGCTTCGGATGCTTGGGTAATCCGCGATAAGCCCTGAGGAGCTGAACCCCCGCCTTCTGCTCGTTGTTGTTGCCGAGAAACGTTTCCGCTTCACTCACGATTTTATTGATGAGGTTCCTCTGAGCGCGCACGAGCTGTTCGACGGCAGGCTTCGTTTCATTGAAGCGGTGGTCGTCCCGCGTCACGGGACCCGATATGATGAGCGGGGTCCGTGCCTCATCGATCAGTACGGAGTCGACCTCGTCGACGATCGCATAATTATATCCCCGATGAACTTTATCATCGGTTCGGATGACCATATTATCCCGAAGGTAATCGAATCCGAATTCATTGTTGGTTCCGTACGTGATGCTGCAATTGTATTGCTTCTGCCTTTCGGCGGGACTCATATTATTTTGGATCACGCCGACATTCAGTCCGTGGTACTCGAAAATGGGCGACATCCACTCCGCATCGCGTCGTGCAAGATAGTCGTTCACTGTAACCAGATGTACTCCCCTTCCGGGCAGCGCATTGAGGTAAAGCGGAAGCGTCGCGACGAGCGTCTTGCCCTCGCCGGTCGCCATTTCCGAAATCTTACCCTCATGAAGTACGACCCCGCCCATCAACTGAACGTCGAACGGGATCATATCCCATTGGTACTTGTTACCTACAACGGTGATCATTGTTCCCACCAGTCGCCGGCAGGTTTCCTTGACCACTGCAAACGCCTCCGGAAGCAGCTCATCGAGAACCTCTTCAATCGTTTCATCAAGATCGTCATTGAGCTCTTCAAGCTGCTGATGCACCGTTTCGCTTTCGGAGGAATCGATATCGGTCTTTAGTTTATCCTTCAGCTCCTCTATTCCGGTCTGAAGGTCCCGGGTCCGGTCTTCAATCCTTGCCTTGAATTCGAGTGTTTTCCCGCGCAATTCATCGTCGGAAAGATCCCGGTATGTTTCGAAGTGACTGTTGATCTCCTCCACATACGGAAGGATCTCTCTGAGATCCTTCTGATGCTTACTTGGAAAAATCCTGGAGATAAATTTCCACATACGCGCTCTTCTACATTTGCATTTTTTTAACTATTTTTCAATATACCAATTGATTTATTCTTCTTCAACAAAAACCGGCAAGGCGGCATTGCCCGATCAGTCAACCGATAATTGGCGAGTGCAATGAGATTAACGTATTTACTCCCACTTCTGCTTGTGCTTTCCTGCGCACCGGTCCGGGATACCTCGAAAATGTCCGTCGACACAGAACCTCCGTGGGTTGCAGCAGCTGATTACCGCCGTTATATTGAAAATCAATCTCTCAGACGCTCGTTTGAGGAAGCATTCGGAAGTATACTTCATCGACCGGAATTCTTTCACACTCTCCCCTCGATAATCGTTATGTCCGCCGATAGCAGCGATACTCTTTTTACGCATTTTCCGGACTTGCTTCTCAGACCTGCCTCAAATCAGAAACTCATCACCTCCGCCGCGGCGCTTCACCTGCTCGGGCCGGCCTATAACTTCCGAACCGTTCTGTACAGGAAGGGGATGATCCGGGAGGGAGTGCTCGAAGGCGATCTCGTTATAAAAGGATCCGGCGATCCGCTCCTTACTCTTGCACACCTCGAATCGATGGCCGACGTGCTGCTGGATTTCGGCATTCGGTCAGTCTCCGGCTCCGTAATCGTGGACGATTCCTTCTTCGATGATGAGTTCTGGCCGACGGGATGGATGTGGGACGATGAACCGTTCTCGTTTGCACCTTTTATCTCGCCGCTTTCAGTGAATAAAAATACCATCGATATTATCGTCGAAAGAAATCCGATCGGAGAAAACAGTTTCCAGATAAGAACAGATCCGGCAACCGCATTTGTCACATTCGATACGACGTATACGATTCTGGAAGACAACGAGATTTCAAACATCGATATCATTCCCGACAGAATTCGCAGTTCGAACCATTTCACCGTGAAGGGCGATCCCCGTACCGTCGTATCGCGCAGAAATTTCACCGTAACGCTGAGGGATCCGGCGCTCTTTACCGGGATGTTGTTTTCAGAAATACTCCGTGACCGCAATATCGTCCGGAATATAGGAGCGACGCGCGGCATAACGAGCGGCGATGCGGTACCGCTCATTCAGCTGAATACTCCTCTCGGGGAAGTTCTCCGGACGATGAATAAAATCAGCGATAATCTATCGGCTGAATTAACATGGAAAACAATCGCAGCGGAAGTCTCTGGAGAACCTGGCACCGGATCAAAAACGAGCCGGTTGATTGAAGATCTCTACGACTCGCTCGAGCTGTCGCATACGCATCTTCGGATGGTCGACGGTTCGGGAGTATCATATTATAATCTTACGACGGTCCGCCACCTTGCGGAGCTGTTATCGGTCATGTACCGCGACGATAAATTCCGCCGCCCGTTTTATGAAAGTCTACCGGTGCTCGGGATAGACGGGACGCTGATGAACCGCGGATACAACACCGACGCATCAAGAAGGGTTCGCGCCAAAACCGGTACGTTGAGCGGGGTCAGTTCGCTCTCGGGCTATGTCGAGACCATCTCCGGAGAAACGCTCATTTTTTCCATTCTGTTTCAGAATTTTACAGCAGCACCCGGCAGGTACCGCAGACTTCAGGATCAAATATGCGACGTTCTGGTACATTTCGACCGCCGTGCCATCCTCAATAAACTCTCGGATTAATAGGAATGAAAATCCAGCATTTACGCCTCATCACTTCGATCATTCTTTCAATCAGTTTCATCGCCGGATGCACACCGGTACGGGAGACATCCCGGACGGATGAACACCGGGTATATCTGTCGGATGCCGAGATCAGACGGCAACTAGCTAAAATCCTCCGTCATGAGCCGTTGGAATTCTCCTCTCCAGGCATCTTTATCTTCTCGTCGGAGACCGGTGATACGCTCTTCGCGCAGAATGAGAAGGCGCTGCTTCGACCTGCATCGAACCAAAAATTGATTACAACCGTAGCTGCTCTCTACACCCTCGGACCGGACTATAACTTCAGGGTTACTCTCTACCGAACCGGAGAACTCCGGAATGGAAAATTGTCCGGAGATCTCATCGTAAAGGGATACGGTAATCCCCTTCTGCATGCACGGGATCTATACGATTGCCTTCCTGTACTCAAAGATTTCGGAATCAAATCAATCGAGGGAAAAATCCTCGTCGATGAAAGTTTTTTCGACAATGAATTCTGGCCGCCGGGATGGATGTTGAATTTCGATCCGGCATATTACGCTCCCTATGTAAGCGCCGTTGCGCTCAATCAAAATATCGTCGAAGTTACTCCCACGCGATCGACGGGAGGAGGAGAAATCTTCGCGTTCAACATCGACCCACCCACGCGATTTGTCGGCATCAAGTTCGATACGCTGCGCGGAATCGATTCGATTCGGAGCTCACTCTCATTCGAAAGAATTCCCGGAGATTCGCACAACGATTTTCTGGTAACGGGGAATATTGGTCCACACCAGCCGACCCGGACATACTACCTATCGGTCAAGGAACCGGGATTGTTCGCAGCCACCGTATTCGCCGAACACCTGACGGCAAGCGGTATGCTCGATTCCGTTCGCGTCGGAAGAACCGTCCTGCCGGATAATGCCATCCCCCTTGTACAGTTTAATACGCCGATCGATACGGTATTGAGTTATTTTAACAAGCGAAGCGATAACCTCAGCGGTGAGATGATTCTGAAAGTAATTTCAGCGGAATTGAAGGGAGCTCCCGGTTCGAGAGCGATGAGCATACCTATCGTCGACAGCGTTCTGGCAGTAAAGGATATACTCGTAGATCCGATCAGGATCAGCGACGGATCGGGACTGTCGTACTATAATCTCGTAACTCCCCGAACGATCGGCCGACTGTTGAGTGAAGTCAGGAATGATCCGGAATTATTTCCAATCTTCTACCATAGTTTAACGGTGATGGGTGTAGACGGAACTCTCCGGAACCGGATGACGGGGAGCGATGTTCGCGGAAGGTTCCGGGGTAAAACGGGAACCCTCGGCGGGATCAGCTCGCTATCCGGATATCTTACCACCTATGACGACGAGACCCTTATCGTCGTCATACTTCTTCAGAATTTCACCGGAGAAACGGCACGTTACTGGGATGTGCAGCACCGAATTGTCGAGCTGCTTTACCGGTATCGGTCCCGCCCCCGGATTTCGAAATACTGATCATTCCTTCGAGCGTACGGTTATGGATCCGATTGCCGTATGCGCATCGACCGCACCGGACCCCTCGTTATAGATGAACTGTATTCTTTGCCCCGACCCGGAGAATTCGCTTAATGAACAGCTTACTTTGCCGAGGCTGGCTCTAAGATTAAAGGTACCGCTGAAATCCTCCGGTGCAAGAATACTGATACTCCCCGTGGAATTTTTCAATGTTACATTTCCCATATCCCGCAGGAGGTATGCAGTTATCGTTCCGGCGCTCGTTTTCGCTTCGACATTGCCGAAGACATCGCGGATGGTGATAGTACCTGCTGAATTTTTAACGATCGCATCCCCATCAATGTTATCGACCGTTACCGTCCCCGCTGATACCTGTATGCGCGTGTGATACTCATACGGAACATGGATGGTAAAACGTATATCGACATCCTCGGCTCCCCACCCGTTGAACCACCGGCGCTTCCTATGCTTTATGACAATCTCGACGTCGTTACCACGCTGATTAAGACTCAACTCGAGCCGATCCATATATGATGCGGAGCCGGCGATTTCAGCCTGGATCCGGACCTCGTGGGTATCCCACCCCTCCACCAGGACTACGCCCGCCGGCATCTTCAGGTGCAGCGTTCCCCCCGGCTCCACCTCGAACGATTTATCGATCCGGTGAGGCTCAGCAATCGCCGTTAAAGCGACGATCAGAGATAGAAGAACGGCGGTAATGAACCAATGTGTTAAAAATTTTTTATTCATATTTTCCCTCTGTCACTTGGCATAATCACCGGGATTGAATCCGTATGCTTCCCCCTGAAGTGCGCAACACGACATCCGGTCCGCCTCCGTTAATGGTACCCTCGAGCGTGCTTCGACCCACAGAGCCCTGTACCATAACCGGCAGATCGGATGAAACGCTCCCGCCAGATGTTTTGGCCGATAAATTTGCGCGGATATCGTCGGGCAGATGTATCTTGATTCCCCCGCCGGAAGTCCGCAAGGAGATCCCCCTATTCTCACCCGACATGACCATCTCGATTCCGCCTCCTGAAGTACTTGCATCAACCCGGGCTTCAATGTTTTTGAGTTCGATCCTTCCGCCGGAGGTTTTCACTTCGAGTTCGCCTTTCGCACGTTCCACATAGATACCGCCTCCTGAAGTTTTATACGAAACGTTACCCTGCGCCTCGTTAGATTTGATCGAGCCTCCCGACGTCCTGAAGTCTACCGTTCCACCTATTCGCTCGGTTCGTATGCTCCCTCCTGAAGTATAGCCGCGCAAATCACCGGTCAAGCCGGCAACGTTCAACGATCCGCCGGCTGTTCTCACATCGATGTTATACGCATGCGGTGCCATTACGACAAAATTGAGCCTCACCCGGGGAGTTGTGCCGAAGAGCCGGAAATTGCTTCGCGGTACTTCGACCTGTATATCGATAGTGTCTCCCGTTTGTGACATCGAAACATCCACATCATCGACGTATTTGGATTCACCTGAAAATTCTATTCTTACGGCCACCTCATCGCGCTCCCATCCCTCGATGTTAATCGAACCCTGATTCGTTCGCAGGGTAAAATTACCCCCCGGTTGCACATCGAACGTTTTCTCAATGAGTTTATCCCCCGTAGTTCCGTAAGCCCAGGCGGAAGACGACCGGTTTTCACCTTCGGAATATGCAAACAGAATTCCGATGAACAATACCGCGATGACACCAAACATAATAGTCTGGACGGTGAATCTGTAGTTAGCATTCATATGACCTCCACAATAATTTAAACCTGCACTTCGTGGATGAAGAAGTACTATGTATAACCGAACAACCTGTTCACCTCGAAAGAAAAAATTTCCGTGAAAGGAAATTCCTATATATTCCTACCCGGATCATCGTATCTAAGGTTGGAGGCCCGGGATTCAAAAATTCTTGATCACTGGACATCCTATTCCTTAAATACGGGAATAAAGGGTATAAGGTTACACCTTTTTCGAGGAATATTGAATTTCGACCAGTTTTTCGTTATTTTGGATATCAATTCCCGGTGCTATCCGAAAATTCACGCTGGATCTAAATGAAATTCTGGTTTCTTACGTTTCTACCTCTATTTTTTTTCGGATGCGGCAGCGCGGAAAAACCTCACCAGGATACCCCTCCGTCTATAATTCCGAGCAAAATAGACATACCAGCCTTCGATGCTGATAATGCGTTCCGGTATCTGCTCGCTCAGACAAATTTTGGACCCCGTAATCCAGGTTCATCGGGTCATCAGCACTGCCTTCAGTTTCTCACGCTCGAGCTCGGTAAATATGCAGACGTCGTATCTCAACAGACGTTTCAACATACAGGATACGAGGGAAGATCGTACAGGCTGACGAATGTGATAGCTTCTTTCAATCCGGAGTCAACCTACAGAATCCTGCTCGGTGCGCATTGGGACACGAGACCGCGGGCTGAAAGAGACCCCGATCCGTCGAAGAGATCCGAGCCGATCCTCGGAGCCAACGACGGAGCAAGTGGCGTTGCCGTGTTGCTTGAGATCGCACGCATCATCCATAATAACCCGCCCCCGATCGGCATCGATATCATCCTCTTCGACGGTGAAGACTACGGACACGAGGGTGATCTCGACAACTACTGTATCGGAGCGAAATATTTCGCCCGCAACCTGCCCCCCGGTTTCAGACCGCGGTACGGAGTAATTCTGGATATGGTCGGAGACAAAGAACTCAGAATCCCGCGCGAAGGTTATTCGATGCAGTATGCACCATGGGTGGTTAATCTCATCTGGGAGACGGCTGCATCGGAGAGAATTACACAATTCGAAAATCGTCTCGCATCGCCGATCTACGACGACCACCTCCCTCTCAACCAGTCGGGCATTCCTACGGCGCTGCTAATAGATCTCGATTTAATCGGTTACGACGGTCCCGATACGCGGCGAAGATATTGGCATACGACTATGGATACCCCCGAGCAGTGCAGTCCTGAAAGTTTGAACGCCGTCGGCAGCCTCTTAGCCCACATCATCTATCGAATTCAAATCTGAGAGCCTATCATATGGATTATAAGGAAATCGTATTTCATGCGGCGCCGGAATACCGCGAACAGGTAATCGCAGCACTCATTGTATTCGGGTTCGATAATTTCTCCGAAGACGATTCAGGGCTCCACGCGTTCCTGCCCTCCGAACAATGGACGGATGATCTAGAAAAGAATGTCCGGGAAGCACTTCATGAAATGCATCAAGACGGCGTGCTGCCCGAAATATCAATAAGTATATCGGACGTACCAAACCAGAATTGGCAGAAGTCATGGGAGGAAAGCGTCGACACTGTATCAATAGGAAAAAGAATACTGATCAGACCGTCATGGCGAACGGAGCCCGTTCCCCCCGGTACCATCGAGATCATCATCGATCCGAAAATGTCGTTCGGTACAGGCCACCACGAAACCACGAGACTGACTATCGAATTGCTCGAGCACAGATTGAAGGCGGGTATGTCGGTTCTCGATGTGGGGACCGGAACCGGCATTCTTGCAATAGTTGCAGCGAAGCTCGGCGCGTCACGCGTATGCGGCATCGATATCGATCCGGATGCATACCAGAGCTCGATCGAGAATGCGGTACAAAACAACGTACAGGACATTGTCAGCTTGTATCTAGGAAAGATCAACGAAATTCCGGAACTACACCGGCAGAGTTTCAACATCGTCGTTGCCAATATCGACAGATCGAATATCCTTAATATGCTCGATCTCCTGCAGCGGAAGCTGAAAGCCGGCGGCATGCTTATCCTCTCCGGCATCCTTGAATCGGATCTCGGGGAAGTAAAAGCCGAACTGCAGGAGAACAGGTTCATGCTAGTCGAAACAGCCAACGCCCGTTCCGAGACCGGCGACCTCTGGATCGCACTGACAGCGACGATATGAAAAGATACGCATCGATCGACATCGGAACGAACACAGTCCTTTTAGCGATCGCCGATATCTCTTCCCCCGGTTCTTTTCATGTGGTGAGCGATTACCAGCGTATACCACGACTCGGCTCAGGCGTCGATGCCCGTAAAAACATCTCCGAAGAAGCCCTCTGCCGTCTCTCCGCCGCGCTCAGCGATTGTCTCGACCGCTGTCGCTTACATCGTGTCGATACAATCGTTGCATGTGGTACCAGCGCACTTCGCGATGCAGAAAACAAGGATACGGTCGTCGAACGGATCCGCGATGAGTACGGCATCGAAGTCGAGATCCTTTCGGGTGACCAAGAGGCAGAGGATAGTTACCGGGGCGTTGCGGCTGAGTTCCCGCTGACCAACGAATTAACTGCTGTCATAGATATCGGCGGAGGAAGCACGGAATTAAGCATCGGCCGGGGTAGCACGGTACATAAGAGATATAGCATCGATATAGGCTGCGTCCGCTTGACCGAGAGATTTCTCGCCAACGTCCCGCCGGAAAACGGTATGCTCGAGCATGCATTAAATCATATCAGAACATCGGTCAGTAATATCGCTATTACTCCTCCCCAGAGCCTGATCGGCGTTGCAGGCACGATAGCAACTCTGGCGGCGATCGATCTCGGTCTGGATACATTCGCTATCCGCAGGATAAGCGGTCATGATTTAAGCTTCGACACAATTTCACGGTATAAAGAGACCATCTCAGGTCTGTCGATCGAGCAGATCCGGGAGTACCCACAAATGGCACCGGAGCGTGCCGATATAATTCTGGCAGGAATTTTGATTCTCCATGAACTTATGATTAAACTTAAAGCGTCAAAAATCAAAGCGGCATCCGGTGGACTCAGGTACGGCTATATGCTTCGGAGGTATGAGGAACACCGCTGAAAAACCCCCTGTTTCTTGATATTGTTTCAATAAATCCTTAAATTATAGAGTTTTATAGTCTCACTTACCCGGGATACGATGTCAAGACCACTCAGTATTTTTTACATATCGAGCGAAGTCGAACCGTTTGCAAAAACCGGCGGACTCGCTGACGTAGCCGGAGCTTTTCCGCAAGTAATCAGAGAACTCGGCCACGATATAAGAATATTACTTCCCAAATACGGTTTTGTCGGTGATCGGAAATTCAACATTTACGATGTAATCCGATTACGTGATATTCCCGTCCCTGTCGGATCCCATACGGAACAAGCCAGTATAAAGAGCTCATTCATTACGAATCAGCGGATCAAGGTACAGGTATATTTCTTTGACCTCCCAAAGTATTTCCAGAGAGACGGAATATATTTCGATCCGAATTCCAAGAAGGACTATAAAGACAACGACGAACGCTTCATCTCTTTTACGCGCGGCGCACTCGAGATGCTGAAGCGCCTCGGATGGAAACCGGACATTATTCACTGCAACGATTGGCAAACGGCGCTCATTCCGGTATACCTCAAAACGATCTATAAAGACGATCCATTCTTCAACAAGATAAAGACAATCTATACCATTCATAATCTCGCCTATCAGGGTGTATTCCCAAAATCGTCATTCGACAAGACGGGGCTTCCTCAGGATATTTTTAACGAGAACGGGATCGCGACGGGCGATGTTATGAATATGATGAAGGGGGGCATAGTCTACGCCGATATGCTTACAACGGTAAGCGGCAAATATGCGGAGGAAATCTCAAGCGACGATGAACTCGGATGCGGTCTGAAAGATTTGCTGTCTAAACGGAAACGGAATCTCTTCGGTATTCTCAACGGAGTCGATTATTCGGTATGGGATCCCGAGATCGATCAGCTCATCCCGCACCAGTATACCGTAAAAACCCTGAATGAGAAGATAGAGAATAAAAAAGCGCTTCTGCAGCATTTTAAACTTCAGTTCGACGAAAAAATCCCCGTTCTCGGGGTCGTGTCCAGATTGTTCGATCAAAAGGGACTCGATCTCATTGTCGACGCAGCGCCCGAGTTGCTCAAACATGATATCCGGTTGATAGTCCTTGGAACGGGAGATAAGAAATATCATACGATACTGTCTGAGCTGGCTTCGAAGTATCCCGATAAAGTAGGAGTTAAATTGACCTTCGACGATGCACTCGCACATCTCATCGAAGCGGGAAGCGATATGTTCCTGATGCCATCGAGATATGAACCGTGCGGGCTGAACCAGATATACAGCATGCGTTATGGAACCATTCCGATTGTCAGGGCAACGGGCGGGCTCGACGATACCGTCACTGACTTTGTTCCCAAAACAGGCCAGGGAACCGGATTTAAATTCGTACCCTACGACAGCCGTGAATTACTCGCAGCTGTCGAGCGTGCAATAAAAATCTTTCAGGATCAGAAGATATGGAGTAAGATCATGAAGAATGCGATGGAGGAAAATTTTTCGTGGGAAAAATCCGCAAGAGAATATGTATCGCTCTATCGTAAGATCTTGAAAAAGTAATGGGCTCGAAATTTCCTTGCTTGTTTCTCGACCGGGACGGGACGGTGAACGAAGAGAAATACTTTATCTCAAACCCCGATGAACTGGAACTCATCCCCGGCTCGGCGGAGTCGATAGCCCGTGCCCATACGCTCGGGATGAAAGTTATCATTGTATCCAACCAATCGGGTGTAGCACGCGGTTTTCTGACCGAACGCGACGTAGATCTTGTAAATAAGAGACTCCTCGATTTACTCGCAGCTGAAAATACTTACATCGATGGCATCTATTATTGTCCGCACCATCCCGAAAACGGAGGCATATGTTCCTGCCGAAAGCCTGATTCGGGCATGTTCAGGCAGGCAGAGAGGGAACATAATGTGGATCTGACCAGGTCTATAATGGTCGGAGACCGGATGAGCGATATCGAGGCCGGTAAACGCATAGGAGCATCTACTGTTCTAGTCCTTACCGGATACGGCAGCACCCTATACGGACAATGGGATGCAATTCCCGAAGCGGTCGACCATGTCGCCGCAAATCTTCATGAGTGTATACCGTTCATCGAGGACAGGGTAAAAATGTGGCACAGTACATTGAAGGGAGTGCATTAATCCGTGAAATTGAAAATGGCTCCGCGGGGAGCAGCAATATTTCTACTGTTTTTGACGATATGGGGTTGTTACGACGATCCAAGTCCGGTCGGTATCGGAATACTCCCCCCGAACGATTTCTTGCGTATCGATACCTTAGTAATCTATGCAGCCGGGTCTGAGACGTACGCTCAACCGCTGGCAACGGGTAACAGCCGTACCATGCTCGTCGGCGAAAACAACGATTTCGTTTCATACGGAATTCTTCGACCCGATTCCTATTTCATCGACGTCAGGCTGCATCCGGATACAATACGAGATACTGAATTTTTCGAAGCTACGCTTTTTCTGACACCGGAATATTACCAGGGCGATTCCGCCGGGACCATCAGCCTTGAAGCATATGCCGTGGAGACCGCCTGGGTGACGCTCGACTTTAACAGCCAGGTGTTCGAAACATTACGATTCGGATCGGAGAAACTTTCAGAAGCGAGCACGCTGCTCGGCGATACGAACGCCATTGCATTCCCCTTGTCGAAAGAATTAATTCTCGAGTGGTCTATCTTGTCCGACCAATCGATATTACCCAACGGGCTCATGCTCAGATCGGTGCACCCCACGGAAGGGGTAATCGGATTTTCAATGCCGAGCGGCGCAGTCTATCCCCCGCGATTGGAGATACGGATGGGAAATGCGGATGCGCCTGATACGCTGAATCTGCTGGATTTCAGAAGAGCATACGCAGGTTATGTAAAGAATCCGCTCTCCGGTGCCGATCGCCTGATCCTGCAGGGAGGCGTTGCTACGCGCAACTTACTGCACTTCGATATGTCCCTGCTTCCGCATGGCTCCGTCATTCACACCGCGACACTCCAATTGACTAGAAACCATGACGAGTCGATCACCAATTCCTTCTCGTCCGATTCGGTGTCGGTGTTCCCCGTCACCGATGCGAATAAACTCGACTTCAATTCCAGTTTCGTTGGTTTGTTCGACGACATCGATACAAGCGACGGACGTCGCACCGTATACAGATCGAGAGTCAGCAGGATCATTCAGTATCTTGTCACCGAGGGAGAGAACAAAGGATTGTTATTGATGGATCTGAATGCGTTCCTCGGTTTTCACCGGACCGTCTTCTATCCGCCGTCGCATCCAAACGAAGAACTGCGTCCGAAACTAACCATTGTATATTCACCGATTTAGTCTGAGAGACGGGCAGGGTTATTTCAATGAGATTTCAATTCGGTATCTTGTTGCTCTTCGTGTTCAGCTGTATCGCTCCATCCCTTGCCGAGGCCGGGACCGGATCGACCTACTCACGTTTCGGAATCGGCGAGAGAAGATTCTTCCCGAGCGGACGATCCGCAGCAATGGGAGGTACCGGCATTGCGCTCAGAGGTCCGGCGTACATCAACCACATTAATCCCGCGGCATGGAGCGATCTCCCGGTCGTACAATTTTCGGGTTCTCTCTTCTACGAAGGAATCCGCTCCAGGGACAGTTTCAATTCCGTAAGCCTCGGGAATGGAAATCTCAGCGGCGCAATGCTCGCGCTGCCGGTTATGCCCTCCCGGGGTCTCACTGTCGCCTTCGGTTTCGGACCGATGAGCTCAGTCGGATACGATGTGGAGACGACGATCCCCGTACCGCACGGCAGCCAGATTGTCAGATACCTGGGATCGGGCGGAGTTACGAGCGCAGTGATAGGCGCTTCGTACAGACCGTTCGCTCAACTCAGCATCGGTGCGCTCCTATCGTACCGAACGGGAATTCTGAAATATACAACAGACTCGTTCTTCAATGTCTCGGTAGGCACCGGTTACGTCCCGAGTACGACCCAACGTACGCACGCGATCGACGGATTCGCCGGAACCGCCGGCATTATGTATTCCGGACTTCTCCCTAACCGCACCAACGAAACGTTCGGACCGCTGACGATTGGACTGCTTTTTACTACTCCCTCCCGGCTGAAGGTGGACGAGGATCTGGAGGTTCTCTATGAAGTGATCTCCGATACGACCATTTCCCGGAGCGGAACGATTAAACTTCCCTATCTTGTTGGAATCGGTATAGGTTATTCGGTCGACCGGCGGAATCTCATCGCGATCGACGTGCGGTACGAGCCGTGGGAGAATTTCCGCAGATTCGGGGAACCGGACGATCAGCTGCGGAATGCCTACCGTCTTGGGGTCGGCTGGGAGCGTCCGGGAGTCCTCGAACCCGGAAGCGGATTTTTCAACCGTACGACCTATAGACTTGGGTTTTTCTATAACGCTTCGTATTTTAATATCCAAAACACGCCGGTCAATGAAACATTCTTCACGGCAGGAATTGGTATACCGCTGAGCGGAATCTCTGTACTCAATATAGCCGCTCAGATCGGAGTCCGGGGAACAACGGATCAAAATCTTCAGAAGGACCGCATCATCAGATTGTTGTTCTCTCTGAACATGTTCGAGCGTTGGTTCGTCCCTCCCGTGAGAGATTGAAGACAATAAATCACAATTGCATCAACGATGATCAAGTTAGTACGAGGTTCAAAGTGAAAGCACGGTATCAGCATTATTCGATCGTTTATATTCTCTTGACCCTATTGACGGTTGCGGTTCCGACGGCATACGCCGACGCTGCGGTACAGGATACCAGTCAGGTCGATATGCAAAAGGTATTTGAAAACTGGAGCCTGTTCTATGAAGATTATCGCAATGGTTATTATGAACGGGCTATCCCCTATGGTTGGAGGGTAATGGAGCTGCATCCGACACGTTTCCGTTCTCTCTACGGCAATCTCGCCGAGTGTTACAGACAGCTCTATCTGAAGGCCGATGCAAGCGAACGGTCCGTATATGCGGATACGATGCTAATCGTTTTCGATAAAGGTATCCAACATTTGCCCGATCGGGCAGACAGCTATTACCTGCAGAAAGCCTTCGTCTACGATAATTATTACGATCCGGCACGCATCCCCGAGGCGATCGAAGCATATGAAAAAGTAATGGAATTGAGTTTCGAAACCGTGGACTTCCAGTATGTCGACCGGTTGGGAACGCTCTATATCGAAAATATCGCGCCCGATAACACATCCGAAGGTAAAGCGATCAATTTATATAACCGGTATCTCGCCGAACGGGATGCCGATAATTCGACGGCAATGGATAAGCTCCGCCGCCTGATACGCGATCCCCGCGAACTTGTCCGCCTCGCCGAAGAGAAACTTCGCACCGACCCCGATAATGTCGGGAACATCTGGAGTCTGGTACAGGCGTACAACGCCTCCGAACAGTATGCGAAATCGATCCCCCATGTCGAACGATTGACCAAGATCGAACCCGAATCTGAAACATACTGGGCGGAGCTAGCCAGGCTGTTCGAGCGAACCGGCAACTATCGCGAAGCCATACGGGCATACAGCCAGATCATGAGAATCGCTCCGGGGAATAAGGAAGCGATACTCCAAGTTTCGCGTTCCTATAAATCTCTCGGAAACTTTCAGCAGGCACGAACCTACGCACAGCGTGCAGCGAGAATGGATCGGCAATGGGGAGATCCTCTCGTTGAGATCGCAGCCATCCTCGAAGAGGTAGCCGAGAAGTGCATCGTCGGCGTTAAAGGAGGTTGGGCGAATATGAATCTCGAGGATCGCGTCGTATACAAGCTTGCACAGGAATACTACGAGCAGGCAGCCTCCATCGATCCGCGTATTGCGAATAACGCCCGTCAGCGAATCACCTTCCTGGCAAGTCTTGTACCGCAGGACGAGGATTACTTCTTTAACCGCGACAAGATCAGAGACGGAAAAATGACGCTTGGAGGCAGCTGTTATGAATGGATAGACGAGGAGATCACCGTTCCCCCACAATTCCGTTAAATCAGAATAGTATGATTGCACTCGGCAGCGACCACGCTGGTTATTCGTACAAAGAGAAGACAAAGGAATTGCTGCTTGAACTGAACTTCGAGTATCAAGATTTCGGAACATATTCAGCACAATCGACCGATTACCCCGATTTCGCCCACCAGGCGTCCGAAGCAGTTTCCCGCGGAGATTGCGAGATGGGCATTCTCATCTGCGGGACCGGGATCGGCGTCTCGATTGTCGCAAATAAGCATCGCGGAGTTCGCGCTGCCAGCTGCGAATCGAAACTTGCCGCACAACTCGCCCGCCAGCACAATAATGCAAATATACTCGCCTTTGGAGAGCGATTGGTATCCTGGGAAACGGCCCGGGAGATCATTGTCACCTTTCTGGAGACCGAATTCGAGGGAGGAAGACATCAACGAAGAGTCGAAAAAATTCATGGGCTGACCGGCTTGTAATCAACAACACCTTACCAGGTTTCTAAACAACGAGGTAAACGTGGCGCAATTAAAACTTCAGGATCCCGAAGTATACAGCTCTATCCAGAAGGAGATCGGTCGGCAAAATCATACACTTGAGCTCATTGCATCTGAGAATTTCGTCAGTCCGGCCGTACTGGAAGCCATCGGTCAGGTGATGACCAATAAGTATGCCGAAGGATATCCGGGAAAAAGATACTACGGCGGGTGTGAGTTCGTGGATGAGGTCGAGGATTTAGCGCGCGACCGGGTGAAGAGACTATTCGATGCGGAATATGCGAACGTTCAGGCGCACTCCGGTTCGCAGGCTAATATGGCTGCATATTTTGCGTTCGTCAACCCGGGAGATACGATTCTGGGCATGCATCTCTCTCACGGCGGGCATTTGACGCATGGATCGCCCGTGAATTTTTCCGGTAAAATGTATCGCATCGTGCCATACGGAGTACAGCGGGAGACCGGTCGTATCGATTACGATGAGCTCTCCGATCTGTCCTTGAAACACAAACCGAAGATGATAATCGCCGGGGCGAGCGCGTATTCCCGTGATATCGACTATAAGGCGATGCGCTACATCGCCGACCGCGTCGGTGCATTCCTGATGGCCGATATCGCTCATCCTGCGGGACTCATTGCTGCGGGTTTTCTCACAAATCCGCTCCCGTTCTGCGACGTCGTCACATCGACAACTCATAAAACCCTGCGCGGTCCACGCGGCGGTCTGATACTCATCGGCAAAGACGGTGAAAATTCGCTCGGTTTGACCGCACCGAAGTCGGGAAGGAACAAACTCTGGTCTGAAATATTCGACAGCACCGTCATGCCGGGTATTCAGGGCGGACCGTTCATGCATATCATCGCCGCCAAAGCCGTCGCTTTCGGCGAAGCGTTGTCACCCGACTTCAAGACGTATGCCGGACAGGTTATGCAAAACACTCGACGGCTTGCACAGGAGCTGATCTCGCTCGGATTCGACATAGTCTCCGGCGGTACTGATAATCACCTTTTTCTTGTCGATCTTCGATCCAAAAAGATCACCGGCAAGGAGGCGGAGAGAGTCCTCGAACACGCCGGTATTACGGTGAATAAGAATATGATTCCCTTCGACGACACCTCTCCCTTCATCACCAGCGGTATTCGAATCGGAACAGCGGCGATGACGACACGAGGTATGAAAGAGCCCGAAATGAAAACGATCGCCGGATTCATAGACAGGGTGATTTCTCATCCGAAGGACGAAGATCTCCATAGACATATGAGAGCGGAAATTCGAGATCTCTGCAGTGGATTTCCCCTGTATGCGGAATTGGCGGAACCTGCACAAGCCTGAATGCAAGATATTAGACGGAGCAATAGTCGACTTACCATATGAGTGGTGACCAGGATACGAAACCTCACTCCGAACGCGCTGAAACGCCGCCCGACCCTAAACCCAAGCAACCGCCGAAAAAAGAGATGCACTTCCTGGAACATCTGGAAGAGCTTCGCTGGCGAATCATCAAAGCCCTGGCGGGTATCGTCGTTGCAGCGATCGTCTGCGCCATCTTCGCCGACTGGCTGGTCGATGACGTGCTGCTCACTCCGGTTAAAAGCGCGTCTCCGGAACTGACTCTCATCAACCTGAAACCGTACGGCAAAGTCCTTGTCTACATGCAGGTAATTCTGCTCGGCGGCTTCATCCTCAGCGTGCCGAATTTTTTATACCAGTTGTGGAGATTTATAGAACCCGGGCTGTACCCCCATGAGCGCAAGAACATCAAGCTCATCGTTTTCTTTTCGTCGCTCTGCTTTTTCAGTGGAGTCGCGTTCTCCTACTTTATCATGCTCCCGATCACCCTCGAGTTCTTCGCGGGATTCGGTACCGCCACAATTCAGAATACCATCGCTATAAACGAGTACATGGGCTTCGTGCTCCGTATGATGCTGGCATCGGGTCTGGTATTCGAGATGCCGATGGTTTCCTTTTTTCTCGCCCGACTCGGAATTTTAACTCCCCTTTTTATGCGTTTCTACCGCCGGCATGCATATACCGTATTATTAATCATCGCGGCGCTCATTACACCTGCCGACGTCGTCAGCATGATCGTCCTGGCCGTTCCGTTGCTTCTCTTATACGAAATAAGTATATTCATTGCAAAAATCGCGCAAAAGAAGCGCGACCGATCCCTCGAATCTCCCGCCTGACCGCAACCTTCGAATGGAACTGAGAGTTGACTTCCGTGGACCTTAAACAGATCAGCAAACCGATTCGTCACGAATTATCCGGATTCGCATCCCACTTTAAAAATGAGATGCGCTCACGGATCGGCATCGTCGACACCGTCGCTCGCTATATTGTCCGGCAAAAAGGAAAAAGAATCCGTCCCGCGCTGGTATTCCTTTCGGCAAGACTGGCGGGTACCGTCAACGAACGAACGTACAGAGCGGCGACGCTGGTCGAAATCCTTCACACCGCTACCCTGGTGCATGACGATGTGGTCGATCAATCCGACATTCGTAGAGGATTCCCGTCGATAAATAAGGTCTGGAAAAATAAAATCGCCGTTCTCATGGGAGATTATCTTCTCTCCCGGGGACTGCTCATAGCGCTCGACCATGATGAATTTTATTTTCTAAAGATCATCTCGGATTCCGTCAAGCGCATGAGCGAAGGCGAGTTGCTGCAGATCCAAAAGAGCAGAACTTATGATATCACCGAAGAAGTATATTATAAAATAATATCGGACAAAACGGCGTCGTTGATCAGTACATGCTGCGAGCTTGGCGCCGCGAGCGTCACCGACGACCGGGAACGCTGGAAGCGGCTTCGCGATTTCGGAGAGAATCTCGGCATGGTTTTTCAGATACGCGATGATATGCTCGACTATATCGGGAGATCGAGCATCATCGGTAAACCCACGGGAATCGATATGAAGGAGAAGAAATTCACGCTCCCCCTGATCTACGCTCTCTCGCAGACGGACCGGAAGACAAACCGCCGTATCGTCAGAATCATCAGGAATGGCGCCTCGAAAAAAGAAATCGGTGAGGTGGTAGAATTCGTCCGGGAAGCCGGCGGACTGGAATACGCCGATCGGAAAGCGGAGGAATATTCGCTGCGTGCCCTTGGGGCTATAGAAGCATTCCCCGGATCCGAGGTTAAGAATTCCATGGAACAGCTCGTCCGGTTCAGCGCCACACGTACGAAATAAGCCGTACGAGATCCCGCCCGCTACCTTCAGTTCTGCTTCGTTTTTTCCTTCTCAAAAATCTTTTTTTCGGCTTCTACGGACTTCTCGTACATTGCGGGTGTTCTGACCGTCAGAACCGGACAGTACGCCTTACGTACGACGCGCTCGGCGGTACTTCCGAACAGAATCTGTTCGAATCCGGAGTGGCCGTGAGTCGCCATAATAATCAAGTCTATCTTCTCTTCGCGGGCGGCGGTCGTAATCTCGATGAACGGCTTTCCGAGACGAACCATGATCGAAGACCGAACTCTTCTTTTCACCTCCTTATCCACGAGCCTTTTCAATTCTTCGGTTGCTTTCGTCCTCAACTCGTCTTCGATCGCGGGAATCCCGACCTGTCCGAAATTAAAATCCGCGGGATATATGGCGGGTTCAACTACGTGGAGCAGAACGATCTCAGCTTTGAACTTTCTGGCAATTGGTATGGCATACTTCAGAGCTTCCTTCGAGTAAGCTGAGAAATCGATCGGCACCAGAATTCGATGGATGTCTATCATAGCGATATCCCCTCTTCTAAGTGTAATAAAGCACTTTCGTCGGCGTCGTTGACATCGTCCGGACCATCAACTACGTTCGTATATTCGCCCGGACCGGTAGATTGCCGCTCCGTCAGACCCATGTCAACCAGCCGTAGGGATCGTTTCCCTCCCTGGTAATGTCATAGAATTTTTTCTGAATTAATTTCGTAACGGGTCCGGGACGACCGTTGCCAACCTGAATTTTGTCCACCGAACGGATCGGCGTAATCTCTGCGGCAGTTCCCGTGAAGAAGATCTCGTCTGCAGCATAGAGAATTTCTCTCGGAAGCGTGGTCTCCGCACATTCGATATTCTCCGATCCGGCAATGGTAAGCACTACCCTTCTCGTCACACCGGGTAAAATTGCAGAGTTGAGCGTCGGGGTTGTAAGAATGCCTTTTCTTACGATAAATATATTTTCTCCGCTCCCTTCGCTGAGATTTCCGAATGCGTCAAGTGCGATGCCTTCGACGTATCCGTTCTGCAACGCTTCCATTTTTATAAGCTGGGCATTCATATAGTTTCCACCAGCCTTCGCCATCATCGGAAGGGTGTTCGGGGCAAAGCGATTCCAGCTCGATACCATGACATCTATTCCTTCATCAAGGGAGTCCTTGCCCAGGTAGTTTCCCCATTCCCAGACGGCGATCACCGTTTCGATCGGGCAGTGGAGGGGATTTACTCCCATCTCTCCGTACCCCCGGTAGACCAGCGGTCGAATATAACAATTTTTCAGCTTATTCGCACGTATAACCTCCAGGATAGCCGCTGTCAGTTGGTCGAGATCGTAAGGTATAGCAGTACGATATATCTTTGCGGAAAGTATCAGGCGCTCAAGATGTTCCCTGAGCTGAAAAACTGCCGTTCCCTTCTTCGTTTCGTAGCACCGGATGCCTTCGAACCAGCTTGTTCCATAGTGAAGAGCGTGCGATAATACATGCAGGGTAGCCTGATCCCATGGAATCAACTTCCCGTTCATCCAGATATGATCCGTTTTCTTCAACTATTCCTCATATTAATTAGTTTTAAAGTGATATTTCGTATAAACGATACGTTTTATACCGCTCTGCATTGAGAAACGCGGCGGCGCGGTTCATCATGGCATTGTCCTCGAGAACCCATCCGGCTTCTCCGTGGTAGTAGCCGTTAGAAATTCCGCGTACCGCGGTTTCATAGAAGAGCAGGGCTCCCGCACTGCCACCCTGGTATTCCTTTCTGACTCCGAGTACAATGGTCCGGATAAAATTGATTTTCTTTTTATGCATCAGAAGCCGAATCACGCCGGGAATGAGTCGGCCTTTTTTGTTCCGGATCAATATCTGATTTATATCGGGAACCGATAGTCCGAAACCGATCGGTTCTCCTTTCCGCTCGGCTAACAGAACAATACGCGGATCGATGATCTGCTTCATCGTGGCGGCCATATGATCGAATTCGGCGTCTGTCATCGGGATGAATCCCCAGTTCCGCGCCCAGGCATTGTTGTAAACTACTTTTACTTTTTCAAGCTCGTTCCTAAAATCCTTCATGTTGATGGGCCGGATCTCTAGTGTCTCGCGGTCTTTGAGCCGCTCCATCACGCGGACGAGTTTATCGCTGAAGACGTTTCTCTTATTGACATAGTAACTGTATACGTCCTTGATCTTCACGAGCCCTGTTCCCTGAAGCAACTCGTCGTAATACTCGGGGTTGTAGGTCATCATAATCGCCGGCGGCTTATCGAAACCTTCGACGAGAACTCCGATATCGTCGTTCGTCGAGGGATTCACAGGACCGCGCATTGCAGTCACGCCTTTGGAGACGCACCATTCCTTCGCGGCATCGACCAGAGCGGACGCAATGCTGCTGTCGTCCACCGATTCGAAGAAACCGAAGAATCCGATATTCTCGTCGTGAAATGTATTATGGTTATGATTGATCAATGCGGCAATCCTCCCTACTACTTCCCTTCCCCGGTAGGCGAGAAACAGTTCCATCTCGGCGTGTCGAAAGAACGGATTTTTCTTCCTGTCGAGGATCTCTCTCCGTTCAAAGATCAAGGGGGGAACCCAGTTCGGGTGATTGCGATACAACGGCCACATCATCTTTATAAATGCCGTGACATCTCCGCGCGATTCCACCCGCTTAACCAGTATGTTGTTTGTTATGGCTGCCATAGCGGTTCGTATGAAAGATTAAAAAAAACCACGAATGAATTTCATCGTTCGTGGTCTTTGTGCTCAGTCGCGTTTAGTCGAACGATGGAGCGGTAGTTATATGACTCCTAATTTTTTTCCGATCTCGCCGAAAATCTCGAGGAGCCGATCCAGATGCTCGTCTTCGTGAGTTGCCATATAGCTGGTTCTGAGCATCTGCATCCCCGGAGGGACTCCGGGGCTGATAAAGGCGTTGACAAAAACCCCGGCATCGAACAACTCTCTCCAGAATACGAAGGTTTTCATATCGTCGCCGATGATCACCGGCACGACGCCGGTTTGACCCGGGATAACCTCGAATCCCATCGATTTAAATCCTTCCCTCATTTTATTGCAATTTCTGATAAGACTGTCGATAAGCGACGGATTCTCGATAAGTATCTCGAGCGCGGCGATTGCTGCCGCAACCGATGGGGGAGTCGGACTTGCAGAAAATATCAATGCCGGTGCGTGGTGTTTGATGTAATTGATGACCGCCCGTTCTCCGACGACGAATCCCCCCAGCGAGGCGAAGGTCTTGCTGAAAGTACCCATCGTCATATCGACTTCCGCATCCAGTCCGAAATGACTTGCGGTTCCGCGGCCTCCCTTTCCTATTACACCGACCGAGTGAGCGTCGTCGAGAAGGATTCTCGCGTTGTGTTCTTTTGCCACTCGCACGAGGTCCGGCAGATCAACGATCTCGCCTGTCGTGCTGAAGACTCCGTCGCTCACAACAAGTTTCGGTTTATCGTGGGGAAGTTGGGAAATAACGCGTTCGAAATCCTGCATATTATTGTGTTTATACCTGGCAACATCCGCGAATGCGCCTTTTGCCATGAGATTACCCGCCACGATACAGGCATGATTATCCCGATCCGAAACGACATATTCCCCTTTCTGTACAAGCGTAGGAATGATACCCTGGGCGGTTTGATATCCGGTGCTGAAGAGCAGGCAGTCTTCCTTTCCGAAGAAGTCGGCCAACCGGCGCTCGAGTTCGTTATGGAGGTCGAGTGTTCCGGTCAGGTATCGGGATCCGGAACAGCCTGTTCCATATTTGCTGACCGCACGGAGTGCCGCTTCCTTCACCCTCGGGTCCGCAGTAAGGCCGAGATAGTTGTTCGAACCGGCCATAATAATTTTTCTGCCTTCGATCTGGACGACCGGTCCTTCATTCTCCTCTA
>CAZBUK010000020.1:0-51950 GCA_964495085.1 uncultured Ignavibacteriales bacterium
GAACTTCTTCACCACCCGATGTAATGATATCATACTTCCGATTTCTTGAAAAGGTTTATCCGTCTTGGAATAACCTTAAGTATGATAAAATTTCATATGAGAAGCAATCAGATCCGATACCGGCATGGACGGCTTATAACCGCGGAGATATCCGGCTACCGCTTACTTCCCGTTGCGATAAATATGCTTACCCGGGCTTCCTCGCTCCCCGCATCCGACGGACTGCAGCAATCGTCCCCCGCGCAATCGACATGAACCGTTTCCAAGCCCGCATCGGCAAACCAACGCTGCACGTCCTCCCGGCGAAACCCCATCCACCTGTCATGCTGCTCGGTCCGCAGAAATTCAAACGTATGCGAGTCGAGATCGGTTACAACCACCCGGCCTCCCGGTTTCAAGATACGCGCCATTTCACGGATTGCCGCCGGAGGGTCCTCGACATGATGCAGAAACATATTGGCGAAGACATAATCGACCGAACCGGAATCGATCGGCAGCTCCTCCGCCGAACCCGCACGGCAATCGAGACCGGAATCCGTCCCGAGTTTTTTTTGCAATTGAGCGAGCATCTCCGTCGATTGATCGACCGCGATCACCCTGACGCCTGCTGCAAGCAGTCCCGATGTGATAAAACCCGTCCCGGCTCCTATATCCGCTGCAATTTTTCCCGCTTCGATCTTCGCCTCCCGGTACGCGGTTTCTCTGACGGAGTCGGGGAAGAATGATTTTCTCATCGAATCCCATCGTGTAGCTACCTCATTGAAGTATTGCATGCTGCTCATGTGCATAATTCCATGCTTATTGGTGATTAGGGTTTTTCAGCCGTGATGAGAGCGGAGAAAACGTCTATCCCGGAAGCGTTCTCCGGTAGTACATTCAGTATGCCATCGGCACTTTCATGCTTCGCCATCACCTTGCCATCGATGAATCCCGCCGTCTCGATCGCCGACAGATATGTTTCCTCCGTTACCGCGCCTGACACGCATCCCGCGTAAAGTGCGGGATCCTTCCGGTACGATTCGTGGATCGGCGACCTCGATATGATATCCGAGAGAGCGAGCTTCCCCCCTTTTTTCAGAACCCTGAACGCTTCTCTGAACACAGCTTCTTTGTCGGTGCTGAGATTAATGACACAATTCGATATGATAAGATCGACGGAATTGTCTCCAACAGGAAGATGCTCGATTTCGCCGAGACGGAATTCAACATTATCGATATCCGCCTTCTCCGCATTCCGCCGGGCTTTCTCGATCATCTCGGGGGTCATATCGACCCCGATTACTTTCCCGTCCTTACCTACGAATCCGGAGGCAAGGAAACAGTCGAACCCCGCCCCGCTCCCGAGGTCCAGCACCGTCCATCCTTTCTCTATCTGTATAGCCTTGAAAGGATTACCGCATCCCAGTCCCAGATTCGATCCCTCGGGTATGGTATCGAGATCGGCCTGAGAATAACCGAGCTGCAGCGACTGGCAGTCGATACTCGTCGACCCGCCGCAGCAACCGGATTTCGATCCTAACGCGATACCTGCATATTCCTTACGTACCGCAGTTTTCAATTCTTCGTGTTTCATACGATTACTCCTCTTGATGGGTCCATGCTTGTTATACTACATGGACGCATGAACCGTAAAAAGGACGCAACGATGGTCGTTCTCAGCAGCTGTCCGAGCAGGCGCTACAATCGCGCGGGTGATAGTCGATCATGGTACCGAGTTGATCGAACTCGAAATGACAGCATCCGAGGAGAAGATCTTTCAGCATCTTTCGGCCGCGCTGGACTCTTGATTTCGCGCCGGACACCGATATGCCGAACCGTTGTGCGATTTCCCGTTGCGGGATATCATGCAGCTCGCTGAGCAACAGCGCTTCGCGATACGGTTCGGGCAGCAGCAGGATCATCTCCCCGAGCCCCGCTGCGATTTTCTTCGACGGTTCATCCGTTACATCGGGGGCCGGTAGATCGTCTACCGCTCCGTGAACCTCCCTCCGCGATCGGAGCCTGTCGAGGATTACATTCCGGGCGATCTGGAATACCCAGCTTTCCAGCTTAGTCTCATCGCGGAGCGAATCAATATTCGCGTGTATTTTTAGGAAAACATCGTGAAGAACATCCTCGGCGGTGAGTTCATCGTCCAGACGCCTCGAGATAAACTGCTTTAACCGCGAACGGAATTTTATATAAATATCTTCGAGTCTGCGTGTGTTTTCTTCCATGTTCAGTATCCTGCCTCGCTTACCCTATTATTAAATATTGTTCATCCGGGTTTCCTGTAAGAGAAGGATTATAGTAAACAAATTCAGTCAAATTTATGTTCAATGTGGAGGTTTCTGATTTCGGATTTTAATTTTTGGATTTTCAATACGATATAATTTGTTGCGCTGTTGAAGCGAAAACAGTCTGACCGTCTCTATGCCCGGATCGAGCAACAGGATTCATGAGCGGCGTCGAACTATCCGGCCTGCAGATTGTTATGTATGATAGCCGCAACATTCCGCAAGAATAAATAATAATCCATTCAATTCCAAGTCGGAGTATGCCATGAAGAATCTGTCCCACGCTGTCCCCTATATGTTCGTTTTCAGCATTCTTTTTTCGGTAATTCTCTTTGCCCAGGGAACCGTTGCACCCTCCGAAGAGAGGGCGAAGGAAGCCCTGAACAGCTCTCCGAGGCATGGAGAATTCGTCGATGTCTCCTACCCCGGACATGAATTTCCGATTAATACCTGGGTGGTATATCCTGAGAGTTCTGGTAAAGCCCCTGCTGTCATCGTGATCCATGAAATATACGGCCTCACCGACTGGATCCGGTCTGTTGCCGATCAGCTCGCCGCGGACGGATTTATTGCACTGGCGCCGGACTTCATTTCCGGTCTCGGTCCTGATCTCGGCGGTACCGAATCGGTAGAAAGCCGGGACGATATTGTCCGGCTCATTCGCGGTCTGTCTGTAGGGGAGGTTACCTCACGCTTGCATGCCGTCAGGGAGCACGCATTGTCGATTCCTGCCGCGAACGGCAAGATAAGCACGATGGGATTTTGCTGGGGAGGTGCAATGAGTTTTCATTATGCGACCGAGCTGCCGGATCTGGATGCGGCAGTAGTTTATTACGGGACATCCGCACAAACCGACCGGTTACAACATATCTCTGCGCCGGTTCTCGGTCTTTACGGGGAAGACGATGCGCGCGTCAATGTAACGATCGAACCCGCGGCGGATGAGATGAAGAGACTGGGAAAACATTTTGAATATCACATCTATCCCGGAGCAGGTCACGGTTTTCTCCGCAACCAATCGGGCCGCGATGGCGCAAACCTCAATGCAAGCAGTCAGGCATGGCGCGAAACCGTGGAATTCTTGGGCAGGAATTTGAAATAACTGCAGGTTGAAACAAGAGAGTCGAATTTATCCCGATCCGTCAGGCGGAGACCGATACGGACGAAAATAAAACCGGTACTTCGATAATCTATCGGATAATCCGTTTCATACCGTCCGGTCATTCCCATTCGATAGTCGAAGGCGGCTTCGAGCTGACATCGTAGACGACCCGATTAATACCCTTGACTTCGTTGATAATCCGGGTCGAAGTTTTTGCCAGCAGATCGTGCGGGAGCTCGGCAAAGTCGGCAGTCATACCGTCGACGCTCGTCACCGCACGTAGAGCCGCGACTTTTTCATACGTACGCTGATCCCCCATGACGCCGACCGAGCGGACCGGGAGAAGGACGGCAAATGCCTGCCAGACGAGATCGTAGTATCCGGAGTTTTCCAGCTCCTCGATAAAAATGGCGTCGGCTTCCTGCAGGAGTCGGACATCTGCGGCATCGACCGGTCCGAGAATCCGCACCGCGAGACCGGGTCCCGGAAACGGATGGCGGTTCAGGAGCCGGGCGGGCACGCTGAGTTCTCTCCCCACCGCACGAACTTCATCCTTGAACAGTTCGCGAAAGGGCTCGACGAGCTTCAGATGCATCCGTTCGGGCAATCCCCCGACATTATGATGGGTTTTAATCGTATGCGAAGGTCCCTTAAACGAAACCGATTCGATGACATCCGGATAGAGCGTACCCTGGGCAAGGAATTCAATTCCGCCGATCTTCTGCGCTTCCCGTTCGAATATCTCGATGAACGTCGTGCCGATTATCTTACGCTTCTGCTCGGGATCTGCAATACCTGCTAATTTGCCCAGGAAGAGAGCGGAGGCATCCACAAAATCCAGGTTCATCCGGTATGCATCTCGGAATGTTGCCACCACCGTCGCGCTCTCCCCTTTCCGCATCAACCCCGTATCGATATGAATGCAGAATAAATTCTCTCCGACCGCTTTGTGGAGCAGGACGGCCGCGACGGACGAGTCCACGCCGCCGCTCAATGCGAGTATAACCTTTTTCTCTCCGAGCCGGTCGCGGATCTCAGTTACTGATCGATCTATGAACGAGCCGGCATTCCATCCTCCTTTGCAAGCTGCGACATCGTACAGAAACCTTGAAAGTATTTCTTTTCCGCGCGGCGTGTGTATGACTTCCGGGTGAAACTGAACGCCGTACATTTTACCCGATATATTGCCGATGACGCAAATCGGAGAATTCGATGATCTCGCAAGCACCTCAAATCCGGGAGGAATGTTTTTCAAGGCATCTCCATGGCTCATCCAGACGGTAAGAGATTCGCCGGTACGGCTCAACAGGGGAGATTCCTTGACAACTTCGATATCAGCCCGCCCGTATTCCCGTTTCGCGGAGCCGTCGACTTCTCCTCCGAGCTGTCGTGCGATAACCTGCAGACCGTAGCAAATTCCGAGCAGCGGTTTTCTCATGCGGAGTATCCGTTCATCCGGAAGCGGCGCGCCTTCATCGTAGACACTCGAGGGTCCGCCCGAGAGGATGATCGCGGCAGGGTCGATCTCGCGGACTCTCTCAAAAGATATATTGAACGGGTGGATCTCGGAATAGACGCCGCATTCTCTCACGCGCCGTGCGATCAACTGAGTATACTGCGATCCGAAATCCAGAATCAGAACCGTCTCTGTATGTACCATGGATGGTTGCGGATAAAATATTTATTGTGTGTGTAGAGGATAACAATTGGCGTTCCACCCGGATTCTGCGTCAAAATATCTTATACCATACAAGAGAACCGGGCGGGCGAGCGACGATTTGGATACCGCGTCATTACGAAGATCGGATTCCGATCACCCCCATCATACGCCCGCTCTGTTTTCCATCTCTCCTGTACGAATGGAACAGACCGGGATTACAGATGGTACAACGGTTATCCATCTCTATCTGCGCTTCCGGAATATCGAGCTCCAGGAGCTGACAACGATTAATTCCCGGCACATCGAGCAGAAATTTTCCGTCCCCGTTATCGGCGAGAAATTCTCCGTCGAACAGATGTGCAACGTCTCCGCCTACTTCATAGCAGCACTTACCCGCAGCCGGACCGATAAAGACATGCAGATTTGCGGGATCGGATCCCCACTCCTCCGTCAGAAACCGGATCATGCGACGAGTGATTCCGTGCCGGGTTCCCTTCCACCCCGCATGCACTCCCGCAACCACGCACGCGGATGGATCGTAGAGAAAGACAGGGGTACAGTCGGCGACTGTGATGACCAGATATACGCCGGCGACAGAGGTCGCCACCCCGTCGGTATCGGGGAAAGAACCCGGTTCCGAGACGCGTACAATGTGTGCGGTATGATTCTGCTGCGGATAGGCGACAGCGGCGGGATCGATTTGCAGACGTCCGAAGAAAAGTTCTCTGTTTCTCACAACATTCAACGGATTATCGCCCACACTTTTGCTCAAATTCAGATCAAAGGGGGGAGCACTCACCCCCCCGTTTCGCGTACTCATGCCGAAGACCACGTGATCAAATCTATTAAAGATCTCCGGTCGAATGATCTCCATCAGGCTGTAATTTTAATGGATTCGAAAGCGGCTTTTAGATCCGTGATGACATCTTCGGGTTTTTCGAGTCCGATGGATAGCCGGATACCCCCGGGATCGAGACCCCGTTTAACCTGGTCTTCGGCGGGAATAGCAGAATGCGTCATCGAGCCGGGATGTTCCACCAGCGTACGGATATTACCAAGGCTCACGGCAAGGGTTATCGTGTAGGCGTGCTCCGCCAGGTAATCGATAAACATCGCGCCGCGCTCTCTCCGCTCCTCGGGCGTATCCCCTTTGAGCGAGAAGTATATCATCGAACCCGGAGCCAGATTCCCATCGTAGTCGCGCATCTGCCTGAGTGCGATATCGGTGTGCGGGAAGCACTTTGCGCCGGGATAATTAACGTAATCGACGTCCTCGTGATGGCAGAGATAGTCGGCAAGCTTCTTTGCGGTCTCCTGCTGCCGCCGCATCCGGAGCGGGAGAGTCGGCAGACCGTACACCAGAATATTCCATGCGCTCTTGGTTCCGAGTGCGGCTCCGAAATCTTTGCGATACATGAGAAGTTTGTCATGACTCCATGCCGGTCCGATGACGACTCCCCCCATATCCGTGCCGTATCCGCCGATGTTTTTCGTAAGGGAATGAACGACAAAATCCGCTCCGAGCTCGATAGGCCGCTGGCAGAACGGCGTTGCGAAGGTATTGTCTATCACGACGCGGATCTTATGCTGTTCTTCTCTTCCCTCGTTCGCTTCGCGTGCGATCTCGACCACCTCCTGAATGTCGATCAGTTCGAGCGTGGGATTAATCGGGGATTCGAAATATATGACTCGCGTCTGGGGAGTGATCGCCTTTCTGATTTCGTCGGTCTGGAGCATGTTGACGAGGCTGACGTCGATCTTATATCTCGGATACCAATTCCCGAGCAGTGAATAGGTACAGCCGTACAGAATATTGTGTGCGATGATCTGGTCGCCGGTAGCGGTTAGAATCCCAAACACCGCCGAGATCGCACCCATGCCGGTTGTGAACGTGACCGCTGCTTCGCCCCGTTCTGCGAAAGCCAGATTTTCCTCGAGGAGTCCCTTGTTCGGTTCTCCCAACCGGTCGTAAATGTATATCGGCGACTTCGCTTCGGCGCCTTCCTGGTCCGTATGAGCGAACTCCAGAAATCCCTGAGCGCCGCGCTTGACGTTATCGAGACGGAAGGTGGCTGACGATGAGATCGGCGGGAGAAGGTGGTGTGCGAAGTCCCATTGAGGCGAATATGACTTACCGTAGATAAGGTTCGATTCCATGGAATAACGGCGTTCGCGGATATCTTTATCATTCTTACTCATTACTGTCCCTCGCTTTCTGTTGATCATAAGATCGGATCGCCGGCAGCAGGATTACAACGGTGGTGCCGACGTGCATGGTACTCTCGATTTCGATGGTTCCCTGCAGTTCGTCAATCGTCTTCTTTACGATGGCAAGGCCGAGCCCCATACCGTCCGTTTTGGTCGAAAAATTCGGTTCAAACAATCGTGCCCGAGCCTCAGGAGATAAGCCGATTCCCGAATCCGAAATGATGATCCGGATTCTTCCGTTTTCCGGGGTGGTTGTAATCCTGAGCGTTCCCTTTCCGGGAATCGCCTGTATGCCGTTCCGAATGACATTGACGAATGCCCGCTGCAATTCTTCGGCATCGGCATTGATTACTGGGACAGTATCGTCAAAATTTAGCTGAAAATCAACGTCGCTTTTTTGACGGAAGAGCGCGGCGGCACGATACAGGACTTCATTCACATCCACAGCTTCGTAATTCGAGACGGGGAGCCGGGCGAACCGCGAGAACTCGGACGAAATGCGGTCGAGCGTTGCGATCTGTTCGAGAAGCATTCTCGTCACCGCATCGAAGACTTCGGAAAACTTCCTCGACCGGTCTTTTTTCTCCTGCCTGAGCTGCTGTATCGAGAGCTTCATCGGGGTGAGAGGATTTTTTATTTCGTGGGCTACCTGGCGCGCCATCTCTCGCCATGCCATCTCACGCTCGATCCGGGCGAGCTGTTCCCGGTTCTCTTTCAGTTTCCTGGTCATCTCTGAAAACGATCGCATGAGAATGCTGATCTCATTCTCGCCCCTAGATTCGAGCGTGATATCAAGCTCCCCGCCCGCTACTCGGTTCGTCGCCTCGGTCAGAACTTCGATGGGACGGGCGATCTTATTGGCCACCAACGTCCCGGCGAAAACCACCGCGCCGATAACGAGGGCGTATATACCGAACAGAAAAGCATCGCGACGCGCGAGTTCTGCGTTGATTTCAGTCTGCCGGTAGATCGCCGGTATAGCCAGAATTCCAAAAAGATTCCCCCCGTCGCTGTACAGCGGGCGGTACCCGACAAGGAACGAAGACAATCCTATCACCTGCTCGCGTGTAATGAAATTCTTCCCCTGTAGTACCAGGTGCGCATACGCATAACCGCTCAATCGCTTATCGAGGAGATCTGCTTCCACGAGGTCCCGCCTGCTTGTACTGCTCACCTTCCCCTCCCGGTAGAGAATCAGATCGATGCCCAGCTCGGAAGCGATTTGTTCGGTAAGGTTCCTATTCATCCGGGAATTCTCGCCCAGGAATTTTTCCAACCGCAATGAAACTCTTTTGGTTTCCTCATACAATTGTTGCGAGGCCGTCTCGGTTATTTGATTAACGGTAAATTCGCGGTTGAAATATGCGACAATGATAATCGGTACGAGCGATATGGAGAGCAGGCCGATGAGGATCATCTCGCGGAAAGTCGGTCGGTAGCGTTTTCCCCGTGTATAGAAATAAGCGCCGGCGAGAATCAAAATCAATGTGCATACGATGAGTGCGAGGAATATGAGCTTGAGCGCGTAGAAGACGTGCCAGCGCAGATCGGGCTGCATCATGCTGATCGCATAGTACAGATCCGCGGATGGCTCAGGCGTTTTGAAATACAACGTCTGGTACTGTTCTCCCTCGATATATTCGCTCTCCCAGAAATAGGCAGAGGCTTCCGATTCAAGCCGCTGAAGAACCCGCGCGGGTATCGTATGCCCGGCGGGTATAGTCGGCGCTGAAGTAGCGATGAGCCGGTTTCCTTCGAACTCGGAGAGAATGAATTGACCGTACCTTGCGGTGATGTCTCCCGAGAATTCCGTGAGGAGGAGGTCGGGCGTATAGCCGCGGAACAGCGTACCGGGTCCGGTAAGGATGCACACCGAGATGGAACCGACTCTGGCCCCTTCGCCGTCGAAGATTCCTGCGCGGCCGCCGTAGAGTATCGAACGGCCGTAGAGGGTTTCAAATTGCCGGATCAGCGTGGCCTGGGTCTCGATCGCTTGAAGCGACAATTTCAGATCATCTTCGTTCATAGATTGGAAACCGATCGTAAATTCGCTGATCGGCCTGTCATCTTCGTCAAAAACGAAAACGCCAGCGTTGTATCCCTCCCGGCTCAGGAGGCTTTGCGCCCACAATCTGAATGCGGAGCGTTCGAGGTAATTCTCCCATCCCCCGGATAATGCGCGAATAAGGGTTTCGTCGGTGCTCAGTTGGATGAGCGATTGCTGTAGCAGGAATTCTTTCCATGCATCGGTCGGCCTGACCGTCCTGCCGGCGATGACCTGTACCTGCTCCCGATCCAGTTCATGGATTTGTTTATCGAGTACGGGGATGGCAAGTAGAACGGCAAGTCCCGTCAGAAATAAAATCGAACGGATTCTGTACAGCCTGAATGCCTGCAGATGTCCACGCTGAACGAGGACCGTTATGGTCAACAGAAAAATCGGGACGCCGAGATAGTACCAGAATCCTATGAGAGGATTGCGCGAAAGCAGGTAAAATATCGTCACGGCAATGATCACCGAAGCTCCCGTCGTAACGATATAGGAGTTTATATTCCGGTATCCCACCGCTTTCGAGAGCCGGAGTCCGATCGAACCGAGGACGGTGCCCAGCAAAGCGAACGACGCGGTCATTGCGAGAAGGTTGAATTGCATTACCGCAAGCATCGGCGATGGGAATATCGAACCCGGTTCGGAGAATCTGACGGAAGAATCGAATACCAGGCTGCGAACTCCGGCGGCATAGGTCCGGACCAATCCCATATATATAAGGAATAACACAATGCAGATGAGACCAGTCCACCACCAGGTATGGCGTGGGAGCCGTTCGGGAATCCGAAGAGAGTTCATAATCGTAACCGAGTGAAAGAGCAGCAGGGAGGTGCACAGAAGACATATAGCCGAGATGAGCAGGTCCCCGGGCGTCTGAACCAGACCGCCGCCAAGCGGGGATGCGTAATATGCGGGATCGAATAACGGATTACCTACATAAACTGCCGGAATGGATAATTTCATCCAGACATATCGCAATATCCAGAGACCGGCGACTGTGCCCGTTACCAGCAAAGCCGGGAAATCCCCCGCACGAAGTACCTTAACCGAGATAACGATAATCAGTCCGCTCAACACCAGGACCAGAAAGTTTCTCGCCATATGAAAATGAGATTCAACCTCCGCGAGATATGACTCGAGCGTCGGATCGGGAACGATGGCATATCCGAGCAACGCTCCGTCGACGCCCCGGAGGGGGACGGTAAAACGATCCTCATCCTGTGAGACGCTCTGCCGGAACCGCAACTGGACGGCTCTTCCCAGTTTATCGCGGAGCTTATCCTGGAGACCGCTCATCCTGAAAAACCGGGGACTGAGCGTATACTGCATATCGATGATCTCATGAACGGATAAGAAGCCGAGGGTGCCGCCGGAATTATTCTCGACCGGCACTACTACCGTAAGGGTCGTCAGAATTGTACCCTGTGTGATTCGCGAAGCGGGACCACCGACGGGGGGTGATTCAAGATCGTCGTCCGGTCGATCGGGGATCTTTCCTTCCCAGGCGATCAGTTTTCCGTCCCGGTCGTGAAACTCGATACCCTCGGTCTCAGCCAGGTCGATCTCTTCGAGCAATCGAAAATATCCGAGCGTATCGGTGACATCTCCACCCGCTCCGGAAAACATCCCACGAATAATCCGTGCAGCCCGGTGAGAAAGTCCCGCAACCCTGCTCTGCACCCGGCCGAACGTATCTTCGATCAATTCCGATTCCCGTTCGATAACGTTCATCCGGATGCTGCTCCAGTCATTTCCGATCCGGGTGACGAAAAATATTTTCGAGAGCTCGACGAGCAGCAGGCAGAAAAGGATAATAAAGACGATATACACATATCGTCTGGTTGCGATCCGCTTTTCTAGCCCCATGCCTGTCTGCGTGGCGTTCATGGATAAGCTTTATCGGGGGTTAATAAATATTAAACTGAGAAATAATCCATCGGTCTTTTTGGCGGGAAAGCAATACATATACCTGTATGAACTCGCGATTGCCCTTCACATTGATACTTCCTCGGCCGGTTGCGAACGGCGAGCCGCCGGATTCTCCGTAACTGGTGAAGGAAAATGAGAGTGGCTTGTGGAGATTGAAATAGTTCTGCAGAACGAACTGAGCCTGATTGGCGCTGTAATAGCCGCTCTCGACACCGCGAATATTCAGGTAAACGTGCGAGCCGATGTTTCGGAGAAGCTCGCTCATTTCACCGGATGCGACGCTCTCCTGCACGATCCGGAAGATCTCGTTTTTATGCTGGGTCTGAAGGAGGGCAAGTTCGCGGTCGAATCCCGGCAGTAAAGAATGAGCCGACGGGATTCGATAGTCACCCGGGGATGTCTTCTCCTGTCCGTAGAGCGGGCTCCAGAGGAAAATTGTAATAAGAAGAGATGTGAACCATTTCATATGTTTGCTCGCTCGATCCCGGCCGGTCTATCATTTTTCTCCGGGCATCCGGCATGCCGTTCACCACAATAAGACATTCACGCCCACCATCCATGTGGTAAGCGTTCGCTGAAACTTCGACGTCTCGTAGAATGCCGGCGGATCGATCGCCCTGCGTTCGACCTCCTGATTTAAGAATCTTATCTCTGCGCTCAGATAAACGTTCCGGTATACCTCTATCCATTCGCCAAGTACTCCGCCCCAGAGGAATATCCTCTCCTCTTCCACAACGCGCCGATCGCCGACGCTGATCCGGTCGTTCAACCGGTCGGTATCGTAGCCTCCGATCGCCCCTATATACATATTACCTATACCGAGACTTGAAAATGGAGACAGATAGGCGATCGTCAGTTTTCCTCCGCGGAGCGCGTGCCCATGCGGCTGAAAAATACCGAAATCAGCCTGCGGTCTCACGAGAATCGGAAAGAAGCGGGGATAGACGGGGAGAGAGATGCTGACATCGGGGTATCCGAATCCGACGCCGCCCCAATTTCTCGGCGGCAGTTCCGGAAACGCTGAAAATTCCTGAGAAGAAGCCGCCATACCGAACAGCAGCAGCAAGCCGGTTGAAATGCCTAGCAGTTTCATAACGATAATATACTAAAGTCCCGATAAAAATGTGAATGGGGTACTGCATAAACACGTTCCCGGCCCGATACGTGTCAGCGATACCCCATTTCACACCAACCGAATGAGCTTCTGCCGCTATCCATCCCTCTACAGCCCATACAACCCCGCCATTCGGTTGTTCATCAATTTACCGCCTGTTTCCGTATCCGTTCGTAAGCCGGCGACCTCAACCAGACCATTCTACACACAGAAGGAGGTCATTTAGCTCACGCGGCATTTTCAGTCAGCCCATCCTCGCTTCAACCATTCTCATTGCAGGCCCCCGCTCGTGTCTCCCTCTTCGCCTGCTGCTGAGCTGCTTTTCGGTTCCCACCAAGAACCTGCCCGGCCGCCGGCTTACGGTCGGATACTTTGATCAGTTTCAGTTATTTCCGTATTTCGATGCCCAAACGCTCGCTTCTCAGAACTTTTCTCTCACCTGTCCACTCCGGACGTTTCAGGAGCGTCTCACCCTCGAGGGTTTGATACGCCCAGTCGATCACAGCATAATTGGGTCTGAGTTCAATCACCCTGAATTTTGCGAAGTGATTGTCGTACGTCCATACGATATAGGTATATCCCTCTCTCATCTCCACGAATTTTCTCCAGGGGGAATTTGGTCCGGGTGCGAATTTCACCTCTTTCAGAGAATAGGTCCGTCCTATTTCGATGATGTCTGAATCGTCCCATACATTCATGTAAGTAATACCGTTCCAGTATTCATAGAAGATATCTGTATACTGGTCGTCGTAAGGACCCAGAGTTGCGGTGGAGAATTCGAATCCTGCCCGGTCCGGCCAATACCGGTAATCCCGCATGATCACATCGTATCCTTCGGGCCGCGGTATCGTGTAGGCATACTCCGTCGACAACCCGCTTTCATTTCCCTGTCTGTCGACCGCCGATACGGCATAATAAAAACGCTCACCGTTCTCCGGATAATAGTCCACCAGATAGTTTCCGTTTGTCGAACCGATCAGCGTGTACCTTCCGTCATAACTTCTGCTCCTGTAGACTCGGTAACCGACAACCCGGCCGTTTGCCGAATGGGTCCACTCGATATCGATCAGATTATCGCCGGGAATCACACTAACGTTTCTCGGCGGCTCAAGCGTATAGTAATCGTCGGGGGCTACATTCGACGTACAGCCGGTGATGAATAGCATTCCCGATATTATTACCGCTCCATATATTCCGTATTTTTTACCGGGTGATTTCATTTCCGTTTCCTTTTCAAGCTCTGGAGAGATATATAACAATCTGTATGCCAATTTCGTAATTGGTTAACAACCATTTGATTATACTTAATTTATGAATGAATAAGGATAACGGAATCAATCCTGAGTATGTCTACTTTAATAGACAAAACGTCCAGTAGTGAATGAAAAACAACATTTTAATATACTTGTACGAAGGAAGCTGAGGTCTGTTGCAGGTTAGCGCGGGAAGTAATACTCCGGAAGAGCTAAAGATTTTTTTCAGCGAACCAGTACCATTCGTTGCTCCTGGACGATCGGCGGATGAGATGGATCGAGCGGGAGTGCGGTCAAACGATAGATATATACACCGGAACTGAGTCCGGGATTCCATTGATAGTTATAGGTGCCGGGTTGATGGAGGGTCGATTCGGCCTGCATCACCAATTGTCCCAGAGCGGAATAGATTTCTATAGTTACATAACCCGGTACGGGAACATAATATTGAATCGTCGTCGAGGGATTGAACGGATTGGGAAAATTCTGCCGGAGCAGGAAAGATTGCGGTGGAATCTCGCCCGCGGTCGTCGATACCGGCAGTAACGTAAGCGACGACGGCTCGCTGAATTCCCCCCAACCGAGTTCATTCCCTCCTGCGACGCGCCACCATATAATTTCGGAATCGGGCAGTGTTTCAATGCTCACGGTCGTATCCGTTACCGTCGTATCGGAATAGAGCATGGTCGTGAACTGTTCGTCGGCGGAGAGCTCGAAACGGTAGACTGACGCCCACGGAGACGGCGCGTGCCAGATAAACGTCTGACCGGTCGTCCCGATCGACGATTCGTGCTCCGGAACCGCCAGCGTCACCTTCCCCGGTACCGATGTATATATCACCACGGAATCCCGGTTCACTTGTGCAGCAAGATCCGTGAAGTATGTATTGATCTCGCCGCCCCGGAATATCTCGACCACACGGTATCCGAAGTCGATTATCGGATTCATAAAATTACCATTCCAGAAATGATACCTCCGGCCATGTCGTTCAACTATGCTCAGGTGATTGTGCCCATGGAATACGGCGCGCAGATTCGGATAAGCTCCGACGAACGTGTGAAATGCCTCGTTGAGAACACCGCTGTCGCCCGCATGGATAAAGAGGAAAATCCCTTCAAAATCCCGATACATTGTGAATACCGTATCGAGCCAGGCATAATCGACGGGCAGATATATCAGCCTGTCGTCATGCCGTGTAAGCAGTACAAACGCATAGTCTCCTGCGGTGAAATGATGGTGGGCGGGATATTCCCAGATCGTCTCCCAATACTCCCACGATGCCCTGTCATGGTTGCCCTGGACGACGTAGTATGGCGGATACAGTTGATCGTATATGTTCCTGACTTCATTCAACCAGGAAATATTGAAACGGGAGGTAACGTCGTCGAGGGTGTCGCCGGGATTGTTCTCATTCCACCATTTTATATAATCGTACCGGTCGACGAGATCTCCGTTGAAAACGACAAGATCGATATCGTCCCTATCGTTTATACTCCGGATAAGGCTGTTGTGAAGGGTGGTGAAAATGCCATGGAAAGGTCCGAGCGATGCAGGCCGCCAATGCCCGTCGTTGGCGGTTGCGAAACGGAGTATTACCTCCGGGGTTTCCGCTTTCCCGTCTGCTACGGGATCTCCGGGAAACACAAACCCGTGAATGGATCCCGCAAGAACGAGTCCGATGACAATTCGTTGTAGCATGCAATATCTGTAAACGCTGAAGTAATGTGAAACGTTCGTAACCGGCACGCTCAGGATGCAAATCGAACCAATCCGTTGTTGACTATACCGAGCGCTCTGCCGGCAAGCTTCCTGCCGTGAAATGGCGAATTCTTTGATTTCGATTTGAATGCGGATAGATCGACGGTCCAATTTATTTCGGGGTCGAAAATGGTCAGGCAAGCCCGTTCTCCGATCTTTATCGTAACCGGAGCTAGTCCGAGTATTTTTCTGGGATTGATAGCGAATTTTACGATCAGATCTTCTATGGCCAGTATACCGGGAACGACCAGTTCGGTGATAGAGAGGCCGATAGCAGTCTCGAGTCCCACGATGCCGAAGGGTGCGTACAGGTATTCGACCTCTTTCTCGTCCAGGGAATGCGGGGCATGATCGGTTGCGATGACATCCACGGTTCCGTCGCGGAGTCCTTCTTTCAGAGCGTCGACGTCTTCCTGAGTCCGGAGCGGCGGGTGCATTTTCGTATTGGTATCGAATGACCGGACTGCCTCATCGGTCAGCGTGAAATGATGAGGAGTTACCTCGCAGGTAACCGGGATCCCTTTCTTCCTGGCATCGCGGACGATATCGAGTCCCAGTTTCGTGCTCAAATGCGCAACGTGATAGTTACCGCCAGTATATTCCGTCAGCAGAACATCCCTGTGTATCATGATCGCTTCCGCAACCGGAGGGATTCCCGGCAGTCCGAGCGTCGTCGAGATAAATCCTTCGTTCATCACGCCGCCATGGGTCATTGTCTTTTCCTCGGCGTGCTGAATGATCGGCTTTCCGAACATACGCGAATATTCGAGAGCGATCCGCATGATATGCGCGTTCTCGACCGGGTTCCCGTCGTCTGAGAATGCTACTGCACCCGTCTCCGCCAGTTCCGCCATCTCGGTGATCTGTTTCCCCTCCCGGTTCTTCGTAACCGATCCGATCGGATACACGTCGACAAGTCCTCCGAGTACCGATGCGGATCGTTCTTTGATATAACGAACGATCGAACTGTCGTCGATAGCCGGGTTGGTATTCGGCATGCAGGCGACACCGACGAAGCCTCCCGCCGCCGCCGCTTCAAGTTCCGTGGCAATGGTCGCCTTATGTTCGTATCCCGGTTCGCGCAGATGTACATGCATATCGATGAAACCGGGAGCTACGACGGCTCCGCGAAGCTCGTGGACCTCCGCTCCGTCCGGTACTTCGAGATTCTGTGCGATCTTCCGGATCAGACCGTTGTCGATCAAAATATCCGCATGCAGATCGAGGTTCTGCACCGGATCCATGACCCGTCCCTGTTTTAGCAGAATCATATTTATTCCTGTTCTTCGGTTCGTTTATCTTTCAGATCTTTTTTTCTCAGTGCTTGATTTCAGGTAATGATGAACGACTGCTTCCGGCGCCCGCCGCCTCTGAGAGGACTGCGGGCAAATCGAGTCCGTCTATTTGCTCTGCGACAGCAGAAAAAGCACCGCCATCCTTACCGCCACGCCGTTCAGTACCTGCTGCAAAATGACCGAATGTTCGCTGTCCGCAACGTCTGCTGAAAGTTCGACGTCCCGGTTGATCGGACCAGGATGCAATATAGTAATCGGTTTTCCAGCTTTTTCAAGCCTCTCTTTCGTAACGCCGAAATACGTTCGATATTCGCGTAGTGAAGGGAATAATCCTCCTTCCTGACGTTCGAGCTGAATGCGGAGTACGTTCAGGGCATCGATCCGGGGAATAATTTCGTCGAGATCGTGATAAATATCGACGCCAAGTTTCTCGATACCGCGGGGAATCATCGTCGCCGGTCCGCAGAGCGATACCTTCGCCCCCATTGCGGTTAACCCGTAGATATTTGAAAGAGCGACCCTGCTATGCGAGATATCGCCGACGATGCAGATATGCAGTCCCTCAAGCTTCCCAAACTTCTCGCGGAGCGTATACATATCCAGCAAGGCTTGCGTGGGATGTTCATGTCTTCCGTCGCCGGCATTGATGACGTTCGCATTTACGATCCTGCTCAGAAAATGAGGAGCGCCCGCGGATTGATGACGGACGACCACCATGTCGATTTTCATGGCTTCGATATTCCGCGCGGTATCCTTGAAGGTTTCGCCTTTTGACAAACTGCTCGCGCTCGCCGTGAAGTTCACGATGTCCGCCGACAGTCTACGCTGGGCGAGTTCGAATGATATTCGGGTTCGGGTCGAGCTTTCAAAGAATAAGTTGACAATAGTCTTTCCCTGGAGGGTGGGAACCTTCTTGATGGGACGATCGAGGACTTCCTTAAATGAAGCTGCAGAGTCGAGTATCATTCTGATGTCGTCGCCGGGCATTCCATACAGACCGAGCAGGTGACGTGATTGTAGTGGCATTGTTTTGTATTTCCCGAATAAGCTGAGAGTAAATCCGTAAGTGAGTTTATAGTGTCCGGCATTCCGCTGCCGCCGGTATCCGGAATCTGCCGGAGGCGTGTACTAAACTTCGATAAGAACGACTTCATCCTTCCCGTCGGTTTCTTTCAGGAGGACTCTGATCTCCTCCCCTATCGAAGTCGGTACATTCTTGCCGACGTAGTCCGCTTTTATTGGCAGTTCGCGATGACCCCGGTCGATGAGCACGGCGAGCTGGATGGAAGCGGGTCTGCCCAGATCCACAAGCTCATCGAGGGCAGCGCGGGTTGTCCGACCGGTATAGAGCACATCGTCGATCAGCACAATATGTTTTCCGGTAATGTCGAATTTGATGTCCGTCCCCTTCAACTCGGGATGATCCAGCCGGGTCTGCAGATCGTCGCGGTACAGGGTTATATCGATGAATCCACACTCGATCTGTTTCGATTCGAGCGAAGCAATCTTCCCTGCAAGCCGGCGGGCCAGAAATTCACCGCGCGTCTTTATCCCGACCAGCGCGACCTGCTCGATACCCTTATTGCGTTCAATGATTTCGTGTGCCAGGCGGACGAGAGAACGCTCGACTCCGATTCCGTCCATAATGATTGATTTGACGGTCATACATGTGCCCCGATGAATTGATAAGAATTGGAAAAGATATGTGATGCCCGGCGGTCTTCCGGGTGGAATACGCCTGAGGAGAGGTTCTCTGTCCGGTCGGTTTCAACTGCTGGCATGTTTCCCTTTCCATCTCGCTGGAATGGATTAAAGGGTCTGTAAATTCATAATTACGGTTCATATTAGCCAAAATTTCCCCCAATTGCAAACAAAGCAGAGTACGTAATTGTTGATATTTCGACATTTTTTTACTACATTTTAGGTCTTAATTTTTATCCAATCGAAACATCAGTCATACAGGTCGGAAAATGGCTCAGGTATGTGATATTTGCGGAAAGGGACCCGTATCGGGAAACAGCATCAGCCACGCCCATAATAAAACACGGCGGCGATGGATGCCCAATTTACAACGAGTGCGTGCGATCGTGAACGGGAGTGTCAAACGGATCAAGGTCTGTACCTCGTGTATAAAATCAGGCAAAGTTAAAAAAGCAGCTTGATTAGTCCTGTGATCGGGACATTTAAAAAATTCTCCCCGCTCGAACCGCTGGGACTTCTCTTTCTGAGGGCAGGTGCGGGGATATTCCTCACCTTCTTCCATGGATGGCGCAAGATCGGCAGTTTGTTCGCGCATCTCACCAGCAATGAACCCTGGGGATTCATCGACACCGTTTCATCACTCGGATTTCCCTTTCCGCTCTTCTTCGCCACTCTCGCCGCGGTTATTGAATTCGTCGGCGGTCTGTTTCTCGCCTCGGGATTCCTGACCCGCTTCGCTTCCTTCTTCATTGCGCTCACGATGTGCGTCGCTGTCTACCGGCATCTCATCTCGGATATGAGATTCGAACTGGCGGCACTCTTTCTGTTAATCTCATTCTACTTTCTCGTTAGAGGACCGGGCCGATACTCCCTCGACAGGCTGCTCGGAAAAGATCTCTGATCCTCGAAATTGCTTGCACATAAAGGATTTTACTCGTACCTTGTACGACAGTGATGGTTATTCCTCGCATTCACCGGAATATTCATCGTACCTCCGAGCTCTCATATAATCTCTATGACGATTCCCAATCAACTAACGACCTTAAGAATCATTCTCACACCCGTCTTCCTCTATTTCCTTTTCGGCGAGTCGTCCGCATCCAAACAAACCGCACTCATGGTATTTCTTATCGCCGCGCTTACGGACTGGTACGACGGCATGATCGCACGGAAATACGGATACCATACCAAATGGGGACGATTCCTCGACCCGCTCGCGGATAAAATATTAATATCGGCCGCTTTTATCGGTTTCGTCTATATCGGATTGGCAAAAGCCTGGATGATATGGGGCATCGTTATCAGGGATATTTTTATCACGTTACTGAGATCAGCGGCCGAGTACCGCGGCAGGGAATTTTATCCGTCCAAAGGAGCGAAAATAAAAACCGGTACGCAAATGGTCGTATTGTACTATATACTTATTCTGTATACAGCCAAACATACCCCGTTGATATATAATCCCCTGCAACGCTTTATCGATGCTATGCTTCATCCCGACCTCCTCTACGGATTATTGCTGATTGTCACCATCTTTACCGTCGGAACCGGAGTCGCATACCTGTTTGACAATCGAAAGCTGATCTGGAGTTTGCATGCACCCACCGGAAAAACTACCGAGCCGAGTTAAAGAGACTCCGGGGCCGTTCATCCCGCTGCATATAAAAGTCATCGGAACATTCTTCTTCACGGGTTATCTGCCGAAAGCTCCCGGCACCGCGGGATCGATTGCCGCTCTCATACCCGTTCTCCTTTTCCCATCGATGGGTGCGGCCGGTCTGGCGGTTCTTATCGTGCTCGGACTGGGTGCGGGTGTATACGCCGCAGCCCGGATCGAACGGGTACTCGGGGAGGATCCGCAGATAATCGTGATCGACGAAGCGGTCGGGATGTGGATAACACTCGTCTTCGTTCCCCTCACCCCGGTCACCATCGGAGCGGGCTTCGTGCTGTTCAGATTGTTCGATATCCTGAAACCGTATCCGATCCGTTCTCTTGAGAACTTTACCCATGGGTGGGGCGTTATGTTAGACGATGTCGGCGCGGGTGTCTACGCGGGTCTGCTGCTGATGCTGCTGCACGGATTTGTCTGATCCGCATCCTTCATCAACGCATCCAATATTCCGGCCCGATATCAGGTTCACATGTAATATCCGACTTCACACCTTATGAAATCCTACATTATCACTATCGGCGATGAAATTCTCATCGGACAGGTCTTAAATACGAATGCCGCATACCTCGGCGAGCAGCTCTCTTCAGCCGGCATCCCGACGGAAACCATGAGCGTCGTGGGGGACGATGAAGACCGCATCATCGAAGAACTTACCCGGGCCTGGAATTCCGCAGATCTGATCATGGTTACCGGCGGTCTCGGTCCGACGCACGACGACGTTACCCGCTCTGCGGTGTGCAGGTTTTTCGACACCGACCTGATATTCAATACCTCGGTGCGCGATCACGTCCGGCAGCTGCTGCAGCGGCGAAATTACCGCTGGACAAAAGCCGCGGAGGATCAAGCGCTGGTGCCACGGATCGCAATCCCCATCCCGAACAGACATGGAACCGCGCCTGGATACTGGATAGAAAAGGACAGCCGGATCTGCTGTGTGATGCCGGGGGTTCCGTACGAAATGCGGTCGATGGTCGAGGACTTTGTACTGGGTAAACTTTCCGATTTCCGGAAGGACTCGATCATCCGCCACCGTGTAATAAAAACGACCGGTATCCCGGAATCCTTCCTCGCCGAGAAACTTGGCGAGGTGCCTATTCTTACGGGAGGCAAGGCGAAGCTTGCATTCCTGCCGAGTCCTCTGGGCGTAAGACTCAGAATTACCGCACACGCCACATCCGTATCGGAAGCCGATTCGGTACTGAATGAAATCGAGAACCGCATTCGTGAGAAGGCGGAAAAATATATTTATGCGGTCGGCGAAGTTGATCTCGAAGCAACGCTGGGCGCTCTGCTTCGCGAACGGAGACTCACGGTTGCCGTTGCAGAATCCTGTACGGGCGGATTGATCGGCGATCGACTGACAGATATCCCGGGAAGTTCGGAATACTTTCTGGGGGGCGTCATTGCGTACAGCAACGATCTGAAAATCCGGCAGTTGAATGTCCCCTCAGAATTGATACAGAGTTACGGGGCGGTCAGCAAAGAGACGGCGATTGCAATGGCGGAAGGCGTACGGACCATGGTGGGAGCGTATGCGGGCATCTCGGTCACCGGTATCGCCGGTCCCTCCGGGGGTACCCCGGAAAAACCCGTGGGACTCGTATGGATCGGATACGCGGATTCGGAGCATTCGATGGCGATGATGTTTAATTTCGGGGACGACCGTCGGAGGGTAAAAGAGCGGGCAACCCAGGCTGCTCTCGAATTGCTGAGGAGAAAGATTCTCAGAATCGAAATCGACGAGCGAATGAACACGGACTGAAACCGCAGCCGCTCATAACGCTGAATCGTATCGGTCGCGAGCGGGAGTTCAACCAATCTTCCCGCCAAAACAATTCAGCGGTATGAATACCGTTTCCGTGACGTTTAGAAGAAATGAATCTGCGCTTCGATCACAAACTGACCGTAATTACCGCCGGTTAGTAATGGGCCGCGATCCACCCGTTGATACTGGATGCGGAGCTGGGCGTTATGACCGCTGAAGAAGATGTTGCAGCCTGCTCCCCATTCCGAAGCGTTCGTATTGTCGATACCCGTATGATAGTCTAATCCCGTATATCGCCCGATCAATTCGAAACGCGAAGGAATCACCATATAGCCGGCGGAAACGGTGTACGCATTGCCTGTATAGGAATCGAGAGACGCTGCCTTCGGATCGACCTTCCGGTAGAATCCTTCCCCGATGATCGACAGCCCTCTGAAGGCAAAACGTGCAAAGGCGGTACCGGCGGTAAAATCTCCGCGTCTTTCCGATGCCATTCCGAGCGACCAATCGCGCGCTTCATTTTCCCATCCGAACTGGCCGCCGAGACCGAGCGTGAGCTGCGGGTCGCGCGATCCGCGGAGATCCGATTCGCCCGGGGGTAATATCCCCGTCAGCGCATATACTGCCTGTGCGGAGACCGTATGTCCGGTGTCTCTATTTTTTCTCCGGTTGAAACCTTCACCGTCGATCAGAGCCAGCCCGTACCGGAACGGCTGCCCTCCGATGCGCGCGGACCCATGCAGCATAATCCCTTTATCCCATCCGCCGAAAGTGCCGAAATCGTTCGAGGCCATGCTCCGTTCGTAAAAATAGAGACCCGGCAGAGGAACATAGAAATGCCAATGGAACGGAACCGGAAACTGTCCGAACATAATTTGTGCTCCGGAAGAAAATGCATAGTTAACGTAGAGCAGTATCGGATAAACGTTTCTGGCATGTGATAGATCCAGATCGCTCAGTTCCGGGGTGACCCGGTATGTAAATTTCTCGCTGAACGCATGGCCGCGTATATCAAGCAGTACCCTGCGAATCGAGAAACGGCTGATCTGATCCCCGTCGTCGACCGCGTAAAAGTCGTAACGCGGCTGCATCCAGGCGGCAATGGTGACGCTCACGTTTTTTTCCGAATTAACGACCGTGATCTGGCTGCGCGTCGCCGGCACGATCAGAAGTAACAACAGAAGTCCGGTGTACACGCGGATCCCGAAACGCACTGCGATGAATTTCACTCCGGCCATAATTCCTCCTCATATCAAAATGCTGAAACAGTATACCTCCCGGGATCTCCCTCATATCTCACCGCCCCCACGCTCATAGTTCATATGAACGGCTGTGGCGGGTCGTGGTTTCGCCTCCCGCTATGCGAACGGATTATATTCCGGCAAGAATTGTGCCGAAAGTAAATTAATACCAAACCCTCCTGAATTGCCGTTTTCTGATATTGGTGCGATTGTGTACGGAGGAAGTGGGACTCGATTTTCTCAGTTTTAGGATATGAATCTCATTATCTCATTTGGCGACAGAGGTGAAGCAGGAGCGGATGCAATTGAAGGCGGAGAGATTTAATGGTGTGTGAAGTTTGATCCGGAATCGGAGGTTATAAGCGAGACGAGTGAACAGGTTGCCGTATCCGCTTATTCGTTCCAAACATTTTGATATTAGCAGGAAGCCCACGCGCTACCACGAGGGCTTCCCGGCCAGTCTCATTGAGGTTGCGACCCTATCACTCCTCGTCCAATATTTGAAGTGCGGGTATTTGACTTCATCTTATTACCGGCGAGTCGATGCTCAGGCCGACGTTGAATGTCAAGCAGCGGTTTCCTTCTCCCCCGGTAAGCGAATTAAATGTCCCTACGGTCAAGCCCAGTTTCGGCTGCCATCGGCTCGGATCGCGGGATCCGAGCAGGAACTCCGCACCGACTCCGAAAATATTACGCGAGCTCTCGAACACTCTATCCGGGATGAATGAATCGCGGATGAGTTCATACCGGAAAAAGAAGAAAGGGGTAACTGATTCATTGAGTCGGTAATCGAGCATGAAAGGCACCGAGGTTACGTGCAGTTTGATATCGCTGTCGTAGATGAATCCCTTCTTCAATCCTGCCGACAGTGTCGGAGTTTGGGGCTTGTTATCGCGGTTAGTAAGTTGGAATTTCACATCGCCCCACAGCGTGGCGAATGCATTTTCGTTGCCGCGGGTGAAATCCCATGTGTGCATCACGCCGATGTCGATGCCTTTTGCGAGTCCGAGACGCCCGTCGATCGCCGCGAGATGTATCGGTTCCGATTCGCTTTCATCGATGTCTTCCGCCCGCAGGTAGCTCGCCGAGACGGACACCTGATCTTCATCGAGCGTTCGTGCCGAACGGTGCGACGTAGCGATGCATCCGAAGAACAATCCAAATGCACTCAAAACCATCAGTACGTCGCGCCATACGAAAAGGATTCTGTTTTTCATACCTGTTATCCTCTGTTGCTCTTAAGTTTGATCGGGAACGACCTGCGCCGGCTCACGTTGGAGTAAACGACGTATGTGACGAGAACGCAAAGCGTTACGGCGTTGAATACAATCGAAAAAAAAGCTAACTGTGTCAGCTCGGCGGCATCATATCCCCTGAAAATCAACTGTCCGAGCATGAGGTTGACAATCAGAAGCACAAACGTATAGACGGCGGAAAGCCGCATCCGGCATGCACCGATCTTCCCTGAACAGCGAAACATATACCCCACCATGAAGCATGCAATGCCTCCACCGCCGATCGACCCCGTAATAAATCTCGATCCGATGCCGGGATTATAATACCCTAAATACCCTCCTGCCCAATGAACCGCGGGGAGAAAAATTAAAGCCGGCAGAAGAAGCGATTCTATCCATCCCGGGAAGCGCATACTGCTCCTGATACCCAGGAGAATGAATACGGTAGCGATTGTGAATCCGAGGTGAAATCCGAAGCATCTCGGACAGATCGGCAATGTCTCACCGCCGGCTCCGATGAGAAAGTCCGGATTCTGGTGGCAGACAATACCGAACAGGGTGGGGCTGACGCGTTCGATAAAATTCCAGAGCATGCAGTATCCTTTCCCGCCGATAGAAATATATTGTGAACGGAATAAAGATACGGCTGCGGATCGTATGAGGTGTCAAAAATTTGTCACATCGGGGTCATAGATCGGTCGGAGGGCATGCCTGTGGATCGTGCTGAGATCGCCTAACATCATATCGGTTTATCGGATCAGAACCATCCTGCCTGCCTTGCTGAACCGTTCAGTTTCGAGGCGGTAGAAATAAATTCCGGAACTCAGGTGCGACGCATCGAAGGGAACGTAATAGATTCGCGGTTCCAGGCTTCCGTCGACGAGCGTTTCGACTTTTCTTCCGAGTATGTCGTATACGGCGAGAGAACCCCGCGTCGGCTCCCCGACGGTAAACCGGATCACCGTGGATGCATTGAACGGATTCGGAAAATTCTGGTAAAGGGTAAACCGGTCGGGAACGTCCCGGAAAATATCGAAATGATTGAAGACATGTAGCGTATTTATTTTTCCGTATCCCCACCGCTGATTCGGGAGGATCGCGGTAAGCGCATCGCCGGTACCGCCGCGCTGGATGATCTGCCGGATTTCGACGCCGGTAAGCAGAGGGTTGGTCTGCTGGATGAGCGAAACGACGCCGGTGATGTGAGGGGCGGCCATGCTGGTCCCCTGGAGCAGCGCATAGCGCGGTTCAATGATCAAGAGCTGATCGGAGAAGGAGGCGTTCGCCGATCGCGCGGCTGCGATGATCTGTCCCGGTGCCGTTATATCCGGTTTGATACGCTCGTCCCGCGTCGGTCCGCCGCCGCTCCAGCTCGACAGTCCTCCTTCCGAAGCGTTCGTGAATTGCCATTGCCGTCCGTTTTTGTCGGTCCATGAGACGCGGGTCGCATAGGACGCAACGGTTATGCCGTACTCTGCAGTTCCGGGCATTGTCACCGAGTAACCTCTACCGGTATTCGGATCGATGGTCACGCCCGACATCGAGGTGACCACCCTCCAGACATTATAGCGGATACTGTTGGAGGAAGAGAGATTTCGGAGCTGAACGGTCCACAGGCCGACGACCGGAGGTTTGAGGGAATCCTGGTCGAAGAATTCGATGAGGAACGGGCGGCCGTTTTTCTGGTTGACGAAATCTCCGAATGAATCCAGATAGACCGCGCCGTCATCGGTTTCTTCTACAAATCCACCTCCCCGCTTCGCGGCGACCTGGTATCCCGACGGCGTAACGACCCGCACTTCAAGCGTATCCTGCGCGCCGACTTCGTACCAAAGGAAGAGAATGGCGTAGTCGTTATCGTTGCCGGAGGCGGGCTGATATTGCGGTATATTCACCTGAAATGATGCAGTAGATCCCTGCTGGATCGTACCGCCGTTGTGAAGGCCGGCTTCGCCGCTGTTCCCAGCGGCAACGGCGATTGCCCGACCCGGCAATTGAGCATGCTGGTCGATTGCGAGCTCATGCCCCTGGGTTCCGTCATGCGCCCCGCCGTGTCCGCCGAAGCTCATATTTACGACCGCAGGGTATCCGAGTTCCTCAGCAAGATTAAAGATGTAGGTCATACCGTCAATAACCCATGTCTGCGCAATCCCGGAACCGGGTACCTGCACAATGATGAATTCCGCATCGGGAGCAACGCCGGTATACCTCCCGCCTGAGGCTGCACCGTTACCTCCGGCGATTCCGGCAACATGCGTACCGTGACCGTCGGTATCTATCGCTCTCACTCTTCCGACGGTTTCGCGTCTGAGATCGGATTCGATATCGGCACGGGTATACTCGACGCCGTAATCGAATCCTGCGGGAGAGGATTCAGAGTCCGTCGGCGTGAGGTTGACATTCCATATGGAAATGATCCGTGATTTTGTAGTATCGACCGGATCGCGGAAATCCGGATGAAATATATCTATGCCGGTATCGATGACCCCGATGATCGTATTTCTACCCGTGAACTGAATATCGTATGCGTCTCCGCTCCGGGCTCGGTCGGCTTGTATGCCTTCAACGCTAAGATCGAGTTGCAGCTCCATCTCGCCCCCCTTCTCGATGTAGCGCACTCCCTGATGACCCGCAAGTTTAAAGAGCTGAGTCGCCGTCAAACGAGCCGTTCCGAATCCGTCCATCCGCGAATTGAAGTGGTAACCGCTTCCGTCGAGTATATCGTCAGATGCGAATACGACCACATCATAGAGCCGGCCGCTCTCATAACCGGACGCAATCGGGAATTCGCTGCCGGAGAACGGCGCCAGCGATCTGGCGGGCCCGTCGACCGACTGTTGGGACAGTGCCCGCTGCAGGAATGGATCGAATTTCGCGGGATCGATTCCGCTGCCGGCATAACCGGCGTTTATGAGGATCGAGAATAAAACTATTCGCAGCATCCAGACAGCCGTACACCGTAACATACGACGACTCCGAAAGGTTATTCGATAAATTTCCGAAAAGCTACAGACGTATTGTGGCCGCCGAACCCGAACGCGTTGCTGACGCCGATCCGAATTTCCCGTTCGACCGCCCGGTTAAAGGTGTAGTTGAGATCGCACCCCGGATCGGGGTGTTCGAAATTAATGGTAGGCGGAACTATATTGTTTCTGATTGCAAGAATGGTTGCAATCGCCTCGACCGCACCCGCCGCTCCGAGCATGTGTCCCGTCATACTTTTCGTTGACGAGAGGTTCATTTCATAAGCGTGTTTTCCAAACACACCTTTGACGGCATTGGTTTCCCCGATATCGCCGAGAGGTGTGGAAGTACCGTGCATATTCAGGTAATCCACGTCTTCAGGCGCTATTCCGGCATCCCGCAGCACCATTTTCATTGCTAAGATCGCGCCTTTCCCTTGAGGTTCAGGCGCGGTGATATGATGCGCATCTCCGGAAAAACCGATCCCGATCAATTCGGCGTATATCCGCGCGCCGCGCGATTTCGCATATTCGAGTTCCTCGAGGAACAGCGCTCCCGCACCTTCGCCGATCACGAATCCGTCGCGCGTTTTATCGAAGGGTCTGCTCGCCGTCCCGGGGGATTCATTCCGTGTCGAGAGCGCTTTCATAGAATTGAATCCGGCAAGACTCATTTCGGTAACCCCGGTTTCGCTCCCTCCGGTCAGCATCGCATCGGCATATCCGTTCTTGATGAGGAGGAATGCATCGCCGATGTTATTGTTGCCGGTGGCACATGCGGTGACGATGCAGTAGTTCGGACCCCGGAATCCATAGGTGATTGAAATATACCCGGCTGCAATATTAGGGAGGATCATCGGCACGAAAAAGGGTGAGACTCGGTGCGGACCTTCTTTTATATAAATACCTGTCTGTTCGTGATATACATTCATGCCCCCCATGCCGCTGCCGAAGACCACTCCGACCCGTTCCTTCTGCTCCTCGGTCAGCGCTCCGTCTCCAACTCCCGCATCGGCAACGGCCTGTGCAGCAGCCGCGAGCGCGTACTGGCAATACGGATCGAGGCGCCGGGCGATCTTGCGATCCATATATTGAAGCGGGTCAAAATTTTTAATTTCGCAGCCGAATTTCGTATCGAATTTCGAAGCATCAAAATGCTGAATGAACGTACAGCCGCTCTTTCCCTCGATCAGCGACCTCCAGAATTCTTCTACGGAATTTCCGATCGGTGTAACCGCACCCATACCCGTAATCACTACCCGTCGTTGGTTACCGAGCATGTATCCTCCGGACTATTGTGGATTGATGAACCATTATGTATCTCGATCGATCACACGCAGTATACCTTCAAGGCGGCTGCGGAGCTCCGGCGGGAGGGATGCAGGACGCATCGTCCCCGCATGCACGAACATGCCGGTCTGATCGGCAGTGGCGACCGGTGAACCGTCGAGACTGAACTCCGACTCGAGTCTCCACCTGGAATTCCCGAGCTCGGTGAGCCGCATCGATCCGACAGGTTTGTCGAACAATCTGAGAGGTCGTTTGTATCTGATACAGGTCGAAGCCAGAACCGGCACCAGCTCGCTCCGGAGCAGGTCTGCGAGCGGCAAATATTTATTGAGCAGTTCGAGCCGTAGATCCTCAAGCCATCGTATATAGACAATATTACTTGCAATTTGAGCAAAATCGACGTCGTACGACTTGACTTCGAATCGAAGCTCTGCACGGCGCTGCTGTTCCGTCAGTTGATCCATACAACCCTAATGTACTAAAAATATTTCGAATTGAAAAAACATCCTTCTCCCCACAATCGATTACCCGAAGGAGCATCAGAATACAGCGAGTGACGGCAGAACCGAAAAAGAATCGCCAGCATCCCCGAAGCGTCTCGGCATCACAATCTGACCGCTCAGCTGCCGGTTCTGTTTTTTATTTTCATAACGATAATTGTGGTGTCATCGTGGGCATGTCTTCCGTCGATCCGGGCGAAGAGTTCATCCTGCAGGCGGGCGAGGATACTCTCCGGCGACAGGTGACCCGAATTCACGTAAATCTTCCTGAAGCGATTTGTCCGTGAATGAGAGTGTGAGGCGGTTGAGAGGCGCCCGTTCGGCTATCAATAGGTATCGTCCTGAATACTGTAAGTAACGTGAGCGTGCTCAGCCGGGCAGTGTTCAGGACGATACGAAGTATCCCGAAAAAAATCAATCCGGTACCATACGGAAGTCAGAACGACAGTTTCTTCATTGACGTCCTGATAAGCAGCAAACACAGGATCGCGAACATACCGACTCCGATGATATCCGCGAAACCGCCCAGACGCTCCCAGCCGTGAATCCCGATCCCGTCGAGCAGCCATTGAAGCACCGAGATCTCCTTGGGTTCTCCGTTCACGGTAACCGTGGTCGGGATGCCGCTCAGCACGGCGATGGCGATGCCCGTCAGCGATCCCCCGGCAACCAGTCCCGTACTGTACAGCATCCCCGAGCTGACTTCAGACTCTTCGTCCCGCTTCATAATCCGGTCGATTAACGCCTTCATCAAGCCGCCGACAAAGATTGGCATGGTAGTGGAGAGCGGAAGGTATGCTCCGACCGCGAACGACAGCGATCGGACTCCCATGAGCTCGACAACGACTGCGATGAACATCCCCGTGAACACCAGACCCCATGGCAGGTCCTGGGCAAGCAGACCCTTGATGAGGGTTGCCATCAGGGTTGCCTGTGGCGCGGCATACCGCTCGGTGCCGATGGCGTGCTCGATCCCCTGAAGCTGCATGGACGAGTCGAGCGTTTGTAGCGTCCAGCCGATAACGAACGCCGATACGGCGACCCCGATGACCAGGCCGAGCTGCTGATAGATTGGGGTCGCCCCGACGATATATCCGGTTTTAAGATCCTGGCTCGTTGCTCCGGCGTTCGCGGCGGCGATACCCACGATCCCTCCGACCGACAACGCGAGCGCCTGGTATGCATCCCCAGTCCAACCGATCGCGATGAATATCAAACATGTCGCCATGAGCGTGGCGATGGTCATACCTGAAATAGGATTCGACGAAGAGCCGATGATGCCGACGATACGCGAGCTCACTGTGACGAAGAAGAAGCCGAAAACGACGACAAGCAGACCCATAATCAGCGTTCCCGGGAACGTGCCGGGTAGCTGCGGTAGAACAGCTACGATAAGGACGAGCGCAACCGAGCCGATCAGGACATAGGTGATCGGTATGTCGCGTTCGGTTCTGATCGGCATTTTTCCGGCCCGGCCCTCTTTCAGACTGGAAAAGCTCTCCTTAAATGCGGAAACGATGGTCGGTAATGTTCTGATCAGCGTGATCAGACCCGCTGCCGCCACCGCACCGGCTCCGATGTAGCGTACGTACCCCCTGTAGATTTCCGAAGGTGACATCTGGGAGATCAACTTATCTCCCCAGCCGGGTTTCAGGGCGGTCAACAGCCCGTCGCCGAAGAAAGAGATGAGCGGGATGAGGACGAGCCATGAGAGGACGCCACCTGCCACGAGGGTGCCGGCTATCCGCGGTCCGATAATGTATCCGACACCGAGATATTCGGGTGTGATCTCGGCGTTGACTGTTGCATTCGGGTACGCTGAGGTTCTTGCGGTGATATATGCAGGAATGTCCTTCCAGAATCCGAAGATGCTCATCATCGTCTTATACAGAAATGCGATGCCGAGTCCGGCGAACACCTTGTTCGCGATGGATCCTCCGCGTTCGCCCGCAACGAGTACTTCCGCACAGGCTTTTCCCTCCGGATACGGAAGCACGCTGTGCTCCTTCACAATAAGCGACCGGCGGAGCGGAATCATGAAGAGAACGCCCAGGATACCCCCCACAATCGCCAGCGTCAGAATGTTGAAATAATTGAAGAAGGCTTCTCCGCCCGTCAGAAAAATGAAGGCCGGGATGGTGAACACGACACCCGCAGCGATCGACTCGCCGGCTGATCCAATCGTCTGGACGATATTGTTCTCAAGAATAGTCGATTTACCGAACCGTTTGAACACCGCTATCGCCAGCACGGCGATTGGAATGGATGCCGAAACGGTGAGTCCCGCACGCAAAGCCAGATATACCGTTGCGGCTCCGAAGATGATCCCGAAGAGGGCACCGAGTAATATTGCTTTCAACGAAAACTCGGGCACCAACGACGAAGCCGGAATAAATGGTTCGAACTTTTTATCGTGTGATGCAGACATGGCAGATCCTTGCACGCTATGGTATGATCGGTGATAGTAATTGGATCAGACTGCGGACGTGCAGGCCGGATGACCGTTTGACCGGGAGATCCGGCCTAACGACCAATGATATGAAGTTTCCAGGGTAGGCGGCGACTTAAAGGTTCGTCGGATCGATGGTACCTTCTGATATCACCTCGTCAGTCGGCAGGAATATAGGAAAAGAACTTAAATAAAGAAAGCGCCGATTATTTCCTGGTGTTTGAATTGCGGAATTTTTTTGGTATGTTCTGTCATATTTTTTCCGATCCTATGTCTCCAATCGAAACCTTCAATCTCTCGAAGACGTACTACACGGGTTTAGTCCGAAAATCAAAGCTCAACGCTTTGGAAGACGTTACTCTCTCCGTCCATCCCGGAGAGGTGTTCAGCCTGCTGGGACCGAACGGAGCGGGTAAAACCACCCTCATCAGACTGCTCCTCGCAATCATCTTCCCTACATACGGATCCGCGCGTATATTTGGGAAAAGTGTGGACGACAGCAGAAGTAAACAGCGGGTCGGACACCTGCCCGAGAATCACCGGTTCCCCTCATTCCTTACCGGCGAGGATGTACTCGGCTATTTCGGTGCTCTGTCCGGCGTCGATTCTGCGACGCTCGGTGTCAGAATCGAAAAGCTGCTTACGCTGGTCGGAATGGCAAAGTGGCGGAAACTGAAGGTTAAAAATTATTCGAAAGGTATGCTGCAGCGGATCGGAATCGCTCAGGCGCTCATTAACGATCCCGATCTCATTTTTCTCGACGAGCCGACCGACGGGGTCGATCCGATCGGACGAAGAGAGATCAGGGAGATTCTCAAACGGCTGCGCGACGAGGGGAAGACCATCTTTCTGAATTCGCACCTCCTCTCGGAGGTAGAGCTCATCTCCGACCGTTTAACGATCCTGCATAAAGGAAAAATCGTCAGGACAGGTACCGTCCGTGAATTTACCACATCGGCAAGTCTCTACGACCTGCGCTTTGAGGGCGATCTCTCCGCCGGAGTCAAGGAGAAACTTTCCGCAAACGCCGCACCGGTTCGGATCGAGCCGGGCGTTATTTCCTTCGAGACTGAGGGGACGGCGGGATTGAACGACGTGATCGATCTGCTGCGGGCGCATCGCGTTCCCATTGTCAGCGTCTCACCCCGAAAAACTTCGCTTGAAGATTATTTCATCGAGATTATACGGGAAGAACCGACGGCATGAAATTCCTTCAGGTAATCTATTATACCGTTTATGAGATCATAACCAAGCTGACGCTGCTGTTCTACCTCGGTATCGGAACGGTGGCGCTCATCGGCGTCGCGCTCTCGATAAGCGGTACGTTCGTAGACGGGGTGCTGGTTGCGGTTTCGATGTTCGGAAAAACCATTCCCGTCACTGAGGATTTCAATCCTATCAATATATTCCTCTTTTTTCTCATCAACGGGTCGCTGGCAGGCATGATTTTCCTGGGAGTATTCTCAACAGCAGGGGTAATTCCGGGTATGCTGGAAAAAGGGACGATCGATATTTATCTCTCAAAGCCCGTCTCCCGGCTCTTTCTTCTCGCCGCAAAGTCGGCAGGGGCAATCGCCGCGATGTCGGCGGCTGTGCTTTACTTTATGCTCGGTCTCTACCTGATCATCGGCGTACGGCTGGGCATCTGGAATCATGACATCCTGCTCGCGGCATTGTACTCCATCGGTTTCTTCGTCACCCTGTATTCACTTGTCGTCCTCGGCTCGGTCCTGTTCCGTAGCGTCGGAGTCGTCTACCTTATCGTCTATATGCATCTGTTCGTGGTGTCGCCCGCGCTGCAGAGCAGACACGAGTTGATCAACAAGCTGATCGATTTCAAACCGTTCCACTACCTTACCGACGTACTCTTTTACCTGCTTCCGCAATCGAACGGTCTCCAGGCGAACATCGTATCGCCCTTCAATCCGGAACCGGATTTCATTCCTGCCGGAACCTTCCCCGAGGTGTTCGGCTACTCTTTTTTATCCGCACTGCTGCTGTACGCTCTTGCGTACCTCAAATTCCGGCGGTCGGACTATTAATTTCTGAGATGTTCGACCGAGACTTCGTTCGTAAGCTTCTTCCCCATCGAAAATTCCGTGATGTTGAAGAGCGTTGTCTCCGCGATACTGCTCAGCGCGTTCGAGGTAAAAAATGCCTGGTGTCCGGTGATGATAACGTTGGGAAACGTGAGGAGTCTTGAGAAGACGTCATCCTGAATGACCTGTTCAGAGAGATCTTCGAAGAACAGGTCTCCCTCCTCTTCGTACACGTCCAGACCCAGATAGCCGATCTTACCCTCCTTCAGCGCTTCGATGACCGACGGGGTATCGATCAGGGCTCCCCTGCTCGTATTGATCAACATAACTCCCGGCTTCATGCGCTCGATCGCCCCGGGACCGATGAGATGATACGTATTCGGCATGAGCGGGCAGTGAAGCGTGACGATATCCGACTGTTCAAGCAATTGGACGATCGGGACGTAGACGACGCCGTGTTTTTCGATCTCTTCATTCGGATGCGGATCGAAGGCGATAAGTTTACAGTCGAATCCCGACAATATCTTTGCGACTATTCTGCCGATCTGCCCTGTCCCGATGATGCCGACGATCTTTCCCCGCAGATCGAACCCGAGCAGCCCGTCGAGAGCGAAATTACCTTCCCGGACTCTGGCGTATGCGCGATGGATCTTTCTGTTCAGAGCGAGTATCAGGCCGATCGTGTGTTCGGCGACCGCATACGGCGAATATGCAGGAACGCGGACGACGGATATACCGAGCTCATGCGCCGTTTTCAGATCTACATTATTGAATCCTGCACACCGGAGAGCGATGAGCCGCGTACCCCCCGCTTGCATCGAACGCAATACGTCCGCGTTCAGAATGTCGTTAACGAAGACGCAGACAACCGGAAATCCATCGGCCAGCGCAACCGTTTGCTCCGTCAGACGCGGCTCCAGAAATGTCAGCGCATGAGCCGCCGTTTCATTCGCAGCGAGCAAGAATTTCCGGTCATACGTTTTTGTGCTGAATATGGCAACATCCATGTAAAACTCCCTCCCTTTAATATTGATCCCCCGATCTTCCGTATCGGCTCTACCTATCACAGGCGATCTATGTACGGCGCTTTCCGGAGACGTTTATGGCATCCGCTGCCTCCGCATTACCGCTTCGTCAGGTATCGTTTAAATGCCAGTCGAACGAGATATATCTGAGTCTCACCGTCCATGGTTCCTCAAGCAGAACAGTTCTGATATCCGCATCATCCAGGAAGTTTGCAAGGAAGCGCAGCCGTTCGGCCTTATCCTCGCCGAAATCGGCTGCATACCGTTTTACGATTTTCGTGCATCTCGCCGTACCGGTTGCATGATCGAACGTGAATGCGCTGTCGTTTAAAAAAGAACGCGAAGCGTCGTCCAGATCCCGGTTGAGAGTCGCCGGTGAATAGATGTGCACCGGCGGATTCGACCGCGCTCCGAAGTTCAATGCGAAATGGATTCGGGGATCCCTGTCTATGAGCATGAACGCTTTCCGCGGATCCTTGCCCCGGAACGGCGGAGCGAAAAATTTCCAGCGGCGGCGGTTGCCGCGAAGAATCCCATGCTCGATGTCGTCGAGACTGAAACGGTAGCCGCCGATGTTATATTCGGATGCGAGAAAGAAATTCGGCCGTTCCCAAACTGTCAGTTTGATATGAAAATGAACGATGGCGTGCAATGCGATCGTATTATAGACATTGATCCAAAAAGCTTTTTTCTGGGGAATCGTCCTGAGTTCGCCCGGATTAAATACCTGGAGCGTCCTCACCATATCCTGAAAATCCTGATAATCGGCGCTGAACCGGAATTTCTCGTAATCCGGAGCGCCTCCGGGTCTGCCGTATACCCTGAGGATGCGGCGGAGTGTGTTCCCGATCTCATCCGGGATGTTGACCTGGCCGGAGATAACAACGGAGCCGACATTAAGTATCATATAACGGACAATTCCTGCTCGGGATCAGTAAGAATATTTTTATATGCGATGCGAACGGAAGATTGAAATATTGTTTGATAATATCGGAAAGTTTGGCTAATAGTGCAAAATTTTATATTCTCGGTAATTTTTAGTATTTTGTTGCACACCTCCCGCACATTACCAACCGAGAGAAGATTGCATGGATATCAAGAACAAAACGGTGTTAGTCCTCGGCGGATGGGGTCTGGTCGGTTCCGCCGTGACCAGACAGATCATCGAAGAAAAACCGAAAAAGATTATCGTAACATCCCTGACGCGCCGGGAAGCGGAGGAAGCGGTACGCGAGCTTCAAAAGGCATTCCCGAAAAAATCCCGAAACTTTTTCATCCCATGGTGGGGAAATATCTTTGTGCGGCATACATTTAAAGATACCCCGCGCGACGTACTGCTCGCCGACGCCAAGAACAGAATGGCATTGATCGAAGATATTCTCGAGGATCTCGACGACAAAGTGTACCACCGTTCCGCTATTTACCACCTGTTTAAAAAGTTCAGTCCCGAAATCGTCGTCGACTGCATCAACTCCGCGACTGCAATCGCATACCAGGATATCTTCCAGAGTACGCGCGATGTCGTGCGATCGATCGGCAAGCTCAGAGAAACGGGTGATGCGGACACGCTCGTCGAAACCACCGAGAAACTGCTATGCACCCTATACATTCCGCAGCTCATCAGACACGTCCAACTCTTTTACCGCGCCCTTACGGAACATAAGACGACCATCTACGTGAAGATAGGGACGAGCGGCTCCGGTGGTATGGGACTGAACATTCCGTACACCCACAGCGAAGAACGTCCTTCACGCGTCCTCCTGGGCAAAACCGCAGTCGCCGGAGCGCATACCCTCCTCCTCTTTATTATGGGACGCACACCGGATGGCGCGATCACCAAGGAAATCAAGCCGACTGCAGCGATCGCCTGGAAGAAGATCGGATTCGGTGAGATACGAAAACGCGGACGGTCGATCCCCCTCGTCGATTGTCCACCGGAACATGCCGTCTCACTGAAGGGCAAGCTGGTCATCAGAGGAAAAGAGTACGGCGTACCGCTGAACGACACGCTCAGAAACGTCTACATCGACACGGGCGAGAACGGAACCTTCTCCCTCGGGGAGTTCGAAGCTATATCGACGCCCGGTCAGATGGAATTCGTAACACCGGAGGAGATAGCCGACGCGGTCATCTACGAAATTCGCGGCGGCAATACCGGGCACGACATCATAAACGCCCTCGATAATTCCGTTCTTCCTCCGACGTACCGGGCAGGGTATATGTTCGAGCAGGCAATGAAACGGATCACGGAACTCGAGCGGAAACATAAGACCGCCAGCGTCGCATTCGAGATCCTCGGTCCGCCGCGGCTCTCGAAGCTCCTCTTCGAAGCGCATCTGCTCAGACTGAGGAAGAAAAGCATGCGCGCGGTGCTGCAGTCCAAACCGGGGAAGCTCGCCGATGAACTTCAGCAGCTCATTCTCGATGACGCTCAATTGCGCAGTTCCATCATCTCGATCGGGCTCCCCATTCTGCTCAAGGACGGAAAATCCATCCTTCGCGGAACCGAGATCAAGATACCTCCTTTCCGGGGAGACAGCGAGCTGCCGATATCAGCGGAGAACGTAGAACATTGGGCAAGAGACGGCTGGGTGGATCTGCGCAAAGAAAACATGGTTCTCTGGCAGAAACGGATAAAACTTATCATGGAACATGTCGGAAACATTCCCGATGACGACAGCAGCTCACGCTACCTTCGAAACAAAGAATACTGGGACGGCTTCGGAACGATCAACCCCGGCAAGGTCGTCGGCTGGATATTCACCCATGAGGAAAAGGGACTGCGGATGAAGGCGTGACCGGTCCGACGAAGCGACACCGGAAGGGGTGAGGGACATCGGAATACCGATTAACGGTTCAACACCGGTTCTTTCGGTGGATAGGCATAATTACCATTCCATCGGGTATATCATTGTAGATATGGATCAGGTGCTGCCGCGGCTACCCGGCTTCTCGGGCCGGGATCCCGCCTTGCACAACGGACACTCATCGGGACGATATTTGACCACACGTGTCGTGTAGCATGCGATCTGCTTTACGGAAGAGTTAGCCGAAAAAACTACATCTCCCCCGCTCCGGTCCACGATATATCCGATCCCCGCGACAATTCCCTTGGAGCCTTTTACGATCTCCATCACCTCGAGAACCGATCCTCCCGTCGTCACGACATCCTCGCAAACAAGGACACGCTCGCCCGGCCGTATTTCAAATCCCCGACGTAATTCCATGTTGCCGTCTTTTCTCTCGGTGAATATCGAACGAACTCCGAGCTGTCTGGCCACCTCCTGTCCAACAACGATCCCTCCGATTGCCGGGGCAGCAACGACCGCGATATCGTTCTGCCGGAAGCTTTCGGCTATCACGCCGCATAATTTTTCAGCGTATTCGGGATATTGCAGTACTTTTGCGCATTGAAAATACTGATTGCTATGGTATCCCGAGGTAAGCAAAAAATGACCTTCGAGCAGCGATCCGCTCTGCCGGAAGACCGTCAGAATCTGATCATCGGTGAGAAGCATAGGCGACAGTTTCTTTCAAAGAATTGATATCATCCAATGTAAACGAAGCGACAGGGGCTTCTCCGCTCGGGATCGCTTCACTGTTTCTATACATAGAGACAGCGCCGGATCGAAGCTATTCGAGATCGTCGAGTGCGTCCTGCATCTCGCTTACGGCGTGCATATCGCCCGATTCCCGGGCAAGCTGTATTCCTCTGTGGAGAACATGTCGGGATTGCTCCGTCTGCCCAGTATCCCTGTAAAGATATCCGAGCTGCTGGTATGCCGGTATGTATCCCGGATCTTTTAGCAGCAGATCCTCAAGGTATTCGACGGCTTTCGGAATGTTCCCGGCGGAAACATATTCCATCGCAATCGCATACCGGGTAAACGAATCGCCGGGATCCTGTTCCAGGAATTTCAGGAGCGTCTCGAGTCTCGAGTTCGGCATAGCATCCATATCCTCCGTCAAACCGGCAATGAGTCTATATCCTTCGCCAGTTTAAAATCCTTCTTCGTAAGACCCCCCTCGCTATGGGTGGTAAATCTCAGCGTCACCTTATTCCACCTGACGTCGATGTCCGGATGGTGATCCTGCTTTTCAGCCAGCAGAGCAGTCGACTGTACAAACCCCATCGCCCGCACAAAGTCGGGAAATTTGAAAACCTTCACGATCGAATCCCCGTCGAGCTGCCAGTCGATCAACGACCCCAGTTCTCGTCCGATCTCTTCCTTCGATAAACGCGCCATAAAATCCTCCTTTTTTATATATTGATAATTAATCGACTCCGGATGTAATTCCGCTGCAACGAGATTATACCCGGCATCCTCAGTGATCCCACAAAGTCCGGAACACATACAGCATCTGAGTATCTACTTCTGCGCTCTGCATACCCACCAGGTTTTATACGAATCATCCCCGTCATGTGCAAATAACCGGACGTTTTCTATTTTCTTAACGACCATCCCGGCATTTTCGATGCAGGTCTGCAGCTCTTCTCGCGGATACCATCTCTCCTCGATGACCGTCGAATATTTTCTATAAGTTCCCGGCGAATGCTTTCTGAAGACTGTCACGACCGACCGTGCCCGCCGTGAGGATTCGCGATATTTATTTTCGAGTATGAGGGTGTACTCCTCGTGGTGACCTATCGACGTAGAGTTCCATAAACTTCGGTAACAGCTTAGGGTATTGACGTCGAAGATGAACAGTCCGTCCGTCTCCAGATGCCTGCCGACCCAGGCGAGCAGTTTTTTGAGCTCACGTTTGGAGACGATGTGATTCAGGCAGTCGTAAAAGGATCCGATCACCGTGAAGGTGCGATCTATGGTTATGTGCTCGAAATATTCATGTAGAAAAACTGCGTGCAAACCCTGTTCTTCCGCCCTCTTCCTGGCACGATTCAGCATCTCCGTGGATCCATCGAGTCCGAACGTCTCCCAACCCCGCTTTGCCATCCGCAGTGCCACGGTACCGGTGCCGCACCCGATATCGAGGAACGATCCTTTTTTCAGTCTGTGGCTGCTCAGCTCCTGCCGGAGCATCGCGCTCACTTCGTCGTTATACGGGCGTTCGAAACTTTCCTGCCAGTGATCGTATACAGGCGCGAGTATGTCGTATGGCGGATCTGGACGGCTCATATGTCGAGTTCTCTCTTCACGCCCTGAATTCCTCTATTCCTCGAAGAGCGGAATGCCGATGTTGAAATAGGTATGTGTGACTCCGGCCGGTACGACCCCATCGACGATGTCGCCTCTGCTCAAATACGCTCTGCCGAGACCGAATTCCAGAGGTCCGAAAATTCCGGTGTCGAAACCGATACCGATACCGAGCCCATGCCGGAGATCTCCGAGACGAATATCCTGTGCCGTTTGCCACGCGGCCCCGAGATCGTATCTTGCATGCAGATAAGTATCGACGAGGATCTTAAAAGGTAACCTGAGCCGGTATTCGAAGTTCGCCGTGAAGATCTGTCTGCCGCGGTATTCGTTCCGGCGCATTCCGTAAAACGAGTCCATGCCGCCCAACGTAAAGAATTCTGTTAACGGCATCGTATCATCGCCGAAACCGAACACGAGTTTCGGACGGAAGGTATGCAATCGTCCGTAGGTAGAGTAGGTTTCATACCGGATGAAGAATTTCGTGTACGATACATCGCTTCCCACGAAGGATGAAGCGATTTCATAGAATGCAGATAAACCGATTCCATCCGAGGGGAATGGATAACGGTCGTACGTATCGAACGTAGCGCTGAACCTGTTGGCCACGATGAATGTGCCGGCCGGGGATATCGCCGTGCCTTCCCTGTTCCTCAGACGTTGATTTTCCATCCTGACCTCAGCAGCAACATTTCCAAACCGTTCGAACTGTGCGCCTAAGGTGATTTTCCCCCCGGTTCCGAATTGACGGTATTCACCGATCAGTTCACGGCGCCATCTCGAGGCCGGTGAATCCGGGACGTCGCCATAGACCCTGAAATCCTGAAACGAATAATAACCATGCAAACCCAGCGACAGATACGTATTGAATATTCGGTGCGTGATCAGTTCGCCCCAAAGTATTCTGTTTCGCGTTCCTCCTCCGAATCCTATTCCGGCTTCGATTGCATTCCCGAAAAAATTCTCGTTTCTCACTTCAACGACCGGTTGAAAATGATACGTCTCATCGACCATCAGACTCAGCCGGAGGAGTTCGGAATAACGTTCATCGACAACGATCACCACATGCGGAAGGCCGTCGCGCCGAACGACATTCAGAAGCACCTGATTAAACAGTCCGGTACCGTTGATATTCCTGATCCCCTGCATCGCCCTGCTCACCGTAAAGACATCGCCTCCCGAGAGGGTAAATTCACGCCGGATGACATATATCTTAGTTTTCCGGTTCCCCTCTATGGAAACGCCGCCGATGATCCCTTCATCGATACGGATGTCGAGAATTCCGGTATCTTCGTTGAATACATTCGAGGTAATCCTTGCGAGCGAGTAGCCTTCCGCCCGGTACATGGAGAGGATAGACTCGAGCGCGGATCTGGTAAATCGATGGTTGAGCGAAGCGTTCTGCAAGGGAATAAACCCGCTCAGCAGCGAATCGATCGGAATGAGATTATTTCCCGATATGGTTACTTCACGAAGTACCGGGTTAGGCGTCAAGTGTATGTTCACTGCGGTCAGATCGTTCGCCCGATCGATGGTTGCATAGACATCCCGGTAATATCCGGAATCGTATATCCTGTTCAATACATCGATCAACTCGCTCTTCTGTAACGTATCCTGGCTGTTGAGCACTTCCTGGATATAAAAAAACTCCTCCGACGGTTCCACACCGGTGAATGTAAAATTCGGATTCGGGTAAGCCTCGTCATAATCCTCAATGATTCGACGGTTATACCGGTCGATCAATGAATGGATTTCCGGGACGGCTTTTTCCGTGGTAATTCTCCCCTGTTCGACAAAATAACCTATATGATCGAAATCGGTGCCGATGTACCGGTCGATCGGCGGAGTAATGACGACATCGGCGAGCTGCAGTTGATCGTGGTTCCAGCGTTGCTGCATGATGGTGATTATCTGGTCGGCAATCTCCCAGGGTGCGTTCATCGCTTCGGGCGGACGTAAACCGCTGGTGGTATTCACGGCGATCACGATGTCGCAGCCGTACTCTCTGGCAACGTCGACAGGGATATTAGCTACCAGCCCTCCGTCCACCAGCATCATCGAATCGTGCCGGACCGGAGCGAATACCAGCGGAATGGATACGCTCGAGCGGATCGCCTGTACGAGATCTCCTCTGTCGAACAGTATCCGCTTGCCTGAGATAAGGTCGGTCGATACGGCACGGAAGGGAACTCTCAGATCGTCGAAAGAATCGAGGGGATGATAAATGCTCTGAATCACCAGTTCGTTTATAAAACTCGAGAGACGTTGCGCCGGTGTTACGGAAGCCGGAATAACCGGCTCAATCCCGTCGAAACGGAGCGTAAAGATACCGCGCCGTTTGGATAATTTCTGACCGATGAATTGATCCCGACGGTCGGCATCGGTCCTCAGCGAGAGTATCGTCGACCAGTCGGTTGTATCGACCAATGCCATCATCGCATCCGTCGTATAGCCGCCGGCATAGAGACCGCCGATGAGGCTTCCCATGCTGGTGCCGACCAGAAAATCGATGGGAATTCCATGCTGTTCGAGAACTTCAATCACTCCTACCTGGGCGATTCCACGCGCTCCGCCGCCGCTGAGTACCAATCCGATGAGCGGACGTTTTATCCTGCGATACGGCATCGCGTCGAGCGGATGCTGCTCCATTCCACTCCAAACCGGCGTTACGATTTCCCTGCTCATGCGATCGGTTCCTCCGCGATCGTCTTGCGCAGAAGCAGGAAGCAGGCATCCCGCCATCAGGATAAAAGATATGATGAGAAATGCGCCCGGAGAACTTCTATTGATTTTTACCTGGTCAGTGTCTATTATGTATGACATATGTTCGATACAATCCGTGTTCGGGTCCGAGTATCGGAGTAACCGCATCGGCGAAACACGGTGGTTCTCCATTCGATAATTTTACGATTTACCGTACATAGTTTGGATAGCCAATAATATATAAAAAAAACCGGAAAAAAGACGTAATCGGAAGGGAATCTGAAGGAAGGGAACCCGGCGGTCAATGACTTTTTTAAATCCACTTTTTCTGTTCGGTTTGTTTGCAGCAGCAATACCCATCGTTATTCATCTCCTCAATCTCAGGAAAATCCGTACAATTGAATTCAGTACACTTGCCTTTCTCAAAGAACTCGAACGAACTCAGATCCGCCGCATCAAGCTTCGCCAGCTCATCCTGCTGATACTCAGGACTCTGTTGATCATTTTCATTGTCCTCGCGTTCGCACGTCCCGCTCTCAGAGGTACGGGCGGACTCATTGGAATCGATGCCCGGTCCACTGCTGCGATCATTTTCGACAATTCCGCGAGCATGCAGATCTATGATGAGCATGGCTCCCTCTACCGGCAGGCGATGAGCCGGAGTTTGGATATTCTCGATCTCGCGCGCGACGGTGACCATCTCATCCTGATTCGGCAATCAGATCTTCCGGAAGCGACGACTAATCTCCCCTCCGCAGACCGGGACCGGTTCGGCGAGCTCATCCGGTTGTCCAGTCCCGCGGCGGCACATCGCTCCTTTCATGACGCCTTGCAGACCGCCCGCCGGCTTCTCGAATACACGCCTCATCTCAACAAAGAGCTCTATATCATCAGCGATATGCAGGCATCCCACTGGCGGGAGGACAACAAGGTGGAAACTCCGGCATTCGATGCGGCAACCAGGACCTACATCATACCGCTCGGACCCGAACGCGTCGAAAATATCTCGATCCGTAGCGTCCGTTTCAGATCCACTCTATTCGAATCCGGCAAACCGGCATCTCTCGAAGTAGGAATAGAGAATCACGGTTTCATCGATTCCCGCAATCATCCGGTTTCCGTTTACCTGAACGGTGTCCGTGTGGCGCAGCATAATCTCGATATCCCCGCGGGCAGTTCCATTCACACCGAATTTCCGATCACACCCGACCGTACCGGTCTGCTCGAGGGATATGTGGAACTCGAGGAGGACGCATTCGAAGCGGATAATCGTTACTATTTCACGTTTTCGGTTCCTGACCGTCTTGCGGTCCTTTTTGTAAGTCCGACGCGCGAGGAAATCCGGTTCATCGAAGCCGCCTTCTCCGCGCGTGGCGACGATTCCGGACTGTCCGCAATGCGTATCGATCACTCGACGCCCGAATCATTTCCCGCGATTGATATTTCGAGCTACGATGTCATCGTTAGCTGCAACGTCCCCGTATGGAGCGATGCACAGGCTGAACGTCTTGCACGGTATACCGCGGAAGGAGGCGGATTGATTCTTTTTCCGGGAGAATCCATAGATATCGGAAACTACAACAGTACTCTTTTCGATCGTCTCAAACTGCCGGCGATCACCGGCATGCAATCGTTCGAGGCCGGAGCCACGCTCAGGTTCGGCAGGATCGATTACGATCATCCCGTCTTTTCAGGTATCTTCGACGATCAGCTTTACCGGACCCCGGATCGGGAACGTATAGAATCTCCGCAGATCGGCAGACACATCTCTTTCGGCGGACACTCGGCACTTGATGCCCCCGTCATATCCACATCGGACGGAAATGTCTTTATGCTTGCCGGGCGGCGGGGCAGCGGCGGCGTGATTCTTTTCAGCGTCAAACCCGCACTGGATTGGTCGGATTTTCCGCTCAGGGGAATTTTCGTCCCCCTGATCAACAGGTCGGGATTGTTCGTATCGGCGGATGAACGGCTCAACGAGTCGTATATTGCAGGCGAGTCATTCAATATAACCGTACCGCCTCTTCGCACGGCGGGCGATGTTTCGTTCTCGCTCATCCATCCCGACGGAACCGAAGAGAGAATCCAACCGATTCTACCCGCATCGGGGGCATCGTATCAATTTTCGATATCGACGGCAGCTGTAACGGGAATATACACCATAACCGCCGACGGGGAAGCGGTCAAGAACTTATCTGTCAATCCGCATCCGGGAGAATCGGACGGCACGAAGATCCCGGAACGGGAGCTCGTTTCGATACTGGAAAGCTATGGACTTCAACAAAACCGGTTCATGCAGGCGGATGAAGCAACGGCATCGGTCGTTCATGAATCCCGATACGGAACGGAATTGTGGAAGACGTTTCTCATCCTGGCGCTCATCGCCGCGGCTGCAGAAACGATGCTCTCTCGCGAAACTGCGCGGAAAAAAGAAACTGCCCCTAAACTTTCATAGCTCCCGAAATGTTATAGAACAGAGGCGTTCGCCGCTCCTTCAACGATTTAAGAGGATATGTGATAGAAATAGAAAGAAATAAAGTAGAAACCGCACTCCTGGTCGGTATAACATCAGCTCACGTCGGCCGGGCGGAAACCGAAGAACATCTCGAGGAACTGACACGTCTGACGGACACCGCCGGCGCGGTCGTGCTCGATCGGATAGTACAGCATAGGAACGAGATAGATCCCGCTCTTTTCATCGGCCGCGGTAAAGTCGAGGAGATCGGTGTCCGTGTAGCAGCCGAAAAAATCGATCTTGTTATATTCGACGACGATCTTTCCCCGGTACAGACAAGAAATCTCTCGAAGCTCATCGGTTGTAAGATTATCGATCGAAGCGGCCTCATACTTCAGATATTCGCTCAACGCGCCCGATCGCGCGAATCCAGGACACAGGTCGAGCTTGCCCAGCTGCAGTACCTGCTTCCCCGCCTTACCAGACAGTGGACGCACTTATCGAAACAGTACGGAGGCATCGGCACCAAAGGACCCGGCGAAACGCAGATCGAAACCGACCGGAGAATGATTCGCACGCGCATCAGCCACCTGAAAAAGATCCTCGGGCGGATCGCGCAGCAGCGGGATACCCAGCGTCAGGGCCGGAGCGAGTTCGTGCGGGTAGCGATCGTCGGTTATACGAATGCAGGTAAATCGACGTTGATGAACCTTCTCTCCCGGTCGGACATTCTCGTGGAGGATCGACTGTTCGCGACGCTCGACGCCACCGTACGCGGCGTCTCGCTCACTCCGGCGCATAAGATTCTTCTCTCGGATACGGTCGGATTCATCAGGAAGCTGCCGCCTCACCTCATCGCATCGTTTAAAAGCACGCTCGAAGAAGTCGCTGAATCCGACATACTCCTGCACGTGGTAGATGGCTCGAGTCCGTTGCTCGAAGAGCACATCGCGGTCGTGAACGAAACATTGGAGTCGCTCAAGTCCCTACACAAACCGACTATCATGGTTTTCAATAAATTAGACAAGGTAGAGAATCGGGACTATATCTTACAGAGGATGAAGGAATCCGGGCCGGCGTGTGCGATTTCCGCTGCCCGGGGAATCAATATCGAAGGTCTTGTATCACAGATCATCGGAATGATGGAGGAACAGTACATCGAGAAGACACTCATCCTCTCCCACCAGAAACATCAGCTCATATCGCAGCTCCATGAGTTCGCCGAGATTCTGGAGAAGCGGTATGAGAACGATCATATCCGGATTAGATTCAGGATAAACCAGAAGGACGAGGCGAATCTGAACAAGTTGATCGCCCATACCTCGACTTAGGTCAGGAGGGCTCTTTTATCTGGAATTGCTGTATCTTGGTGTACAGAGTTTTAAGACTCACGCCGAGCACCTTCGCCGCCTGGGTTTTATTCCAGTTCAGTGTATTCAACACTCCCATATAATGCTCCCGCTCTATCTCCTTCATCGGGATCAACTTGCCCAGCTTCTCGTCGCGGCTTCCGTCCGATCCCGGCAGATTCAGTGACCGAACGGGCAGGGCGAGGTCACGCACTTCGATGACATCCCCAGGTGAGAGAATCGCGGCACGCTCGATGACATTCTCGAGTTCCCTGACGTTGCCGGGCCAATCGTACTTCATCAGCATATCGATCGCTTCGGCGGAGAGCGACTTTTCCACGCGGGTTTTCATTTTCTTCTGGATGAACCATTGTGCGAGCTTGGGGATATCCTCACGTCTCTCTTTCAATTGGGGAAGTTCGATCGTGATGACGTTGAGCCGGTAGAGCAGATCCTCTCTGAATTTTCCACCCGCTACCTCAAGCTCGAGATGCTTGTTCGTGGCGGAGATGATGCGGACGTCGGAGAGGAGGACGTTATTGCCGCCGACCCGCCGATATTCGCCTTCCTGAATGAACCGTAGGATTTTCGGCTGAATAGTGAGGCTGATGTCGCCGACCTCATCGAGGAACAGGGTTCCGCCGTTGGAAATTTCTACAAGCCCCTGCTTCTGCCTGATCGCGTCGGTGAACGCCCCCTTTTCATGACCGAACAGCTCGCTTTCGATCAGCGTGTCGGGTATCGATGCACAGTTTAAAGCTACAAAAGGTTTATCGGCGCGGAGGCTGTTCTGGTAAATATATCGTGCAACCAACTCTTTTCCGGTTCCGCTCGCTCCGTATATAAGCACGCTCGATTCGGTGGGAGCGATCTTCGATGCGAGCCGCAGCACCTTCCGGAACGGCTCCGATTCTCCGATGATATCCGACGAGCCGGCGATCCGCTGCAACTCACTCTTCATCACCTCGTTCTCCATAACGAGGTTCCGTCGTTCGATTGCCCGCTTCATAGCCTTGAGGAGCTCTTCGCCGGAATATGGTTTTGTTATGTAGTCGTAGGCTCCGTATCGCATCGCCTCGACCGCAAGCTTCACATCGACCATACCGGTCAGCATGATCGGCTGGGTAAACGAACAGTTCTGTTGAATGTACTGCAATACTTCGAGGCCGTCGATTTTCGGCATCTTTATGTCGAGCAATGCGACGTCGAACAGCTCGGTCTGAAGCCGGTTTATTGCCTCTACACCATTCGCAACAGCCATAACGGTGTAGCCCTCAAGCATTAACAGATCTTTCAACGATTCGCGCAGACCGGTTTCATCGTCCGCAATCAGAATGTGACCCAATTGACTTTTCATCTTTTCTTTCGAGCCGATAGGCATACGTTTCATCGAAATGTTCTAATTGTGCTCCGCCGGGTGTGCGCTTAAATCGAGCATTACCCGTTTAACGTATTGTTTTATTTACTGAAGTAATTCCGTTGCGGCTAAGGGATGAAGAAACACTTTTAACGAGAATACGACATTTTCAGATTTCCCCCGGGTGGAATCCCGGCCCCTTTACCGATCCGCAATCATATGCGAATCGGTAAAAAACATTTCTTTGTAAAATATACAATATTTCTTACTTACTCAATAGAAATATTAAAAAAGTAAGCAAATTTGAGAAATACCGAAAAATGCACTACTTTCAATTTATCGGCGAAATACGGACAAAATCGGGTGAACGCTCCAAACTTTTTTCAAAGCAGCCGGTTTCAGGGGAATGCTGCATTGACCGGACAGCGACTAAGGGAGGGCGAGCTTTCCGGAGATACTGTTACCGCCTTGTAGCTCATGATTTCTCGTATCGCGTGAGTACCGATGAAGATAAAACCTGCAAACGTTGTTGTATTCTTTGGTATGTTGTCGTTTACGACCTTACCCTCCTCGCCGGAGGATTCCGAAGATAATAATCCGTGGGTTAGGATCATAGCTCATCGCGGAGATCCGATAGCAGCTCCGGAGAATACGCTGCCGGCGATCGAAGCCGCTCTGACGGTCGGCGTGGAGATGATCGAGATCGATGTCCATCAGACCCGCGATCTCCACATCGTACTGATACACGATGAAAAAGTCGATAAAACCACGAACGGTTCCGGCAGGGTGCGGGACATGACGCTGGATGAGATAAAACGTCTCGATGCGGGGGGATGGTTCGACGAATCGTTTGCGAACACGCCCGTTCCGACGCTCGAAGAAGTTTTTCGAATCATGGACAATACGACGCAGCTGCTTATCGAAATAAAAAAGGGGTCCCCCTACTATCCCGATATCGAAGCACGTGTCCTCGATCTGATCTATGCGTTTAATTTCCAGGATCGAGTTCAGGTTAAGTCCTTTGAGACGGGAGTCGTCGAATATTTCAGAAAGCATGCCCCGGATATTCCCGCCGGAAAATCGATCGCATACCGCATACCGATTCTCGGGATAATCGTCGATCGCGGCATCCGGTTCGGCTCGGTCTATAATTACGACGCGGCTTTCCTGCACGCTCACAGGTATACGGCAACTGAGGGTTTCATACGCAGGGCGAAAAGGAAGGGATTCGACGTATATGTCTGGGATGTCCAAACCGAAAAACATATGCGCAAGTTCATCTCGTACGGTGTTGATGCGATCGAGACGGACTATCCCGGGACGCTGCGGCGTATTCTTGAGGAACAGTAATTCTTTTCGTATACTGTACGGGACTGCGCTTCCCCCACGACACCATTACACTTCAACAGATACCTCCAATGCATAAACGCACCATACGAGCGCCGCGCGGAACGGACATTTCCTGCAAAGGCTGGATCCAGGAAGCGGCATTACGGATGTTGATGAACAATCTCGACCCTGAAGTTGCGGAGCAGCCCGATAACCTGATTGTGTACGGCGGGACGGGAAAAGCCGCCCGCAACTGGGAGTGTTTCGATGCGATCGCCGATAGTTTGCGAGCCCTCGGGGACAACGAGACGTTGCTGGTGCAGTCGGGAAAACCAGTTGCGGTATTCAAAACTCACACCGATGCCCCCCGCATACTCATCTCCAACTCAATGCTCGTTCCGCATTGGGCGAACTGGGATGAATTCCGTAGACTGGAAGCTCTGGGTTTGACGATGTACGGTCAAATGACCGCTGGTTCATGGATATATATCGGTTCACAGGGAATACTTCAGGGAACTTATGAGACATTCGCGGCCTGCGCCGATAAATATTTCAACGGCTCGCTTGCCGGTAAACTTTTGCTGACTGCCGGACTCGGCGGTATGGGAGGAGCCCAGCCGCTCGCCGCGACGTTGAACGGAGCCGTTCTTTTAGGGATCGAGGTCGACCGCTCACGAATCGAGAAACGACTCCGGACAGGATACCTCGACGTACTGTCGGACAATCTGGATGAGGCGATCGAACTGGTCCTCGACGCGAAGCAAAAAAAGGCGGCGCTCTCGATCGGGTTAACCGGGAACGCCGCGGAGATTCTCCCCGAACTCCTGCATCGGGGAATAATTCCGGACGTGCTTACCGACCAGACCTCGGCGCATGATACGCTCAATGGCTATGTCCCGGCAGGCATCCCGTACGCGGATGCACTTATGCTCCGTAAAAACGATCCGAAGGAGTATATCAGACGGGCACAGGATTCAATTGCCGTCCATGTAAGGACGATGCTGGAAATGCAAAAACAAGGAGCGGTAACGTTCGACTACGGAAACAATATCAGGGGAGAGGCAAAGGAGAACGGCGTCGGAGATGCGTTCGATATTCCGGGTTTTGTACCGGAGTTCATCCGGCCGTTATTCTGCGACGGGAAGGGTCCCTTCAGATGGGCTGCTCTCAGCGGCGATCCGGAAGATATCTACAGAACCGATCGCGCGCTCAAAGAATCGTTTCCCGAGAACGAACCTCTCATTCGATGGATTGAAAAAGCTAGAGAGAAGGTTCACTTCCAGGGACTCCCCGCACGCATCTGCTGGCTCGGCTACGGAGAACGCGCACGCATGGGAAAAGTATTCAACGATCTCGTCGCAACGGGAGAGGTAAAAGCACCGCTCGTCATTGGCCGGGATCATCTCGATTGCGGCTCGGTCGCATCGCCGAACCGCGAGACCGAAGGCATGCGGGACGGCAGCGATGCGATTGCGGACTGGCCGATACTCAATGCAATGCTGAATGCAGTCGGCGGGGCGAGCTGGGTTTCGGTGCATCATGGAGGAGGCGTCGGCATCGGCCTGTCGATCCACGCCGGCATGGTGGTCGTCGCCGACGGAACGAGCGAAGCGGAAGGGCGGCTTGAACGAGTTCTCGGTTACGATCCCGGCATGGGTATCGTGCGCCATGCCGATGCCGGATATGAGCGCGCCGTGGAGAATGCACAAAAATTTTCCATCACGATGCCGATGCTTCGCACCATCCGTTGACCGATGCGGGGGTAAGCGTCGTTGCAGATGACCTACAAATATTTTAAAAAACCCTTTCGTTCATGAAATCACAGGATGCGGGATGGCCTTTTCGGAACAGCGCGAAATGATCGAAGCGCTGAGAGATTTCGAACATAAAATGGGACGGAACGAACTGGAAGATTACCGGATGTTCGTGAAACGCCATAAAGACGATGAGGAACTCGATCAACTCTCCCTTTCGCGGCTCCGGGAACTTCACGATAAATATTTCGTCAACCGTCCCCGGAAAAAATTCATCGATCCCTTCAAACGTTGACCGAATTGAGAACCGGGGATTCGGTCTTATCCGATCAAAGAGAACGATCCGGGTGGAGATCCCGGCAAGTCCTCCATCCGCGTATTCGCGAGACTGCGTAATACCGAATTTCAAACGGAATACCATTCATGAAGCCTAAGCGAATTCAGAGAATATCGGCGACCGAGTTGAATGTCGTCTGGCATGACGGCCACACCGGCAGGTACACCATGCGGCGTCTTCGTGATGAGTGTCCCTGCGCCGTATGCAGAGCCGGTAAAACGGAGGGTGACGGCGTCTTACTTCCTATATTCGACGAGAAGAAATATATCCTTCGGGGAATTAATCTGGTGGGAACGTATGCCGTGCAGCTATCCTGGGAGGATGGACATAATACCGGAATCTACAGGTATGAATATCTGAGATCGCTCTGTGAATGCGGGGAGTGTGCGGAGTCGGTCTAAGGATGGAGAGCCGGATTTTCGGAGCTGATGAGATACAAACTTAACCCCCTGAGACGGAATCATCAGGGGGTTACAGTATTGTATGATTACGCGGAGCTCCTATTGCTCCGACGGCACCTGTTGCTCTTCTCCGTTCACCCTGACGAGTAGTTCGGTTTTCACATGCTCAACCGTTTCGCCAAGTGCTTCAATGAACTTATCAAAATCCTCTTTGTACAGGAAGATCTTGTGTTTTTCGTAATTATTCTCACCGACTCGCTTGCTCTCGGTGATGGTGATATAGAAATCCTTTTCGGATTTCGTCGCCTTCACGTCGAAGAAATACGTTCGCTTTCCCGCACGAACACGCTTCGTGAACAGCTCTTCACTGTAATGATTATTTTCCAAGGTCAACCTCCTCCTCGTATTGTAGTGCTGAGTAAATGAGTTATTGTATTCTTCTCTCCCATGATACATTGAACCGCACTCTAAACATGTAATGCTCCGGTTAACGGCGAATGACGGTTACCTTGGTCTTTGCCACTTCGCTCCCGTCCTCTGCGACGCCGACGATAATATACACTCCGCTGGCAACGGACTCG
>CAZBUK010000021.1:0-51231 GCA_964495085.1 uncultured Ignavibacteriales bacterium
AAAGTGGTACGTGAGCTGGGTTCAGAACGTCGTGAGACAGTTCGGTCCCTATCTGATGCGGGCGGAGGAAACTTGAGAAGAGTCACTCTCAGTACGAGAGGACCGGAGTGAACGAACCTCTAGTGCACCAGTTGTCCTGCCAAGGGCACCGCTGGGTAGCTATGTTCGGACGTGATAAGCGCTGAAAGCATCTAAGCGCGAAGCACACTTCAAGATTAGGTTTCCCTTTCGGACAGCAATGTTCGAACTAAAGACCCCTCGAAGATGACGAGGTCGATAGGTCGCAGGTGGAAGTCCGGTAACGGATTGAGCCGAGCGATACTAATAGGTCGTGAGACTTAACCATAAATTTTTATTGAAACACAAGATCGTCACGGCAGTCGTAACTTGCCGCCGTACGTAAGTGCCGTTTCAAATAAATGACGGTCGGGATTCGGTATAGCGCTCATCTGATTTTAAAAATTTCTGGTGACAATAGCGAGGGGGAAATACCTCTTCCCATTCCGAACAGAGTAGTGAAGTCCCTCAGCGCCGATGGTACTAGTTTGGTAACGAGCTGGGAGAGTAGGACGTTGCCAGGAATTAAATTGAAAACCCCTGTCTTCAAAGGAAGACAGGGGTTTTTTTATGTATCACGAATCCATACGTCTAGAACCGGCCGGTTCGATTCAAAATTTACCTGCATCGGGCAATAAAAATTATCCAGGGGGCATAGAGCTCAATATTTCGCGGAAGTACTTTCGATACTACTTTGTTAACGGTTCCCCGTACTCCCATACTTGCTATCTTCCTTACTCTTGCACGAAACCGGGATCCCGTCTCATCAACGTTCCAGAAATAGAGCCCCCCGACATGATCAAGAAACAATACCTCAAGATTATATCTTTCGGCAAATAATCGGAAGGTATCGGTGTGCATCATCTCAATATTATGTTTTAATAGATCCGTCCGGTCAAATATATGGTGATAAAGCCACTGGAGATTCCTGAAGTGAGGTATCGAGACAACGATAAGTCCACCCTTCCGACAGAGACGTAGATGCTGGTCAAGAATCTCATCGGGATTGTTAAAATGCTCGATCAATCCAAAACTCATTACAACATCGTAGGGAACCGGGGGGAAGAAGTCGAAGATATCGCATTGATGGAGAGTCGCATCCGTACCTGCGATATTTCTCATCGATTCAATATACAAATGAGCCTGCGGAGAGTAATCGATTCCTGTAGGTTGAAATGAGAGGCGGCGGAAGAGTAAAGCCGAAACATGACCCGGGCTACACCCAAGCTCAATCCATCTCTGCTCTCTGTATTCGGTGAGGTAGGGTTCAACAGTATCGAGCAGATCTTTAACCGCTTCCCGGTCTTTCGGAATTCCGGTTACTTCCTGTCGTTCCCCCCAATAGGAAGCAGATGTCAAGTTTTTCGCCATAACGAAATCGATATTTATATTGATCTGAAGAAAGAGCTTCCGGATTATGAGTCCTTTGTCTGGGCTATGCCGCCCGACCGGATATGGATATCTCTTTGCGGGAAGGGGATGTCAATCTTGTGTGCTTTAAATTTCTCATAGATGGCAAAATTAAGAGCGCTTATGAGCTTCCCTTTTTTATGAATGAGCGTCATCGTCCATGCCCGGAGCTCAAACAAGAGTCCGCTGTCGCCGAACTCTAAGAACCGTACCACCGGTTCAGGATTATTCAGGATGTCCTGGTTTTCTTTCGCAACCTCAAGCAATGTCCGTTCAACAAGATGTATATCGGTCCCGTATGCGACCCCGACCGGGATCCGAAATCGCACCTTTCGTTCGTTATGGCTCCAATTCACCACGTTTTCGACGATGAATTTCGAATTGGGAACGATGACCGAAATGTTATCGTTCGTCAGAACCGTCGTGCTTCGACCGCCGATTTTTACAACGTCCCCCTCGATGTTTCCTACCTCTATGCGATCGCCGATCTTTATCGGACGTTCGAGTAGGATTATCAATCCGCTGATAAAGTTATTGACGATATTCTGCAGTCCGAAACCGACCCCTATACCCAGTGCCCCGACGAGCACGTTGAGCGTCGTGAGATCGATACCGGCCGTCTGTAACAGCACAACTAAACCGATAAGAATAATTACATATGTCGTTATCGTGGTGATCGCATGTTGGATGCCGATATCGAGCCGCGTCCGCTGCAATAAACGTCCGACCAGGTGCTTCCGAATGAATCGTGCTGCGGCGAATAAGAGCGTAATAAACAGTATTACCCAGAGAATGGAGACGAACGTCACTTCCGTATCTCCGACGGTGAATAGCGGAGATTTGAGCATTCTTAAGATGTCGGACAAAATTGATTCCATCGTTATTAAAACCTAACGGATGATTGGTTAGAGGTGAAAAAAAATTTCATCAGACGCGACCGACAATTCGCCGCCGATCCAGCATACTCATCACCGGCTTTGCAGCGAGACCATGGATGACAACCGACATTACCACGATAAGAATGACGAGTGTCCACAATTCGTCGGCCTGAGAAAAACTTGCATGGAACATCGCGTATGCCAGATAATATAATGAACCGATTCCCCTTATTCCAAAAAAAGCAACCACCCACCGCTTTTCGATCGGCTCTGAAACCCCGTGCATGGCGATTAAACCGGCTGCGGGCCGGACGAGAACGATGCTGAAAATGGCAACAAGTATCATCGGAATGGTTATTGTATTGAGAATACCATCCGCAAGATATGCGCCGATAAAAAACATAAGAGCAGCTATCAGGAGCCGTCCCATTTCTTCGGAAAAATCGTGAAGTTTTTTTTGATATGTATGGTTCAATTCCTGTTGACGGAAGATACAGGCTGCAATGAATACCGCGATAAAGCCGTAACTCGAAACCAACTCAGCAGACGCATACGGCACCAATGTGAGGCTCAGAGCGACAACGCCCGTCATGGTTCGCGATAGATGATCCTTTACAGGTGTCTTGAAGAGCAACATCGCCAGCAACCATCCGGAAGCTACACCAATGAGCGCACCGATGATAATCTTGTACAATACATCCGTAACCATCCATCCGATGAACCATCCCGATGGATCAACCCCACTCAAAGCCATGGCAATGGCAAGATTGGTAAAAGGAAAGGCCAATCCGTCGTTTAAACCGGCTTCCGTTGTCAAAGCTAACCGTGTCGACGAATCATCGCTGGAGCCCGGGGCCGATGTCTGAACATCCGACGCGAGCACAGGATCCGTCGGTGCGATAACGGCTCCGAACAGGGCAGCGGTGACCGGATAAAATCCCAGTACCCACCAGCCGAGAAAAGCGCTCGCGACCATCGTCAGCGGCATCGTGAACGCAAGCAATCTCCAGCTTATCCGCCAACTCTCGCGGGAGAACGGTCTGTTAATTTTGAGTCCGGCGGAGGTGAGTGCAACGATAACTCCCAGTTCGGTTAATCGTTTCGGCCACACGGCATCCCCGACAAGGTCCGGCAACCGCCAATCGATCGGAAACAGAAAGCACCCCATACCGAACAGCAGATATACTATCGGCGCAGTTATGTTTCGACCGGCTAAAAATCGCGGTAATAATGCTGCAATTAGAATGAATACTGCGGTAAACAGCAGTATTAGATCGTAACTAGCTGTCATAAAAATATACGGAATTGAATCGTGGTGAAACTGTTTCGCGTCGCAGGGATGAATCCGGGACTCCATCGTAAAATGACCGATCACCACATCCGGTGATTGCCGAGAAGCAGAATCGAATGATGGGAATATAGGGAAATATCGTTTAAGATTCTTCTATCGGCGGAGATATCCCCGGCCGCCGATCCACTTGCGAAAGATGGAAAAATCTGTATATTACCAATCGATGTTGGTCAATCCTCTTCGGCAGCATCGTCAAGTTTTCGTACAATCATACAATACTCATTCGGAGGTCCTATGAGAATGCTACGGATTCTGATGTTAGCGGCTGCAACAATAACACTCCTCGTCTACTCGGGCTGCGGTTCCGGTCAGCCGGCCGCCGGTGGAGCACTTACCGGAGCTCAACAGAACATCCGTGCACAGCTCTTCGGGGAAATCGACAGAACGCTCGAAGAGGCGAAAGCGATGCATGCCGATCTGTACAGCCCGAAGAATTTTGAAACCGGCATGCGGCACTACAATGCAGCCGAACAACTCCTCAGGCAGGAAAGGAACATCGAAAATATCCGGACAGAACTAAACCGTGCATCAGATGCTTTCAAACGTGCGATGGAAGCATCGAGGCTCGGTGAAGTGACGTTCTCATCAGCTATCGCGGCACGGAATGATGCCATGAAAGCCGACGCTCCGGTCTACAGTTCCGAAAACTGGAACAGGGCAGAGGGAATCTTCCGGGAGGCCGCGGAAGCGCTCGAGGAAGGTAACGTGAATCGTGCCCGCCAACAGGCACAACTCGCCGAAAACCAGTATCGCACCGTCGAGCTTGATGCCATCAAGACAAACTACCTGAACACCGCCCGCGAATTGCTCCAGCAGGCGGACGGACAGCGTGCGGTCAGGAATGTTCCCCAAACGCTCGCCGAGGCAAAAACGCTGGTACAAAAAGCGGAAGCGCTCCTGCAGCAGGACAGGTACGATACCGAGGAAGCTAACCGGACTTCTCTGGAAGCCGTAAACAAAGCCAGACATGCGCTGCACCTCAATCGATCGATCACACAGATTCAGAATGAGAAAAAGTCGATGGAGGAAATCCTTCTCGAAGCCGAGATGCCGGTGCGGCAGATTGCGGAAGCCGCGAGTTTAGAAGTGCGTTTCGATGAAGGATTCGAAGGCCCCGTACAAGCGATAGCCTCGAAGATCCGCAGCCTGGAGCATCGCGAACAGGAATCTGCCGGAAGAATTCAACAGCTGGAAAATGAAGTTGCACAACTACGGAATCAGCTGGCGGAGAAAGGCGATCTTGCGGGTCAGCTCGAAATGCAACGAAGACGCGACGAAGCGATCAGCAAGGTGATCGATCTGTTCAATCCCGACGAAGGCAACGTTTTCCTCGACGGAAATAACGTGCTGATTCGATTGTACGGACTGACATTCCCGGTCGGCCGCTCGATCATCGAACCTCAGTACTTCGGTCTGCTGACGAAAGTACAGAACGCGATCAAACAATACCCGAATTGCAAGGTCGCCATTGAGGGACATACGGACTCCCGCGGGAGCATCGAATTAAATCAACGTCTATCGGAAGAACGGGCGCAGGCTGTTGCGGAATACATACGAGCGAATATAGGGATGCAGCTCGATATGACTTCGAGCGGGTACGGTCCCAATCGTCCGGTAGCAAGCAACGAAACAGAAGAGGGGCGGGCTAAAAACCGTCGCATCGACGTGGTAATTGTTCCGGATTGGGCGATAGGGAGCCGATAAATCAACGGCGATTCCCGGTCTTCCGTCCGAAGGTAAATCCGATACGCTCTTCCCGTTTCCTGATGCTCTGTCCGGATCAGAGTCCGGGCAGAGCATCAGGAATATGCGCCAACGACTGACCCCTACGGTATTCGAGAGTATCATCTCCGGGACCGGAATCCTCAAAATAGTTAAATACGAAGGGAAATAACAAGTCTGCCCATCAGCTGTTCTATAGAGATGAGAGCTCCGGCACCTATCATCTGCCGTACGATCGCAGGAGCTCCACCACTTTCTCGATGGGAAGGGCCTCCGCACGCGCACCGCGGTACCCCGTCATCGATTCGGCTTTGAAGAGCGAATTGTAAATTGCCTCCTCGGTCGCCTCGACTGTTGCCTGGAACAGCGGTGTTAACTCCGATTGCTTCAGCACAATTCGCTCCTCTTCCCGCGAATCGACAGTTTCGATCCGAACCTTCTTCGAGGTCGAAAACGCGATCACAAAATCCCCGCTCCCGTGGGTCATCGGTGAACCGGTCCGGCCGAGTCCCAGGAGCGAGCGCTTGGCGAGTCTTTTTAAATACTTCGCAGTCAGAGGCGCGTCGGTCGCAACGATTATCATCACCGAGCCCTCCTGCCGTTCGATTCCATCGCGAAACATATACCGGCCGAGCTCTCTCCCGACCGGTACTCCGTCGATGCTCAGGACGCCGCCGAAATTCGACTGCACCAGAACTCCGACCGTATATCCCCCGTACTCTTCCGGCAGCACGCGCGACGAGCTGCCGATACCACCCTTCCAGCCGAAAGCGGTCGTACCGGTGCCGGCGCCCACCGATCCCTCATCAACCGCGCCATCGCGTGCATTATCGAGCGCCTCCAAGACGTGCGCCCGCGTAACGTGCATTCCTCTGATATCGTTCAGGTGTCCGTCGTTGGTTTCGCCCACGACCGGATTAACCGATCGTACAGATTCATTCCCCGGGAAACCCAATATATATTCTGCAACTGAAGCGGCGGCGATCCACGTGCTGAGTGTGTTCGTCAGAACGATGGGAGTTTCCAGCTCGCCGAGTTCCTCAACCTGCGGGTACCCGGTAAGCTTTCCGAAGGCATTCCCGAGCTCGATAGCGGCGGGAACCTTCTCGCGGAATAGATTTTCCCCATGCGGAAAAACTGCAGTGACGCCCGTACGGACATCCGATCCGTCCACGATCGTCCGGTGTCCGACCTTCACTCCCTCTACATCGGTGATGGCATTATGGGTGCCGGGTTGAAATATTCCGATCCGTATGCCGATATCACGTGCACGCGGCCGTTCGTTGCCTTCAACGGCATCCATGGTTGCGGTAGACATAGTCACGGCTGCAATCAGCATCAGTCGATACATACGCATTTGATACCTCGCATAAAGATATATGAGTGTCCGGGTAACATACATCATTTATAAATAATCTTCAAAAAAATGCCGATTTTGTCCGCCATCTGAAACAATTTTCATTCCAGCGAGCCTTCATTTTGTAAACCGGTCCCTTCGGATGCTTACCGGAAATTTCTCAGATCCTGTAGCTCCCGGATGTAGACAGATGCTGCGATTGTGCTCAAGATTGTCCGGTGAGCCTCAATCCCGGAAATATTCCCCCTTGATTCTGAAACAAAATTATCGTATGCTCGCGGGTAGAGTGTTTTCCCGTCCGTCCCGGACTTCATATATTACCGATCCTGAGAAACCATGTATCCGCCCAAGTTAATTCTTCGATGGGGAAAGTATAGAAATCGTCGATCTGCATATAAATCTATACGGGCGGAACACATGCTGTTCATCCTGCTCTGCGGCTTGATATTCACCGGAGGTGTATGCGATGAATCGCTGCCTCCCTATCGCGATCCCGAGGACATCTTCAGCGGAACCCTGCTGCCCGAGTACATGTTCAGCCTTACTCAAAATTATCTGGATATTCGGATCCGCGTGGTGAATACATTCGACGAGACCTTCAGTGCGCCTTCCGCAATCCAAGGTCCGTTCGTAATATCGCTCGAGCGGGATACCGGATATTTCCGTGAATTCACACTCTCGGCATCGAGCATTCGCTTCGGGAAGTACGCAAGCGGTACCGGCGTGCTGACCATGGATCCCGGAGACACGCTTACTCTCGGGGTACAGTGGAATTTCATAGATGGCGAGGGCAGAGACCTGCGGCAGGATGTATTCAGGTATTATTACGACCCCAATTGTTCGGTACGGATGATCGCGAAGCCGGAATCTTTTATATTGCGCGGGAGTTTGAAAATTTTTGAAAGGACGATTCCTGTCGAGCTCGGTCCGCACATCTTTTCTCTTTGCCATATAGACCAATGGGTATCACCGCGTGAATGTGTAACAATATCGCCCGCCGAGTCCTGTCTCGTCTTCGAATAAATGCCGCGTACCCGATCCGTTCGTTTACCTGGTTCATGGGGAGCTCGCTGAAGTATGAAATATAATCCTTTGAGTGGAGTGCCGGTGCGGCTATTTTTCATACTCGCCACACTGCTGTCCGTTTATGTCGCCCCGGCGAAGTCGCTCGGGATAACCGGGGTACTCGAAGGCAGAATCAGAGATAAATCAACCGGCGAACCGCTTCCCGGAGTGAATATCGTGGTGCTTAATTCCCATTACGGATCCGCATCGGATTCATCCGGTTACTATCTCATCGGAAACGTCCGTGCGGGCGTGTATAGCGTCAGGTTCAGTATGGTCGGATTTGCATCGGTTGAAATGGAAGACGTTACCGTGCTACCCGATCTTCGCACTCGCATCGATATCGACCTCGACCCTTCTTCGCTCGAAATAGGTGAAATTATCGTCAGGGCGGATCGTCCGTTAATCCAACGCGACCTGCCCGCTACCGTTTATGCCGTCGGCGGCGTCAAGCTTGAAAAATTACCCGTCTCTTCTTTTCGGGAAGTTCTGGCGCTGCAGCCGGGTACGACGATAGAAGGTAACGTTAGAGGAGGAAAGACAACCGAGGTTCTCTTTCTCGTAGACGGTCTTCCGATTCAGGATGTCTTAGGCGGCGGCCCCTCGATGAACCTGCCCAGGAGCGCGATTACCGGACTGACGATTCATACAGGCGGATACGAAGCAGAGTACGGAAACGCTCTGTCGGGAGTCGTGAATATCATTACCCGAAGCGGTACAAACCGGCATCACGCGGGAATACGCATTGAACGAGATAGCTGGCTTCCGTCGGACTGGAACCGGCAGCAGAACAGACAGAGTGAATTCGAGGTCTCCGCCGGCGGCCCGATACGTCAAAACCGTGCTTACTATTATACGGCACATCTGATTAATATCAACGATACACGCTGGTGGCAGGATTTCCGTCATTTTTTCAATTCACCGATCAGCAGCGAGTTTTCCGGCTTTAACAAATTCGATTATTATATCTCCCCCAAGATAAGGGCGGCATTGCACGGCGTGTATTCGGTGCGCCGGTGGCACGATTACGAGTTCAGCTGGCGGTTTAATCTGACAGGACTGCCGTCGCGAAAGTCCGATACCAACCGGCTTGCCTTCTCGCTGAACCATACCCTCGGGAAATATGCGTTTTATTCCATAACCGCAAGCCGCTATTATCACCGGTCGAGACTGAATGAGCGCGGATCGATCCCCGCAGATCCGGAACCGTATGAGTACGATTTTTTCCTCCGGTACATAGTCGGCGGTCAGAGATATTGGCATGCCGATGCACGTCAGATCGTGTATACGCTGAAAGGCGATTTTACCGCTCACATTGCCCTTAGCCATATCGTAAAGTTCGGAGTCGAATATAACATGTACGATCTGACCTCCGAGCTCATAAAACTTGAACCGCAACTCACGTACTTCGGTAAACCGATACCCGATGCAGCGCTTCTGAATTACAGCAACGGCTACGAGTACCGCCCGCGGTCGGGGAGTATCTACCTGCAGGATAAGATAGAGCTCGTACGCGACGGTACGAGCATCAGTTTCGGAGTCCGCTGGGATTTTCTGGATCCGACCGCAACCCGGCCGATTGTCGAATTCATTCCCCGGAGTCCGGGAGAATACGAACAGGTGGTCACCGGATATGCGCCTGCACGGATACATCATCAGGTCAGCCCCCGGATCGCGCTTGCAGCGCCGGTCGGTACGTCAACATTCTTCTTTTTAAACTTCGGACACTACTTTCAGTATCCGCTGTTCGATCTCCTCTACTCCGGCATGCACCCCGCACAGATCAGGGAAGGAATCAAAAACGTACAGGCGGGAAATCCAGATCTCGAACCGGAACGAACGATCATGTGGGAAGGTGGATTCAAGTACGGAGTCAGAGACGACGTCGTCGTCTCGATAACGATGTTCCGGAAAAACTTCAAGAATCAGATCGATTCGAAAACGCTTATTCCTTTCGACAGCAAGTCGTCGGGGGATTACGGCTATGCGTCATATGTGAACAATGCAGAAGCGACGGCGAACGGGATGGAATTCGTCATCGCAAAGGAAAAAGGCGAACCATATACAGGCAGCATTTCGTACACATATATGTACGCTGAGGGAATCAGCGAGTACGTAGACCAGACGCTCAATTATGCGCAGTGGGGATTTCCGCTCGCGGTCAAACCGTATCCGCTGAGCTGGGATCAACGCCATTCGATCAAAGGGGATCTGGAATTTGTTTTTAACAGGTCGGTCCATGGAAATTTAATTCTTCTATATAACAGCGGCCGCCCGTATACCTACTTTCCCACGAGGGACGGTTACACCCCCGTGGACACCACGAAGGTATTTCTCCCCAATAATGCGAGGATGCAGTCGAATCTGTTCCTGAACGTAAAGATTGAATACGATATCTCTGTCTCTCCTTCATCCGGGATCGAAATAACCGTTTTCGCCGATGTACGGAACATCCTGAATTCCAAAAACGTCAGGTGGATTGATTCGACGGGCAGAATCGGGGGCGAACTCGGCGATCCCGGCGCCTATTACGATCCGCGAAGAATCAACATCGGAGTCAGGCTGACTCTCTGAAAACCCCCTGCCGCACAGAAAACACTTCTGACAACACACACAGCGTCGATGAGGGGCCGGCATGTATAAACGAGCGTTCATGATTTTATACGACCGGTTCGGCCGGTATTACCGGCATCGCTGTGTAACTATTCAAAATCCCCCCCGTATATACAACAAGCACCCGGATATAGACAAAATCACCTCAATTTATCAAAAATATTTCCAATGGGTATTTCAATGAAGCGCAAGATAATTTTCAGTTCCGTAGGACTCGTCGTCCTTGCCTCTATAGTGGTCATGCTCACTTCCGGCAACTCGGGCTCCGATCAAAGCACGGACCGAACGGTCACGGTCGAGAAGAGCACGATCGTGGAAAAGGCGCTTGCCGTGGGGAATATTCAACCCGAGACGGAGATTCAGATAAAATCCAAAATCTCCGGAGTGGTACAGAAAATTTTTGCGGAGCCCGGGACCTTCGTCAGAGCCGGCGACCCGATCATCGAGATACGTCCCGATCCGACACCCCTCGAGCTCGCCGAAGCGAAGCGTAATGTGGAACTCGGCGAGGTTGAGATGGAGAGCATGAGCCGCGAACTCAGGCGAAATACCCAGTTGCGCGACCGAGGGCTTATCTCGGACCGTGAATTCGAGGAATTACAAAAACGGTACGACGATGCTTCCATCCGACTTCAGATGCGCAGAGAAAATCTGGAACTCCTCGAATCCGGCCGGGTCACCATAGGCGAAACAGTCATAGAAAGTCTGATCAAGGCTCCGATCACCGGCTTCATCCTTGAGAAGATGGTGGATATCGGAGATCCGGTGGTACCGCTGACCTCATTCCAGGCGGGAACCGCCCTGATGACTATGGCGGCAATGGATAATCTGCTCTTCAAGGGGAACGTCGATGAAATTGACGTGGGAAAGTTGGAGGAAGGAATGGAGGCGGATGTGAAGATCGGTGCGCTTCCAGATGCAACAGTGAGCGGACGGGTGATCAAGATATCCCTTAAAGCCCAGAAGCAGGATAACGCGACTGTCTTTCCGGTTGAGATCACGATTACCGATGCGGGCGGCGTAACCCTCCGGGCAGGCTATTCGGCCAATGCAGATATCATAATCGCACGGAAGGAAGATATTCTCGTCATTCCCGAACGGACCGTTACCTTTAAAAACGGCGATGCGTACGTCGATGTCCCGGACGGAGCAGGCGGGAGAAAGCAAGTCTCGATTAAAACCGGTCTGAGCGACGCAATAAATATCGAAGTCAAAGAGGGATTGAACGAGGGGGATACGGTGCTTGAAAAACCCGTACAACGCCTGACCGTTAGATAATGAGAAAAGGAAACGAACGGGTCTCGGGGCAGCCCCGCGACCCTGTTCACGGCTCCGAGCTGAATTATTTAACCTCCTAATTAGATCGGTCATCATAAGAGATATGTCGATACTCTCGCTTTTATCGGAATTCATCCGCGATATCCGGCAACAGAAACTCCGCACATTTCTTACCGTGTTCGGCATTATGTGGGGAACCGCAACGATCATCGTGCTGCTCGCCTTCGGGATGGGATTCAAAGACCAGATGGCATACAATATGCGCGGCATAGGCGACAGAGTTGTCATTCTCTTCCCCGGAAGAACATCCCTTGCACATGAAGGTTACGGCATCGGGAGACAGATCATCTTCCGTGAGTCGGATGCGTGGCTGCTTCAAAAACAGGTTCCGGAGATCGGCGATATCTGTCCCGAATATACCCGGTGGGGGACGCAGGTGCGGTACGGCGACAGAGCCAATACACCGAACGTGACAGGAATTTTTCCGATTTACGGGTCGATGCGAAATATATTCGCACAGGAAGGGGGGCGCTTCATTAATAAGATCGATATCGATGAGCGAAGGAGGGTCGTCTTTCTGGGCGATAAGCTGAAGGAGATCCTGTTCGGCCAATCGAACGCCATCGGTGAGCTTGTCACCGTCGGCGGCATACCCTTTATGGTAATCGGGGTGATGGAACCGAAAAATCAGAATTCATCGTACCAGGCGCGCGATCAGGATCGCGCATTCATCCCCGCAACAACGTTCTCTGCTATATTCGGTACGGACAGAATCAATAATATCATTTACACGCCTGCCAATCCGGTCACCTTCAAAGAGGTACACGATCAGATTTATCAGGTTCTCGGCAGAAAGCACAGGTTTGCGTCGACCGATAAGGATGCGATCGGTATCTGGGATACGAATGAATTCTGGAAATTTCAGTATTACTTCTTCCTCGGATTTAATTTGTTCATGGGACTGATCGGTGCATTCACGCTCGCTGTGGGAGGGATCGGCGTTGCGAACATAATGTTCGTCGTCGTACAGGAACGCATGCGCGAGATCGGCATCAGGAGATCGGTCGGCGCCAAAAGGTGGAATATCATCGTACAGTTCTTCGCTGAGACCTTTTTTGTCATCGGGATGGGAGGGGTTCTCGGGTATGGCATCGGATGGCTGGTGGTGAAGGGTATGCAGTTTATCCCGATCAAGGAATTCGTCGGCACACCCCAGTTTACTCCCATGGTCGGCCTGGGAGCGTTTGCGGTGCTCGCGATCGTCGGCCTTGCCGCCGGACTTCTGCCGGCACGGAGGGCGGCGCGTCTGGATGTGGTCGAATGCCTGAGATCGTAACAATAATGAAAAAACGGATGGACGGCATTCCCGGACGGCCGTTAATAGAATAAGCGCCGCCAAATTTCCGGAAGTTGATAATTTCATGAGGGCCTTATGTGGCTGATTTTAATCCGTGAATTTTTCCAGGATATCAGGAAGCAAAAACTCAGAACCTTTCTTACGGTTCTTGCAATTACATGGGGGACGATCGCCGTCGTTCTTCTTCTCGCTTTCGGTGAAGGATTGGGAAATAAAATGCTCGAAGGGATGTTGAATGCGGGAAATCAGATGATGATCGTCTGGGGGGGACAGACCAGTCTCACGCATGAAGGACTCGGTATCGGCAGACGCATCCGTTTCACCGAGGAGGATGTGGATCTGCTGCATAGAACTATTCCGCAGATAGAAAAGATCAGTCCGCAATACGGCAGATGGGGGATGAGGCTGCGCACCGAATACGCGTCCACCAGTACCTACGGAGAAGGGGTAAATCCCGACTTCGACATAATGCGGTCGATGTTTCCCGTCGAGGGAGGCCGGTTCCTCAATCTGCGCGACGTAAACCAGCAGCGCCGCGTCGTGTTCCTCGGGGATGATATTGCGAAACGTCTTTTCCCCGACACGGATCCGGTCGGCGGGCGGGTATTCATCGACGACGTGCCGTTCATCGTGGTCGGAGTCATGCAGGAGAAATTCCAGACTGCGATGAACAACGGGCCGGATGCGAACCGGGCGATCATTCCGCATACCACGTTCCGCGCGATGTACGGCAGTCCCTGGGTACATTCGATTCTCATTCGCCCCAACAATCCGCGGGAACAGGAGCTCATCAAAGAAGAAATGAAGAGGATTCTGGGGGCAAAATATAAATTCGATCCCGCGGACGAACGCGCGCTTCCAATCTGGGATTTTGTCGAATCGGAGCGTATCAGCCGGCAGGTTGCAACCGGAGTCGAGATATTTTTATTCACCGTCGGATTCTTTACGCTCCTGATCGCGGGTGTCGGTGTCGCGAATATCATGTATGTCGTCGTCAAAGAACGAACGAGAGAGATCGGTATCCGGAAGGCGATCGGTGCGAGAAACCGCCATATCGTGTCGCAATTCATCTTCGAAGCGGTGTTCATTTCCTTTATCGGCGGAACAATCGGCCTCTCATTCTCGGCGGCCGTCGTGTTCGGCGTCCAGTCGCTCGGCTTAAGCGATGGTGCATGGCAATTCTTCGGGAATCCTATTCTCTCTTCCTCAACGATGGCTTTAACCGTAGGCATTCTCGCACTCATAGGATTTGTCGCGGGTGTGTTCCCCGCACGGAAGGCCGCGGGAGTTGATCCGGTTGAATCGCTGAGATACGAATAACGCAGTTTAACTCATCGAAAGTCCGGAAACGGATCGTCTGTCTCAATATCACGATCGTCCGCTCCCGGACTTTTTCTGCATACAGGTTATATCGCCGCTGCAGCTGCATATGCCAGACCGCGCCCGGAACAGTTCCCGGCCTGTGGGATTTCATCTCTTGCCTCTCACCTTTTCACCTACCCAGGATTATTCACCTGCAGTATTCCATATACCCCGATTATTGGAATGTTTGTTGAATTTATGTAATATGACCCTGTTCTGAACAGACCGGGGATTCATATGCATAGATATATGCTGCGATACTTCGTTTTAATATTAGTTTGTCTCTCGACATCGACGCAGGTCCGTGCCGGCGAACCTGCGACGGTGCTGATCGCGTATTATTCTTTAACCGGCTTCACGGAAAAAATGTCTGAGGCGGTCGAAACCGGTGCACGTCGGGTAAACGATGTTACGGTTGTGAGGAAACGTGTCGAAGAGGTAACGCGTGAGGATCTCGTCGCCGCAGACGGGATTATTCTCGGTTCGCCGAGCTACTACGCAAATGTCGCGGCTCCTATGAAGGAGTTCATCGATAAATGGTATTTCGAGTATAAGCTCCCGTTCTTCGAAAAAATCGGCGGTGCATTCTGTACCGGAGGCAGCAGGACAGGAGGTCAGGAGATTGTTGTGGTTTCACTGCTCATGGCAATGATGAATAACGGAGCGATCGTCGCAGGACCGTTATATGAAGCATGGGGGACTTTCGGGGCGACAGCCATGACGGAAACGGCTCCTCATATGGATGTCGATGAATATGAATTGGCGGATGCACGACTTCTCGGAGAACGCATTGCGCGACTTGCCCTCAGGATGAAACGCAGCGAGTAGCGCGGCAACGACCGCCGTCGCTTCATCGATCAGCCTGTGAGGGGAATGACACCGGACAGCGGAAGGCAGGAATCCGGCACGATCAGACCGTCGAGCCCAAGGTTATCCTTTCTTATACCTGTTCTTCGGTATAACGGTCGGCGGTATCTATTATATGAACTATGGAAAAGTATAGTGGAAAATAATCCGGAAACACCGATCGTCATCAGAGAGGCTCAGCCGGCCGATGTTCCTCTGATCGTGGAATTTATTCGGGGCATAGCCGAATATGAACGCCTTGCTCACACCGTCGAAATCACCGAATCGCTGCTGCACACTCATCTATTCGGAGAGCGCAGGTATGCTGAGGTATTTCTCGGATATTTGGGCGATACCCCGGCCGGATATGCGTTGTTCTTTCATAATTTCTCGACATTCACCGGACGGCCGGGGATCTATCTAGAGGATCTTTTTGTCAGATCTGAATTCCGCGGGAGAGGAATCGGTATCCGATTGTTGAAGAAGGTTGCCCATGTTGCCCGTGATAGAAACTGCGGTAGAATGGAATGGTCGGTGCTGAATTGGAACCGTCCGGCGATCGAGTTCTATCGCAGCATCGACGCCGTCCCGATGGATGCGTGGACAGTTTTCAGGTTAACCGAAGAGTCTATCCGGAAGCTGACTGCATGAAGGATTCGCTCCGTTCCCTCCGTATTTGGTTCTTTACCGTAATGTTGATACTTGCCTGGCTTCCGATGCTAGCGGTTGTCCGCTTATTCGATCGCGATCCGGTGAGATACCGGACCGGCTATTTCTTCAGACGATTGGGTGTCGCGATCACCCGGATGAATCCGCTTTGGAAACTCGAAGTTTCCGGAGAAGTAATTTCCGATCCGCGTCGACCCTATGTGATAATCAGCAATCATCAATCCTTCGCCGATATTCCACTAATATCACATCTTCCATGGGAGATGAAGTGGGTGGCAAAGATCGAGTTGTTCAAACTCCCCGTTATCGGCTGGATGCTGAAACTGGCGGCGGATATACCCGTGAACCGGAGTAACAGGCGGGAAGCCGCTCAGGCGTTCATCAAAGCTGCGAATGTTATCAAACGGAAATGCTCGGTCATGTTCTTTCCCGAAGGCACGCGATCTCCGGATGGTCTTGTGCACCGATTTACCGACGGCGCCTTCGCCCTTGCCGTCAAGTATAAAGTCCCCGTATTACCGCTCGTCGTCGAAGGATCCCGCGATTGTCTCCCGAAACGATCATGGAAATTCGGAAAACCGCAGCGCATCAAATTAAAAGTTCTCCCTCCGGTTGAGACCGACATTTTGACCGCTGCGGAAATACCGCAGCTGCGCGATCGCGTCAGGAAAATGGTCATTTCACAAATCGCCGAGTGGCGCGGCATCGAACCCGGTGCAGTCGATGCCCTTGCCGACCCTGTCGCTTATGTCCGGCATGAACGGCCGCCGTCTCAGTCCCCCCTCGTGTAAATTCTCCTGTCCGGTTAAGGGTAAATTGCCGACCGGCACCGATGGCATAAACCATCGATAACTTGTCATTTATCGTATTTTTTTAGATTATATAGTTCTGCTCTTCCTCTCCGAAATTACGTCCGTTCATTCACTGTGGTACAACGGAATCTGTTCCGGTGTCTTGCCTTCGAGAGTTACCGGACAAATTATCTTAAACACTCCCTCACCAATATAGGAGATCTGACTATGCCCGAATTTATTCACACCTGGGAGGATCAATTATGGTCGATCCTTTATATTTTCATCGCGTACGGCATCGGTGTGTCGGTTCATTTTCTTCTCTTCAGGATTATCAGGCAGATCGCGCGGAAGACCGATCTGATTCTGGATAAATCTATCTACAAACATTGCAGACAACCGCTGCGGATTATATTTCCGTTGATAGCGTTACGGCTCGTCATACCGCTGATGCCGTACCAGCCATCGGAGAATTTTATCTCCGGTATCTTCCTTCTGCTTACAATCGCACAGATAGCGGCCGGAGCCTGGCTTTTGATCAGGATCATGCATGTGCTGGAAGATCTGATACTGGAAAAATATAAGCTCGACGTCGACGATAATCTGACCGCAAGAAAAATTTATACTCAGGTGGATATCATCAGGAAAATCGTCGTCCTGGTGATCGTCGTCCTGACGATGGCCGCGGTGCTGATGAATTTCGAAAATTTCCGTCAGCTCGGTACGAGCATCCTTGCCTCGGCCGGAATCGCAGGATTAATCATCGGACTCGCCGCCCAGCGAACCCTCGCAAACATTCTGGCGGGAATTCAGATCGCGCTCACCCAGCCGATCCGGATCGATGACGTCGTGATCGTCGAGAACGAGTGGGGGCGCGTCGAGGAGATTACGCTTACCTACGTCGTGGTCAGGATTTGGGATCTCCGGAGACTCGTTCTGCCGATCAGTTATTTTATCGAAAATCCGTTTCAGAACTGGACGCGGATATCGGCAGATATCCTCGGAACGGTTTTCATCTACGTCGATTACACGGTCCCGATTGACGAGATACGGAAGGCGCTTGAAAAAATGCTGGGAGAATCTGAATATTGGGACGGGAAGGTTTGCAGACTTCACACCACCGAGTCGAAGGAGCAAACCGTCGAGTTGCGTGCCCTCATGAGCGCCCGCGATTCGGGCGACGCGTGGGAGCTCCGGTGCGAGATACGTGAAAAGCTTATCGAATTTATACGAACAAATTATCCGGGTGCCCTTCCCCGGATGCGCGCCGAACTCAGCCGGATAACGCCTGCGGGTCCCCACGCTCGGAAACCGAGGACGAAACGGGCCGGTTAAGATATCCGCGAAGTTGCAGAATAAATAACGACTGAACCATTGGTCTCAGTTAGCTTTGAATAGCCCGAAAATTTACGTACCTTGTATTTATTTTTCATCAGATCGAAATCCCGATGGTAGCAACGACAAAGAAATCGCCGGGCAATCTGTTTTCCGATGCCCTCACCGATGGAATCCGCGTGAAGGCAATCGCTCAGTTTGTACCCGAAAGGTCCAATCCCGACGCCAAGAGTTTCTTCTTTACGTACCGGATTAAGATCGCGAACGAGGGAGACCAATGGGCCCGGCTGCAGAGCAGGCACTGGATCATCATTAATGCGGAAGGGGATCGGGAAGACGTACGCGGTCCGGGAGTTGTCGGCCAGACTCCCGCATTGTCCCCGGGTGAGGAATTTGAGTATACAAGTTTCTGCCCGCTGAATACCGAATGGGGAACGATGGAGGGAACCTTCCGGATGGAGCGCAAGGACGGCACGCCGTTTAATGTCCGTATCGACAGATTCTATCTCACAACTACGGTTCAGGTCTTAAATCCGGTTGTGTAGCGATCGCCAGCTGATCATTCCAGCACTCCCCGGAATGTGAACGGCTCATTATAATAGGATATCTCAGTACTGACGCGTTTGAATGAGTATCACCTGATTTCCGGCCTTCATTTCTGCATCGGAATAAACTGCTTGGACATTCCGCCTTTTCATCAGATGAACATCCGAAACAGCTCTCTGTCGAGATTTTCCTGCGTATACCGTATAACATCTACAACCGACAACCTCAGGCAGTAGCCAACCGCACGCACCCATGCCCAGATTTAAACTTTTTATCGAATATGAAGGAACCCGCTATCGCGGATGGCAATATCAGAAAAACGTCCGTACCATCCAGGGCCAGTTAATGGATGCCGCCGCAAAGGTATTTCGAACTCAATCCTTCGAAATCTACGGCTCCGGGCGGACCGATGCGGGAGTTCATGCTCTACGCCAGGTTGCACATCTCGATGTTGATACAAAGCTCGAACCGCGGGCGATCCGGATAGGTATCAATGATCTGCTCCCTTCGGATATCGGCATACTCGAAGTTGAGAGAGCGCATCCGCGATTTCATGCCCGTCATAGTGCGGTTGCCAGATCCTATCTGTATCAGATTTCCAAACGGAGAACGGCCTTCGGCAAGAGATATGTATGGTGGGTAAAAGATGAATTGCAGGTGGGCCGGATGGAACGCACCGCGAGGCTATTCGTCGGGATGAAGGATTTCCGCTCTTTTACCGCAGCCGATCCCGAAGAGCAATCGACAAAGGTACTGATTGAGGATATACTCATAAAAGAGACCGATACGATGATTCTCATCAGGATATTCGGATCCCATTTCCTGTGGAAAATGATCAGACAGATGATGGGCGTGATCGTCGAAGCGGGAAGGGGCGGTATGGATCCGGAGGAAGTCGAACGAATGTTCGAATTGAAATCGGATCTTCCCGCTAAACTGACTGCTCCCCCGTCGGGACTATTTCTCGAGCGGGTTTATTATCAGGGGGATACCACGGACGTACCTCTCGATCCTGTTATCAATTTAACGAAGGAGATATGATGAGATACGCGATTATAAGAATGTTGACCATGCTGCTGATTCCGTTCTTCGGATTCCTGGCCGCCGGATGCAAGGGCACGGATGAACCGCGCGCGCAGGACATAGACGTTCAATCATTTGCGTTACCCGATGAAGTAGTCGTGACCCACATCGATCTCGATATCTCGGTGGATTTCGAAAACAGAAGAATTGCAGGCCGTGCGACGCTGCATCTCGAGAATAAAACCGAAGCCCGGCACGTCGTGCTCGACACCCGCGATCTGAGCATCGATCGGATTACACTCGACGATACCGATGTCGAAACGAAATACGATCTTGGAAAACCGGTCGAGTTTTTAGGACAGCCGCTAACCGTCTCTCTGCTGCCTGAGACAGAGAAAATAAACATCTATTATCGTACCGATCCCGGGGCATTGGCACTGCAATGGCTCGAACCGGAACAGACGACGGGGGGCGTTCATCCGTTCTTATTCACACAATCACAGGCGATTCTGGCAAGGACCTGGGTGCCCTGTCAGGATAGTCCGGGCATCCGCATCACCTATTCGGCCCGGGTCAGCGTTCCCCTCGGCCTGTTAGCGGTGATGAGCGCGCAGAACGGTACGACAAAAACACCCGACGGGATCTATTCGTTTCACATGCCGCAACCTATACCGGCGTACCTCCTTGCCCTGGCCGTCGGCGATATAGAATTCCGGGCAATCGGTCCCCGGTCCGGAGTCTACGCAGAGCCGTCGGTTCTGCAGAAAGCGGCGTGGGAATTTGGCGACCTGGAAAAGATGATCGATATATCGGAATCGCTTTACGGTCCGTACCGCTGGACGAGATACGATATTATAGTTTTACCGCCGAGTTTTCCCTTCGGTGGAATGGAGAATCCCAGATTGACGTTTGCGACGCCGACCATACTCGCCGGGGACAGGTCGCTCGTTTCGCTCGTGGCCCATGAGCTCGCGCATTCCTGGTCGGGTAATCTGGTAACAAACGCCACCTGGGACGATTTCTGGCTAAATGAAGGATTTACCTCATATATTGAGAACCGAATCATGGAGAAACTGTACGGAAAGGATTATGCGGATATGCTGGCTCTTCTCTCATATCAGGAACTGATTGCCGAGATTGCCGGTATGGGTGAAAATAGTCCGGATACCCGGCTGCATCTCGATCTCGAAGGCAGAGATCCTGATGACGGCATGACGAGCATCGCGTATGACAAGGGAGCGATATTCCTGAACATGATAGAGAAACAGGTCGGCCGCGAACGGTGGGACTCGTTTCTCAGACAATACTTCGATGCGTTTGCGTTCGAAACCATGACCTCCGAACGATTTCTCGCATACCTGAGAGAACATCTCATCGGACAGGATAGAGAACTCGAATCCCTGCTGAGACTCGATGAGTGGGTTTATAGTACGGGACTCCCCGACAACTGCCCCGTTTTCGAGTCAACGGAGTTCACGAAAGTGGAGGAGCAGCTCCGGCATTGGTCCGAAGGGAAACCGGCAACCGCATTGAATACAAACCAATGGACGACACACCACTGGCTTCATTTCCTGAAGCAACTTCCCTCCGAAGCGGCCGTGGAGCAACTTGCCGAACTCGATGCGGCGTTCGGGTTCACCGCAACCGGCAATCCCGAGATATTGACTGTTTGGCTGCTTCATTGCATCGACCACCGGTATGAGGCGGCATACCCCGCACTCGAATCGTTCCTGACCGGTATGGGAAGGAGGAAGTTCCTTGTACCGCTCTATTCCAGGTTGGCGGAAACAGGTGAGGGAAAAAGATACGCGCTCGAGATATATGAGAGAGCCCGTTCAACGTATCATCCGATTTCATACGGCACGATAGATGCTTTGCTGGAATGGACTCCGCCTCCTTCATCCCCGTAGATGCATATGCATGGTGACTTCACCCGAAGCATGCAGCCTGTGCTTGACATATATGGATGCGGATCAATCCCGCTCTCGGCAGGCGCGTTGAACATCGGTCCGCTCATCGATTCATTTGTCTGACTTCATGAACCTCTACTTTCGTACATATGGAAACGGGGACCCGCTCATCGTGCTGCACGGACTCTTCGGCGCATCCGATAATTGGAACGGCATCGGAAAGAGTCTCGGAGTGTCGAATATGGTTTATCTTCCCGACCAGCGCAATCACGGACGCTCGCCTCATGCAGATTCTCATACGTATAAAGATTTAGCGGATGATCTCGCTGCATTTATGAAAATGCATGGTCTTGCTTCCGCATCGATTCTGGGTCATTCCATGGGGGGCAGCGTTGCCATGAAGCTTGCGGATGACCATGAGGAAATGGTCGATAAGCTCATTGTAGTCGATATCGCTCCAAGAAGCTACCCGGCGAAACACGACGAAATCTTCGAGGCGATGTTCAGTCTCGACCTGCGGCGGTTTTCGAAGAGACAGGAGATTGATGACGCATTGTCACAGTCGATCGACGATCCGGGAGTTCGGCAGTTCCTCATGAAGAATGTCGGCCGCCGGGAAAACGGATCGTTCGAATGGAAGCTGAACCTCGAGGTGATCAGGCGATACTACGACGGGATTATCGAAGGTCCGCGTCTGAACGGTACATTTCAAAAACCCGTTCTGTTCATAAAGGGGGGAAAGTCGACATATATCCGGGAGGAAGATGAACCGCTCATTAAACGAAGATATCCCAAGGCCGGCATTGTAACTATCCCCAACGCCGGTCACTGGGTTCATGCCGATGCTCCCAATCGGTTCGTCGGCGAGGTAATAAAGTTTCTGAAAGATTCAACGGATTGAGTTTATTATTATATTTGACTATAATAAATTTTCCTCACGAAAAGATTGATCCGGTTGCGCTCCTGCCCTCGGCCGAATGCCTGAAGGATGTACAAACCGGAACGGGTCGTTGCATACGGGGGAACTTTCCGTTTCGGTTCTCGTTGTACCATATGTCCGGCGAAATAAACCGGTGTGAACACCGCCTCCCCGCCGATGATGTCGTTTTTCGATGACAATAAGTTCTTCATTCTGATACGGAACGCTGAGTAACCGAGCCTTCGATCTACATGAATCACAGTTTGAAAATCCTCCTCGTCATGCTGCTGCTTTCGTCCGTTTATCTCCAGGCTCATTCCCAGGAGTATCGTCGAAGTATTACGTTCAAAGGACTCTATACGACGACTTCTCGTCTGTTTACCAATCCCGAAGGAGAGGATGAGATCGCGCGGAGCAGGCATAATTCGCTCGATCATATTTTCGGATATGGATTCGATGTCCGTCACGAGATCCCCGGGTTGCAGCTGACGCTCGGATTGAGTGTCGAGTATCTCGAGAAGTCGGGTGATTTTTTCACTGTGTACACTGATGGCGACGACCGGTTTTTCATTCCGACCGTCGACGGATACCGGGTCCTCCCGATCGAACTCACCGGCTATTTCACGGTGCCGTTCAGCAGCGAGCGGCTCAGATTCTATATCGGTGGTGGAGCGGGCATATATATCGGTGAGCGTCTGTATGAGATTGCGGGAGTGAACGCCGAACCGGATACACGGACGATCTATCCGAGCATCCACGTTATCAGCGGTATCGACTATTATATATTCCACCGGACGGCGATCCGCGCCGAACTGAAGTTCCGCGATCCGGATATCGAAACGAAAAATACATTCACCGACTCCGTCGTTAACTACGGCGGCAGGGAATTCCCCCTTCCCGAAGGAGCAGTCCCGGGACGCATCAATGTGGACGGAATGGTATTTATGATCGGATTGGTATTCAGTTTCTGATCACGCTCCGGTATCCGATTGAATCCTACCTTACTTTTTTGTACTTTCAGAACATATTCCACGAAAATAAATCTATCGAATGAAACACCGGCATATTTTTCTGACCGGGTTTATGGGAAGCGGTAAAAGTACCGTAGGACCGCCCGTTGCCGAAGCGCTCGGGTACCCGTTCCTCGACCTCGATGACGTCATCGAACAGGGCGAGGACAGATCGATCGAAGAGATATTCGCGACATCAGGAGAACCGGACTTCAGATTGATCGAACATTCGTATATGCACGACCTGGTATCGAGAGATGCAACCGTCTTCGCACTCGGCGGCGGAACCGTTACCGTGGGCGGGATGATTGCTTTTCTTAAATCCAATGGAATACTCGTATATCTTCGAACCGATACCGACGATCTGATTCCGCGATTGCAGGGTCATCTCCACCGTCCGCTGCTTCGCGGAGCCGATAGCAGAGCGCTCGCCGAAGGCGAACTTCATCGCAGAATCACCGCTCTCCTGGAGCAGCGCGAGCGCTATTACATCGAAGCGGACATCATCGTAGACACATCCGGAATTCCCGTCCCCAGAGTCGTGGAAAAGATATTAACGTCTATAGCTGATATATTGAAGAAAGAAACGGATACTTGACGACGTTATTCGACTCCATAACTGTAGAACTTCCGCATACATCATATCGAATACATACGGGCCTCGATACGCTCGGCATGATCGGGTCGATCTCCGTCGATGAGGGACTCCCGAATCGGATTATTCTTGTTGGAGACGCAAACACCGCAGAACTATTCGCGGAGAAAGCGATGACCAGCCTTGAGAATTCCGGATTTAAGACAGACCTGCTCCGGATCCCCCCCGGCGAAGGAGTCAAAACTCTCGAAACGACCGCTCATCTGTACGATCGATTACACTCGCTGCAAATCTCGCGCGATTCAGCTCTCTTCGCGCTCGGCGGCGGCGTTGTCGGTGATCTTGCGGGGTTTGTGGCGGCAACCTATATGCGGGGTCTTCCCCTCGTACAGGTTCCGACTACGCTTCTCGCCCAGGTGGATAGTTCCGTTGGGGGAAAGGTAGGCGTAAATCTGCCGTACGGGAAAAATCTCATCGGAGCGTTCTATCAACCCGCCTTTGTTTTCATCGACGTTCAAACGCTGAAAACTCTTCCCGCAAGGGAACTTCGAAGTGGACTGGCCGAAGTAGTAAAATACGGCGCGATCCTCGACAACGCGTTTCTTAAAGGCTTGCGCAGATCGATGAACGCTCTCCTGAAACCGGACCTCGAGCTCTATCCCGGGATTATTAATAGCTGCTGCTCGTATAAAGCCGGAGTAGTTGCACGCGACGAGAAGGAGGGGGGATACAGGGAGATTCTCAATTTCGGCCATACGGTCGGTCACGCGCTCGAATCGCTGACCGGTTACGAAACTCTGACGCACGGAGAGGCAATTACTTACGGAATGATCACCGAAATATTTTTATCTGTTTCCGTTTCGAGCCTCCCGGAATCGGATGCCGGCTGGATGGTCGAATTACTGCAGAATCTCGAACCGCCTCCGCTACCTTCCCGCCTAACGCCGGAAGAAATATTTACTTCCATGTTCGGGGACAAGAAAGTACGCGGCGGCCGGTTGCGTTTCACGCTGCTCGAACGGCCGGGACATGCAGTGACCGGCATTACTCCAGATGAAGCGGCGGTAAAGTCATCTCTCGATGCGATGCTCAAATTTTCAACGCGTACATGAAGTCGAAGACCTTATCCGGTCTTACCTCGATTATCGTATTCTCGATGATCTCCCTCGGATGCGCATTCTCCCAGGGGAATGAAGTCCGTGCGGTCTGGTTGACGACGTTCGGAGGACTTGACTGGCCAAAATCCGTCGACCCAAGTGTACAGCGGCAGAGCCTGCGCAGGATCGTCGATCACCTCGCCTCACTCCACTTCAATATGATCTTTTTCCAGGTCAGATCGCGCGGGGATGCATTCTACCGGTCGTCGTTCGAACCATGGGCCCGCGAGCTGACCGGATCTACAGGCAACGATCCTGGCTGGGATCCCCTCGAATTCCTCCTCACAGAAGCCCATGCACGCGGAATCGAAGTGCATGCCTGGCTGAATGTGTATAAGGTCTGGGGAGCATCCCCGGTTCCGTTCGATACCGACCCGCCGCATATTTTGTCGATCCGTCCCGAATGGGCAAAGCTCTATCAGAACGAATGGTGGCTCGATCCGGGAATTCCTTCCGTCAACGAGTATATCCTCGCCGTTGCACTCGACCTCATCGAGAAGTATCCGCTCGACGGGATGCATTTCGATCATATCAGATATCCGGGGCGGGATTTTGACGATTCTCTGACATTTGCGTTATACGGCGGGGGAGTCGATCTCCACCAATGGCGTCGCAATAATATTACCGTGTTCGTACGAGAATTTTACCGCCTTGCCACCGCCATCCGGCCATCGGTCAAAATCGGCTCCGCCCCGATAGGCGTGTATGGAAGTCTTCCCGGATTTAACGGGTCGACGGCGTTCACGGATTATTACCAGGATCCCGAGTTATGGTTACGGGAGGAGATACATGACTATATTGTTCCGCAGATCTACTGGGACATCCCGGACAATCCGAGATTCGATGTCATTGCGGCCGATTGGACTCGCCGTTCTTCGGGGCGCCACATCTATGGAGGTCTGGGGATATTCAAACCTGAAATAGCATTGGAAGTAGAACGGCAGGTCGAGGTGACCCGCGCGCTTGCTCTTCAGGGACAGGCCTTTTTCCGCTACGAACACCTTCTTCAAATAGAGGGGATCGGTCGGCTATATCGTTCACGCGCGGAAATTCCGGCGATGCCATGGAAGATTCGCCACGCACGCAATTCCACAAGAAACACATTCTCGGTTTCGCCGGATAACCTGGTCGCGCTTGGCAATATGTTTGATGATAGCGAATACTTACCTGAATCCAGCGTGGGGGCGCGGCAGTCGACACACTCGTTTTCGCAGACACCGCAACAATACATTATCTACCGGTCACCGGAATTTCCGGTATATATAAACAACCCGGGCAGCCTGGCGGCAGTCCTCCCCGCAACAGCCGATTCGTTTAAAACTCTCCTGCAGGCTCCGGACGCGTCGGATTATATATACCTCGTGAGTCGGTTGTTTCAGTCCGAGGCAGAGGACAAACCGGAGAACGATGAATTCGAAAGAATCGCGCGACTCCTGGGCAGGGAATATTTTTTTACGGATTACGATCCGGCAGCTCTGAAGCTGGAAGTTTCGATGTGTACCCCCTCGGGCGGGAGTTATGAACTGATCCTCGGTATCGGGCATCCGGCAAATCAGTTAGACCTCTATAAGGGATATCTTGATCCGGGCATCCATACTATCGGCGTACCTGCCGAAATCTTTAGCGGCCGATCTGAGTTAATCTTGAAAACCGGAAGGGGCCAAATTAGACGTTCGGTAGGATTAACCGAATAAAAACAAACGGTTATCCCGTTTGCATTTCCCAGGCCATTTAGCTACCTTTTGGGTATAATTCTTGAATTTTGAAAGTAAAATTAAAACTTTTTAGTACCGGTATGCGTCTAAAAGATGATCGTTTGAGGGAACTGTTCGGAAATATCGGCGGGAAACGGATCGCGGTTGTAGGGGATGTGATGCTCGACCAGTATTATTGGGGAAATGTTTCGCGTGTCTCTCCGGAAGCCCCGGTACCGGTGGTGGAAGTGTTTGCCGAATCTATCCGTTTAGGCGGTGCGGCGAATGTAGCCAATAATATTGCGGCGCTCGGTGCCGAGCCGCTCCTCTTCGGTCTGGCCGGCACAGACCCGAACGGCGAACTTCTCAGATCCCTGTTGCGCGAATCGGGTTTCTCCGATTCGGGCATCATTCAGGAAAGCGGACGTCCGACTACCGTCAAAACGAGGGTGATAGCCCATCACCAGCATGTGGTCCGGTTCGACAGGGAACGGACGGACGATTTGACGGAAGAGAATGCTCATGTTATGATGGAATCGATCGAAGCCGTTCTCGGTAGTTGCGACGCGGTTATTCTTCAGGATTACAACAAGGGTATTTTCACCCCGTACCTCATCGAAGAGGTTATCGATCTGATTAAAAAAAATGGTATCCCCGTGACCGTCGATCCGAAATTTAAAAATTTCTTCGCATATCGCGAAGTTACTGTCTTCAAACCCAATCGGCGTGAGCTGGAGGAAGCGTTCGGAGCGAGACTTCTCAGCGACGAGGAATTCATCGTCTCCGGCAAGGAACTGCAGGATAAACTGCAAGCTGAGAATGTCCTCATAACCCGGGGTGAGCAGGGTATGACACTCATCGAGCGGAGCGGGAGAACGACCCACCTCCCGACCCGATCGCGGAAGGTCGCCGACGTGAGCGGAGCGGGCGATACGGTCATTGCGACACTCACGGTAATGCTTGCGTCAGGGGCATCTGTGAGGGAATCTGCGGCGGTCGCGAACTTCGCAGGCGGTTTGGTATGCGAAGAGGTCGGTATCGTTCCCGTCGATAAGGAGAAACTGATCGAGACGATACGATCGTTCGATCCGGTAGTCTTGGGAGAACCTGTCGGCCCGGGAGGAGACGGAAATGGGTGAGATTGTACCTCTAGGATCTCTCAATCGATTGCGGCTCCGGCAGAGCGGAGAAGGTAAGAAGATTGTATTTACAAACGGGACATTCGATATTCTGCACCGTGGTCATGTCGAATATCTGAACAAGGCAAAACGATTGGGAGACCTGTTGTATGTCGGGTTGAACAGCGACCGGTCGGTCCGGATTCTCAAAGGCCCGGAACGTCCGGTTATGTCCGAAGACGATCGTGCATATCTGCTCACGAACCTAATCAGCGTCGATTATGTTGTCATATTCGATGAGGAAACTCCTATCAAAGTAATCGAAACTCTTCTACCTGACGTCCTGGTCAAAGGTGCAGACTGGGCGGTTCATCAAATAGTTGGGAAGGACATAGTGGAGCAGCACGGTGGAATAGTACAAACCATCGAGCTTACACCCGGCCGTTCTTCATCCTCGCTTATCCGAAAAATTCAACATCAGAAAGAACAAACCGAGCAGTGAGTCATCGGTATGATTAAGAAGGTATTCAGAATTGCCGGCTACAGTATAGTCGTCATTTTGTTTCTATTAGCAATACTCCTCGGAATTACGCAGACTTCGCTGTTCAGGGAATCGTTGCGCACGTTCATAACCGAACGGACACAGGATATACTGAACGGAGATATATCGATCGGGAGGATCGAAGGGACCTTCTTTACTACTCTGACGCTTCACGATATCACCTGGCACTATGAAGACGAGGATCCGATTACCGTTCGCGAGATCGATGTTCGCCTGAATCCGCTCGCACTCCTCCGGCGGCAGATCTCAGTGCGGCGAATAACGCTCGTCGAACCCTCCGTCGACCTGAAACTCTCCCGGAACGGAAAGATCAACCTGGGCAACCTCGTCAGAAAGAAAGATACCGTCGAGCAGAAGCCGGATGCCGGGCCGGATGCCGATCCGAAACCCTCCCGCTGGCGTTATCACGCGGAGAAAATCGAGATCGTCAACGGGAGCTTCAGGTATTACATACCTGCCGGAGATTCCGCAGCGCGACGCTATCCGGTTTCTTTCCGGGCTCTCAGTTACCGCAATATCTCGGTACGGGATTTACATATTGATCTTTCAGCAGGCTTCGGACCGGTCGGATATTATTTCGACGTTCGGTCGATGCGGTTCGAGGTACAGGAACCGGAATTCACGGTCGAGGAACTCGCATTCCATGCGGTCATTAATAACGAGCTTTCCGAAGTACGGGATCTGAGGCTCAGAACCGACTCGAGCAATATTCAGTTGGAGGCGGCGGTATACGGATATAATATCTTCGGCGGCAATCCGGATGCGGACATACGGACCAAACAGCTGTATCTCTCAATGCTCGCCAACAAAATACACTTCGACGAATTGAAATATTTTCTGCCGCCGGTGTGGTTCCTTGAAGGGGAAGCAGCCGTCAGCGTGCTTGCCGACGGATCGCTCGATTCGCTGAATGTACAGGGCGTAACCACCAGATTCGGCAACTCGAAAGTTTCCGTGATCGGTAATATCTTTCATACTGCGCGAGGACCGGATTTGGTTATCGATGCCGCAATCGTCGATAGCCAGATCGACCCCGCCGAGGTAAACAAATTACTCCCGTATTTTACCATACCGGTTTTCGGAGACATCGGCACTGCACGGGTAACCGGGAGATATACCGGGAAACCCAGAGATTTTGTTGCCGGCGTCGAACTGCGGACTGCCGGGGAAACATACAGCGGAAATCTCGCTCTCAATCTGACCGGCCCCGTCATGCGGTATAAAGGGGAATTTTCGACTGAGCATGCGGATGCGGCGAGAGTGCTCGACAACGAACGCCTTCCCCGCAATATAACGATGACCGGGACAATAGAGGGAGAAGGAACGCGTGCGGGTGAACTGTTGTCGAAATCGAACCTATCGATCCGATCGATGGAATACGGTCATATTGGATTCGAAAATGTAACGGTCAATGCTTCCGCTGAAGGCTTTGATGTTCGGCTCGATATGGAGGGATTTATAGAAGGCGCATTTATATCCGCATCGGGGTCCGGGAGTATAGAGGACCTTGCCTCGTCTCCGTACCGGATGAATATCGCGGCACGCTCGCTCGACCTGGCTCCCATCCTGGACGATACTTCGTTCGCCAGCGATCTCTCATTCCGGCTAAACGCACGCGGTAGCGGTTACCGGCCTGAATCGCTGCTCGGCGAGATAGAAATCGAATTGGATCAGTCATCGTTCCGGGACTATACCTTCATCGGCGAGTCGATATATGTCGGAATGCAAATGATCGATCAGTTCAACAGGGAGTTCAAACTGGAATCGGAAATTGCCGATATCTATATCGCGGGCGAATTCGACCTTCCTACATTCGTGGAAATTTCGACGGAACATCTCAGGGAGATCATCGCCACAGTCCGGAGCGACATTAACAGCATCGTCAGCGGCGCGAGGCAGGATCCAATTGGCTTCGGCAGGCGGACTGTTTTCGACCGCAACATAGATGCTGTGTACGACATCCGCGTTAAGAACATCTCACCTCTCTCGGTCGTTCTCGGGAGGGGTCTCTTCGAAATCGACGCAGTCGGCCTGGCGTACGGATACTACCGGTCAAGTGAAGCGGTTATGTCGATCGGCGGCGACTTCATGGTCGAACACCTCGTCTATATCGATCAGAACGACCGCGTATTGCTCGACGGACTCCATGGGTTTTATAATATCGAAAACGACTATGTTACCGGCGGTATCGCGGGAATTAATTCGATCGTCTCATTCGAAGCGAGACGGCTTTATACACGGGCGGTTACTGCGAACAGGTTGTCGTTTACGCTCGATGCAAGAGGCAGGGATTGGCAGATTACTTCGAGCGCTGTCATTGATACCACCATAAGCTATACTATCAGGGGATCCGCATACTTCGATACGACGGCAGTGTCGACCGAAATCGCCCAACTGCAACTCGTGTACGGAGAGTTTGATTTCAGGAACGTTGATCCGGTAATGCTGAGGTTCGATAGCGCCGGGGTCTGGGTAGACCGGTTCATCGTTCACGAAAACGAAATGAGCACAGTTTCTCTCTCAGGGTTGCTGGCGAGGCAGGGAGGACATCAACTCGACGTTCACATCGTCGATCTCGATCTGGGAAATTTACACTCGTTGACGATCCCGGAAGATATGCGGAGACGCAGTTACCTGTTTTCGGGTCGGGCTGACGCGGTCGGATCCCTGAGGGGTACCAGTGAAAATCCGTTCGTCACCGCCGAGGTGAGGATTACCGAAGTAGGATACAGGAATGTTTCATTCGGCGAAATTTTCGGGGCGTTTCGGTTTGAAGATAAGCTGATGTACTTCGACGTTCTTATGCATTCCCCGACCGACTCCGCGCGGGTGATATTCTCCCTCGACGGTCTCATACCGTTCGATCCCTTGCCGGCGAACGGCGCAAACCGCTTCCCCGACGGTCCGCTCAGCATCCGCCTGATGTCGGACGAATTCGATCTATCGATACTGGATCCGTTCATATCCGAGGTGGATAATCTGGGAGGCTATCTGACAGGGGCGATCAGCATCGGCGGGATGCTCGACGATCCGTCGTATTCCGGAAATCTCGAGATCCAGAGGGGACAGTTCGTTTTCGCAAGGAACAGAATCGGCTATCTCTTCAGCGGCAGTATCGAACCCCGGCAGAACGAATTATTCATCAATTCATTGATGCTCGAAAACCGGCGCAGAGATCTGCCGGACGGAAGAATGAGCATAAGCGGCTCTGTTCGGACGCGCGGCTTAGGTATCAGTTCGTTCAACCTTCGCGCCGACGGACAACTCATGGCGCTGAAGGCGACCTCCCGGGAGCCCGGAGCGGCATTCTACGGAGATCTGGTTGTTGCTACCGGCGGCGCCGGAATCACGCTGACCGGCTCGATCGACGAGTCGATGCTTACAGGTATGCTGTTGCTCCGCTCGGCGAGTCTCGTTTTTCCGCCAACCCGGACAACTGCGTACGATCGAACCGGTACGGTGATAAATTACTTCACCGTAGACGATACGCCGAGACCTGAGGATTCAGTCTCGCCGCTTGAGTCATTCTTCAGAGGATTAACCGCCGGGAACGGAGGAAACTCCTCCGCCGTTTCCGCCGGATCCAGATTTGTTGCAGGACTCGATTACGATGTCATCATACAGACAGACGGGAGAGTCGAGTTGACCATGATATTCAATCAGACGACCCGTGAAGAACTTATTGCACATATCGAAACATCGAGCCTTCGTCTGTACAGCGACGACCTGACCGGCGTCCGGCTGATCGGGAACGTAGAAATCAATGAGCCGTCCGTATATTCATTCTACCGGAGATTCGATGCCGGAGGAAATCTCAGGTTCGTCGGCCCTCCGGACAATCCGGAACTCAATATCACTGCGAGGTATTCGGGACAACGCATCCCCTCGCAACAAGACGGTGTTTCGGTCGGCAGACCGGAACAGATCGTCGTGACGTTGCACATTACCGGAGACCGCCACGAGCCAAAACTCGAAATAGATCTGACCGTCGACGATCAGCAGTGGGAGGGAGACCGGGAGACCGATGCTATCTCGTTCATATTGACGGGACGATTTCAAGGTGAACTGAGTCCGGGCGATTATAGCAGAATATCCGCAGATTTCGGCCGAGGCGTACCTGCCACATTCGTATCTGGTGTCGCGACCTCCCTGTTATCGAGCGTGTTCAGCGACTTCCTTCGGAATGAGGTACGGTTCATCCGCACCGCAGAAATCGTATGGTACGGAGGCAATCTGATGGAGACCGCCGAGCTTCGTGTCAGCGGAGAACTAAGACACTTTTACTGGACCGTGGGCGGACGTGTCTTCAACGATATAAACAATACTAATTTCTCATTCCAGATTCCGATGGGACCTGTGTTCAATTCCGACCGATGGACCAACCTATTCATCGAACTCGAGAGGAGGTCGAGAGGCTGGGAGTACTATACTGACATATCCCTGAGGCCCGTCAATTCCGCCCGGCTCTACTATAGCATATCATTTTAAGGCTTTCGGGACAGTATGTACCGGGATCTATGAGTTAATTGATATCCGAATTAGGAACGTTATAGCCGGATACGGTACCGCAAGATGGCTCTATTTGTACAGTGATAAGTGAACGGAACATCGCTCAGAAGAGAGACAGGAAACATTACTCATAATGAATAAGAAATAAAGAAAGAAAAATGGAAGAGACAAAAAAACGCATACTGGATTTTTTCGGAAAATATCCTTCTCAATCGTTTAAATCGAAAGAGCTCGCCCGTCGATTAAGTCTGACGGACGAGAAACCGTACCGGATCCTGCGCGAAGCGCTCCGGGAATTGCACACGAATCAGAGAATCAGACGGGAAAAAGGAAAACGCTTCGGCTTTAAAGCGCCCGATGAACTGCACCGGTCGGGAATACTCTATACCACGCGGCAGGGACACGGGTTCGTCGATCTTGATTCGGAAGAGACGGTCTTTATTGCACCGAAAAACCTCGGTACTGCCCTCGACGGCGATCGCGTTCAGATAATACTCTTCGCCAGGCCGGCGCGGAAGCACAGCGCCGAAGGAATTGAGATTGAAGGGGAGGTTGTCAAGGTCATCGAGAGAAGCCAACGGGAAATAATCGGTACCCTCAAACGAACAAGGAACTTCTATTTCGTCGAACCTGACGACTCGTCGGTACGGAGGGATATATATGTCCCGAAAGCGTTTCTCTCGGGAGCGACGGACGGTGATAAGGTGGTGACCGTGATAGACGAGTGGGACGATCCGCAGCTGAACCCGGAAGGCAAAGTCACACAAGTGATCGGTAGATCCGGCGAGCTGAGTGCGGAGTTGCGTTCGATCGCCCGAAGGTTCAACATTACGATGGATTTTCCATCCGATGCGGTGCGGGATGCGGAAGCTTTTCCAGATGCGCTTTCCCGGAGCGAATACCAACGCAGAAGAGATATCCGGAAGCTCCCTATCGTGACCATCGATCCGGATGACGCCAAAGATTTCGACGATGCGCTCTCTCTCGAAACCGACAAGGACGGTAACTTTGTGCTCGGAGTTCACATCGCAGACGTGAGTTTTTACGTAAAAGAAAATTCCGCGCTCGATCGCGAGGCGTATAAACGCGGGACGAGCGTCTATCTGGTGAACGGCGTCATACCGATGCTGCCGGAACGTTTGTCGAACGACCTTTGCAGTCTCCGGCCGAATGTAGACCGTCCTGCATACTCCATTTTTATGACGGTCACACCGCGCGGAGTGTTGAAGGATTACGCCATCGAAGAGACGGTGATCAGGAGTTCGCGCCGGTTTACCTACGAGGAAGTTCAGTCGATCATCGAGGCGGGGAAGGGGGATCAGGCTGACCTTCTGCTCAATCTCCATAAACTTTCACAGACACTTCTCAGGAAGAGATTGCGGGAGGGGAGCATCGATTTCGAAACACCGGAGGTGAAATTCAAGCTGGATGAAACCGATAAACCCGTGGAGATCGTGAAAAAACTCCGGCTCGATGCCCACCGGCTCGTGGAAGAATGCATGTTGCTGGCGAACCGGACCGTGGCGCGACATATCAGTGGCGGCGCCGCCCGGGGAGATCGAAAGCGCGCGGACGATGCACAGCCGTTCATCTACCGGATCCACGCCGCACCCGAACGGGATCGTTTGCGAGAACTTGCAGCATTCGTTTCGGGATTCGGTTACACGCTGAACATTGACGGCAAGGGGATATCCAAATCGCTGCAAACGCTGCTGAAGGTCGTTCACGGAACGGCGGAGGAGAATATCATTAACCAGGTCACGCTGCGGTCGATGATGAAAGCGGTCTATTCAGAAAAGAATGCCGGGCATTTCGGTCTCGGATTTCCGCACTATACCCACTTTACATCCCCTATCCGCAGGTATCCGGATTTGATCGTTCACAGATTGTTAAAAGAATATGCAGCGGGTATGCCGAACGAGCGAAAACAGCAGCTTCGTGAGCGCATGCCCATGATCGGCGAACACACGTCTGCGATGGAGCAGAAGGCCGTCACTGCGGAAAGAGAATCCGTCAAGGTAATGCAGGTGGAATATATGAAACGCCATGTCGGCGACGAGTTCGACGGGATTATATCGGGTGTTATAAATTCCGGGATATTCGTCGAACTGACCGAATCGCTGGTCGAAGGTATGGCGCATGTAAAGAATATGCAGGATGATTATTATACGTATGATTCCCGCAATTATACGATGGTCGGGCGCCGGACCGGCCGGAAATTGCGGCTGGGCGACAGGGTAAGGGTAAAAGTTCTTTCCGTCAACGCCGAACGTACGGAAATAGACTTTTTACTCTCGGATAACGAATAAAGCGGCATTCCGGTAAGAATCGGGCATGCCAAAACCGGCTCTCCTGGTGCAGGAACTTTCAAAATGACTGAATCTGTTTAGACTGTTATCAACCGGCCGCTCGATAATTGATTTTTGGTACACTCTTTGATACATTGAATTTATTCACTCTCTATAATATATATAAGTCTGCGTTTATAATGAGGAATTACCGGAGGGTAAAATGAAAAGGGCGGCGATAATCTTCCTTTTGAGCATACTTGCGACTTTCAGCGGGTTCGGACAGGGATTAGGCTTCGGTAAGAATAAGGTCCAGTACACGAATTTTGACTGGTATTATATTCAAACCGATCATTTCGACATTTATTACTACAATGACGGATACGATCTTGCGCAATTTACCGCTCTCGCAGCAGAGGAAGCGTATGCTTCCCTCCGAAAAACGTTCCGGTATCAGCTCACCAACCGCGTCCCGATAATCGTCTATGTCTCGCACAACGATTTCCAGCAAACGAACGTTGTGCAGCCCTATATGGATGAAGGCATCGGAGGCGTGACCGAATTATTTAAAAACCGCGTTGTCATGCCGTTCAGGGGCGATTACAGCGAGTTTAGACACGTACTGCACCACGAACTCGTCCACGCCGTGGTGAACGATATGTTCTACGGCGGCTCCGTCCAATCCATCATTTCAAACAATATCCAGCTGCAGATTCCGTTATGGTTTAACGAGGGACTTGCAGAGTTCGCATCAATCGGATGGAATGCCGAATCGGAAATGTTTATGCGCGACGCCACGGTCAACGAATATTTACCGAGACAGATTCCGTATCTCGGAGGCTATCTCGCGTACCGGGGGGGACAGAGCGTCTGGTATTACATTTCGGAGACGTACGGTCACGAGCGGATCTCCGACATTCTGCACCGCGTGAAAGGCACCAGGAGCGTTGAACAGGGCTTCCGCGCGGCTATCGGTGTGGGTATGGAAGAATTATCCGAACGATGGTTCCAGGCGCAGCGTGAAATGTACTGGCCGGATGTCGCGAAACGGCAGCGGCCGTCGGATTTCGCCGAGCGAATGACCAATCACCGGCGCGATAACAGCTTTATGAACAATAGCCCGAGCATCTCGCCGCAAGGTGATAAGATTGCATTCATCTCGGACCGGAGAGAATACTACAGCGTCTACCTGATGTCGGCCCTGGACGGTAGAATAATGAAGCGCGTTATCCAGGGATATAACACCACCGATTTCGAACAACTACACCTGCTGACTCCTGCAATTTCATGGTCGCCGGACGGTATGAAGCTGGCGCTCGCCGCAAAAGCTGGTGCGCGCGATGCCATACATCTTATCCCCGTGGAACGGGGTAGAAGGGAACGTCTCGATTTCGAGCTCGACGCGATCAACACCGTTAAATGGTCGCCGGATGGCAGTCGGCTCGTGTTCGTCGGCACAAAGAACGGATACCCGAATCTGTATTTATATGATTTGGAGGAAGCCGGATTGAGTCAACTGACAAACGATATGTTCACCGATTCAGATCCCGCCTGGTCCTCCGACGGAAACGCCGTGTACTTTGTATCGAATCGGGCGGATTATTTTTCCCCGAACGATCTGCCTCCGCGTTTCCGCCTGATGGATCACAACATCGAACAATTCGATATGTATAAATTCGATATCCGGACGGGACAGATCACCAGACTGACCGACAGCCAGGACATGAAAAAATCTCCTCTGGTAACACGGGACGGAAAGTATCTGGTATACATCAGCGACCGGAACGGCATCTATAATATCTATTCCAAGAATCTTGAAACCGGCGAGGAGAGACCGCTGACCAATTCGATGAATCCGATATACCAGATCTCTATCTCCGCCGACGGATCCAAGCTTACTTTCAGTTCTTTGTTCGAGGGCGGTTACGATATCTTTCTGATGCGTAATCCCCTTGATCGGGATCTGAAGGTAACAGCGCTCGAACCGACGCAGTTTGCCAGCCGGCTGCAGCGGCTCGAAGTTCCGATTCAGCAGGAGCCGGAGCAGGAGCAGGAGATAGCACAGGAGGCGGAACAAGTTGTCGCGGATACACTCGAGACCGATCTGATAGCCGAATCGTTGGATGAAGAACACGTAGAGGAAGAGGAATCTCCCACGGATACGGTCGAGGTAGCCGTTCAGGACACCACCGATACAAGCGTTTACGGCGAAGACATTCAGATCGATTTCGGATCATACGTATTCGGCGATCATGTAACAACTCCCGTAATCGCGGAACCGCTCGAAACCGATATCTTTTCGGTAACGGATAACATCGACGATGAGGGGAATTTCGTACCTAATGCGTACAAACTTAATTTCTCACCGGATATTGTAGTCGCAAACGCCGGATACAGCACCTTCTGGGGGGTACAGGGGTCAACCCTGATGGCTTTCAGCGATATGCTGGGAGATCATCAGATCTATTTCCTGACAAATCTCCAGATCGACCTCAAGAACAGCGATTACGGTCTTGCATATTTCTACCTGCCCGGAAGAAACAATTGGGCGTTTCAGGGATTTCATACCGCCCGCTTTCTCTTCCAACTGGATGCGGGAAATCCGTTCGGATTCTATAGTCTCTATAGGTACCGGACGTACGGCGCAAATGCCCTGGCGTCGCGTCCGTTCGACAAGTTCACGCGAATCGATATAGGTCTCTCATGGCTGAATATTTCGCGCGAAAATCTCGACCGGTACGACGAACAGATCGAGCGCCGGACGATCGTCTTTCCGTCAATCAGCTACGTCAAGGATAACGTATTGTGGGGATATATCTCCCCGCGGCGCGGAAGCAGGTATAATCTCACGGTTCATGGCAGTCCAAAATTAAGCGATAATTCCATAGGGTTCGTCTCGGTAATCGGTGACTACCGGACGTATACCAGTCTCGGAAGCGATTATACCATAGCCCTCCGGCTTACGGCTGGGAGCAGCTTCGGCCCGAATCCGCAGCGGTTCATGCTCGGAGGTATCGAGGGATGGATCAACCGTAGATTTGAAGGAGGATATATACCGATCGAGGATGCACAGGATTTCGCCTTCCTGACTCCCATACTCCCGATGCGAGGATATAATTACAACAGGGCGATCGGGAAGAATTTCGGTCTTATGAATTTCGAACTCCGGTATCCGCTCATCAGGTATTTCGTCGGCGGACCGTTGCCGCTCTTCCTGCAGAATATAATGGGCATAACTTTTCTCGATGTCGGCTCAGCATGGGATAACTGGAATACATGGCGTGCGTTTGGTCGCGGTTCACTCGGGAACAGAGAGACTCGTGATCTGCTCATAGGCACCGGATTCGGCGCGCGGATTATCTTCCTCGGGTTCCTGGTGCGATTCGACGTCGCATGGAATTATAACCTCGATGTGTGGTCCAAACCCAAGTACTATTGGAGTCTGGGTTTGGATTTCTGATCCCTGTACAGATAACCTCTGTCGGTACTGCAAAATAGGCGGGTTCATTCAAAGTCCCGCCTTTTTTGTAGTAAATCCTTAAAATACGTATATTAGAAGTTCAATTCCCGTCTCAAATCAATCGATCAACGGAAACCACATGCGGTTGATTATACCCCTGCTCTCAGTTTCCCTGCTCTTCGGGGGATGCAGCATCGAACGATTTGCGGTCAGAAGTACGATAGGAATCGTCGAGAACACGCTGATCTCGATAGAAGCGGAGACCGATCTGATCCTTGCCGAACAGAGCATTGCCTCGAATCTGAAACTCCTGGAAGGACTGATCAGAAGCGATCCCCGGAACCGGCGACTTCTCCTGCTTGCTGCGCGGGGATTCACGAGTTACGCGCTCGGTTTCGTTGAGGAGTCCGATCCCGGCCGAGCGGCGGCCCTTTATCTTCGTGCGCGCGATTACGGCATGCAGGGACTGGCACTGAACAGGGATGTGAACGCCATGCTGACGCTCCCCTTCGATGAGTTCGAACGCGAGATCGATAAGATATCGGACCCCGATTTACCTTTCTTGTTCTGGACGGCCAATGCCTGGGCTGGAGCTATACAGCTCGATATCGGCGAGCCGGTATCGCTCGCCTCACTGCCCCGGGTCGAAGCGATGATGGACGTTGTCCTCAGACGGGATGAAGGATTTTATTTCGCAGGTCCGCACATTTTCTTTGGAATGATATATTCGCGCAAACCGATTCTGTTCGGCGGGAATCCGCGCCGGGGCAGAGAGCATTTCGAACGCGCGATCGAGTTGACAAACGGAGATTTTCTTATCACGAAGGTGTTCTTCGCACAGACCTATGCGGTCCAGACGCTCGATGAATCGCTCTTCGACGAACTGCTCGAATCGGTTCTTGCCACTCCCCTTGAGTCGATGCCGGATCAAAAGCTCGTGAATTCAATCGCGAAATCCCGCGCACAGCGACTCCTCGCGGAGAAACGGAGATTATTTTAATATAGATGGAGGTTGTTGTGAATAAGTTCTTAATCGGGCTTCTCGGTACATTTTTATTTTATGTCGCCGACCTTTCCGGACAACAGTATGAGATCAAATTCGCTACGGTTGCGCCCGAGGGGAGCACTTGGATGAAGGTCATGCGGGAGTTCGACGAACGGATCAGGCAGGAGAGCGGCGGACGGCTCGGCTTCAGAATCTATCCCGGCGGAGCCCAGGGCGATGAGCGCGATGTGCTCAGGAGGATTCGTACAGGCCAGCTGCACGCAGGAGGATTTACGGGTGTCGGCATGGGTGAAATCGCGTCGAAGGTGAGAATCCTCGATTCCCCCTTCCTCTTCAGATCGTACGATGAGGTCGACCTGATATACGAGAAATTCGGCGATCTCTTTGCAGAGGATTTCAGCGAAAACGGGTACATACTTCTGGGATGGGCGGAGGTGGGATTCGTCTATATATTCTCGAACGTTCCCGTTCGCAGGCCGGAAGATCTGCGCGGCGTCAAGCTCTGGACGTGGGAGGGGGATCCGATTGCGGAAGCGACGTTCCGCTCGCTCAATGTCAATCCCATCCCGCTTTCGATAACCGATGTAATGACATCGCTGCAAACCCGCATGATCGACGCGGTCTATACACCGCCGCTGGCAGCGCTCGCGCTCCAGTGGTTTACCCGGGTTCGGTACATGCTCGACCTTCCGCTTGCCGATGCCTCCGGTGCTGTTCTCCTCTCCCGCCGTTATTACGACCGGATGCCCGCGGACCTGCAGGAGATACTTGTTCGCAACGGAAGGGAATATATGCAGAAGCTCACGCAGATGAGCAGGGAGGAGAACCGAAAATCCATTGAAGTGATCCGGAATTCGGGTGTGGAGATCGTTGCCTCCCCCCCGGCCGAGGAAGTGAAGAAATATGAGCAACTTGGCCGCGAAGCCAGGAGAGGATTGGTGGGAAGACTCTATTCAGAAGAATTCCTCCGGTCGGTCGAATCTGCGATCGAAGATTTCAGGTCACGTCAGGGCATTTCCCGATGAATCCGGTCCGGAAGATCGACGTTTTTCTCGGCAAGTGCGCATCAGCGCTATTGATCGTCCTGCTTGCGGTCATGGTGCTCATGGGATTTACCCAGGTGATGCTGCGCAATATCTTTTCGACCGGCATACTTTGGGCCGACGTGTTTTTAAGACATACAGTTCTCTGGATCGGATTCCTCGGTGCAATCGTTGCCGCGGGGGAAAAGCGCCATATTACCATCGATGCCCTGACGAAGTTGCTCTCTCCCCGTCAGCAGCGGATCGCTTCGGTGATCACCGGTATCGCTTCCGTTACGGTGTGCTATTTTCTCACCTCCGCGTCGCTCAGATTTCTGAAGGATGAGATGGAGTTCGGCGGAACCCTGATACTCGATCTGCCGATCTGGATATTTCAGGTAATTATTCCCGCAGGTTTCGGCCTGATGATGGTCAGGTTTGCCGTGCATACCCTGGACAGCGCGGTAAGTCTCTTCCAGTCGGTCGAACCGTCCGGGGAAACCGGGAACGGCAATGATTGAGACCCTCCTCATCGCCGCGGGATTCATACTGCTTGCGTTGTTGGGTGCTCCCCTCTTCATCATTATTGCAGCCATTGCTCTGCTCAGTTTTTATTTCGCGGGAATAGACACGTCCGCCGTGGTCATCGAACTGTACCGGCTCGCGAACGCCCCCACGCTCATTGCTATCCCGCTCTTTACCTTTGCCGGTTATCTGCTCGCAGAAAGCAACGCGCCTCAGCGGCTGGTAGGCGTCGCACGCGCGCTGTTCGGATGGCTCCCCGGCGGACTCGCAATCGTGGCGCTCTTTGCATGCGCTTTTTTTACCGCATTTACCGGAGCGTCGGGCGTTACGATCGTCGCACTGGGGGGACTTCTCCTGCCCGTCATGCTAAAGGAAAACTACGGGAAGAATTTCTCGCTCGGACTTATGACCTCATCGGGCAGCCTGGGCCTCCTCTTTCCTCCGAGTCTGCCCATTATTCTCTACGGTTTCATTGCCGGGGTGAGCGTCGATCAGTTATTCCTCGCGGGGATTCTGCCGGGAATTTTCATCATCCTCCTGCTTTCCGTGTACAGCGGTCGGCGCGGGATAGCTTTCAAGGTGATTCGTACTCCCTTCGAGCTCAGAAATGTTCTGACTGCCTTTCGGAAGGCGGCATGGGAAATCCCGCTCCCGCTGATAATACTGGTCGGCATCTACGGCGGTTTCTTTACCGTTACCGAAGCGGCGGCGATGACCGCATTCTATGTATTGATCGTCGAAGTTCTGATATACCGGGATCTGAAACTCGGAAAGCTGCCGGCCGTCATGAAAGAGAGCATGGTGCTCGTCGGTGCAATTCTGATCATACTCGGATCGGCAATGGGACTTACCAATTATTTAATCGACGAACAGATCCCCCAGAAGATGTTCGCATTCGTCGAACAGTATGTCGACAACCGCCTTGTGTTTTTAATTTTGCTTAATCTGATGCTTCTTGCAGTCGGCGCGATGATGGATATCTTTTCCGCGATTATTGTAGTTGTTCCGCTCATCATCCCCATCGCGCAGGAATTCGGTATTCATCCGGTTCATCTCGGCATCATATTCCTGGCGAATCTCGAGATCGGTTATTTTACCCCGCCCGTCGGCATCAACCTTTTTATTTCAAGCTACCGGTTCAAGGAGACGGTCGTCCAGCTGTATAAGTCGACCTTCCCCTTTCTCCTGATCTATCTTGCCGCGCTCCTGGTGATCACTTATTTCCCTCAGTTGAGTCTTTTTCTCGTTGAGTTGTTCGGAACGCGCTGACCTGCTGTAGTCCTATTATGCGGAGGATTTATGAATTATCTGCGCCGTGCGTACCTTTTACCGTTGCTCGTCTGTATCGTCTGCCTGGCGTATTCCGGCGAACCGGATGCCGCAACCCGCACTCTCGATGAGTCGGAGGAATTCGGTCTGTCGTTTATCGACGAAGAAAAGCTGTTCGCACATTTGAATTTTATATCATCCGATCTTTTCGAAGGACGCGGAGCGACCGAGCGTGGAGCGGAACTGATGGCCGAATATGCAGCAGCTCTGTTCAGGAGCTGGGGACTACGTCCCGGCGGGGATCTCGCGACGTTTGCGGGGAGAACAGAGAGGAGTTATTTTCAGCATTTTCATGTGATTGAATACGAACCGCTGCCCGCCAGCTCCATAACCGTCTCATCCGTCCGGCAGGGAACGCGCACAGAGCGGGCGTTCGGACTCGATGTTGAATTCAGGATCGGATACGGCTTCAGCGAGAATGTATCCGTGACGGCTCCCGTCGCTTTCGCCGGCTACGGCATGTCGGTGCCCGAACATCGTTTCGATGAACTTGGAGGTGTCGACGTCTCGGGAAAAATAGCTCTCATCATGAGCGGCGTCCCCCATGCCGGCGACTCATCATATGTGTGGAATCAGGCTGACGGTCGCCGTCATGCGAATTTAATGCAGCGTATCCGTCGGCTTCGTGAAGCAGGCGCTGCGGGTGTGCTCATTGCTACTTCGGATATCGGTGTGGAGGATCCGCTCTACGGAGAATTTGCATCCAACGTGAGCCACCATCATCCCAGGTTCGCCCGGTACTACGAGGGGGACGAGCCGCTGACGCCGAGGAGGAGAATGAAACTAGCTTCCCGCGAACGCGATGAGATTCCCGTGTTGTATGTAACCCATAAGGTCGCCGACGCAATACTGGCGAGTTCGGGAAAAACACTCGGCGGATTGAAGCGCGAGATCGACGAACGCATCCGACCTCAATCGCGAATTGTCGCTCACACCACGGTGGTGCTGCATGCCGAGTTCTCCTCCCGCGTTTTAAAAACCAATAACGTACTGGCGTTTCTCGAGGGAAGCGACCCCGGGTTAAAAGACGAAGTGGTGATCGTCGGAGCGCATTACGATCACGACGGGAAGCGCGACGGGTATGTCTGGAACGGCGCCGACGACAACGGTTCCGGCACTGCGGGCGTTCTCACCCTGGCGCATGCGTTCTCGGTTGCCCCCGAACGGCCGAAACGCAGCATACTTTTCGCGCTCTGGGGCGCCGAGGAAAAAGGCTTGTTGGGATCGAATTTCTTCGTCGAGAATCCCGTCATTCCGCTCGAGCGGATCGTGGTCAAGAAGAACCTTGATATGATCGGCCGCGACGCCGATAATCCGCAGACAGGAGGAGGGGCGCTTGAGAATACGAATCGCGTTTCGGTCACGGTATCCGCTCAAATGCCCATGCTTGAATCGATCTGCCGTTCGAACAACGAGATAACCGGGTTGGATATGAACCTGAGAGCGCAGAATATCACCGGCGGCGGGAGCGATCATGTGCCGTTTGCGAGAAAGGGGGTACCGGTTATCAGTGTTTTTACGGGCTTCCATCCGGATTACCACCAGCCGTCGGATACTGTTGAAAAAATAAATTTTCCGAAAATGACCCGCATCGTTCGATTATCATACCTGAATCTCCGGACCATTGCCAACCATTGAAGCAGTGCACGCAGAGACTACCCAGGCTTTAATAAGAGTGTATAGTCCGAAATAAACGTGCAATACTCACGCAGAATGCGCAATTCCGATATATTTCTGCTTGACAGTACTTTCTTTTTTTTGTATATTGATTTTCTCTTTAATCTTAAGATTTACGAATCTATTTACTCCGAGGTATTTCTTTGCCGACAATTAATCAACTAGTCCGAAAGGGTCGGAAAGTCATTCTCGCCGGTTCAAAAGCTCCGGCGCTGGGTGGAAACCCGCAGAAGCGAGGAGTTTGTACACGGGTATACACCACCACACCGAAGAAACCGAACTCGGCGTTGCGCAAAGTCGCGCGCGTTCGATTGACCAATAGTATTGAAGTAACCGCGTACATTCCCGGTGAAGGTCATAATCTGCAGGAGCACTCCATCGTGATGATTCGCGGCGGACGTGTGAAAGATCTTCCCGGCGTTCGGTATCATATTATCCGCGGAGCTCTCGATACGGCCGGTGTTCAGGACAGAAAAAAAGGCCGTTCGAAATACGGCGCCAAGAAACCCAAACAGTCAGCATGACAAGCGGTCGATCCCATTTATGAGAAAACGTAGAGCACCTAAGAGACACATCGAGCCGGATCCGAAATACAACGACCTGCTCGTCGCAAAGTTTTGTAACTCGGTAATGAAACGGGGGAAGAAGGCGCTTGCTCAGCGCGTTATATATTCGGCTTTTGATCTTATTGAAGAGCGAACTAAGAAGCCGGGTATTGAGGTATTCAAGAAGGCTGTCGGCAACGTGAAACCGATGATAGAGGTCCGGGCGCGTCGCGTCGGGGGCGCAACGTATCAGGTACCGACGGAGGTTCGGTACGACCGGAGCATCGCATTGGCAATTCGCTGGATTCTTCAGTATACAAGAAGCCGTCGTGAAAAATCTATTGCAGCAAATCTTGCCTCAGAGCTTATAGCCGCTTCAAACGGCGAGGGGAACTCGATCAAGAAGAGGGACGATACCCACCGAATGGCAGAAGCCAATAAAGCGTTTGCGCACTTCCGGTGGTAATTGTGTGCGATATCTCATAATCCCGCTCTTACGGGACAACTTATTATCAATAATATATTCCTTTTCCGTACGGTAGAGATCTGTGACCTTATCGTACATATTTTATATGCAGCAGGTTTATGTCTCAGAAATACTCACTCCATAATACTCGCAATATCGGGATCATGGCGCACATTGATGCCGGTAAGACCACGACGACCGAGCGCATACTCTTCTATACCGGAGTCGTGCATCGGATGGGAGAGGTCCACGACGGCGCGGCTACCATGGACTGGATGGAACAGGAGCGTGAGCGAGGTATTACGATTACATCTGCTGCCACAACCTGCTTCTGGCGAAATCACCGGATTAACATAATCGACACGCCGGGTCACGTCGACTTCACGGTCGAGGTCGAGCGTTCGCTCAGAGTGCTGGACGGAGCTGTTGCTCTTTTCTGCGCGGTCGGCGGAGTCGAACCGCAGTCGGAAACGGTCTGGCGCCAGGCAGACAAGTATCGCGTCCCCCGGATAGCCTTTGTCAATAAGATGGACAGGGTCGGCGCCGATTTCATCAACGTCATCCGTATGATCAAGGACCGGCTCGGCGCAAATGCAGTTCCTGTTCAGCTTCCGATGGGAGAAGGAGACATGTATGTCGGCCTCATCGATCTCATCGCGATGAAGACGCGCGTGTACAACGATCAGGCGCTCGGGTCGACCTGGGACGAGCTCGATATTCCGAATGATCTCCTCCCCAAGGCGCAGGAATACCGGACGAAAATGCTCGAGGCCGTTTCGGATGTCGATGATACCCTCCTCGAAAAATATATCGAGGGCAAGGACATCTCGGAAAAAGAGATCGTCGACGTGCTGCGCCGCGCGACACTGTCGATGAAAATTATCCCCGTGTTATGCGGATCTTCCTTTAAGAACAAAGGAATCCAGATGTTGATGGATGCCATCGTCGATTTTCTCCCGAGTCCGGTCGATATCGGGGGAGTCGAAGGGCACCACATCGATAAAGCCGATAAGATTATCCGGAAGCCGGATGCGAATGAAAAATTTACCGCGCTCGCATTTAAAATTATGTCCGACCCGTACGTGGGGAAGCTGACCTTCTTCCGCGTCTACGCCGGTTCGGCTTCCGCGGGTACATACATTTATAACTCGACCACCGAGAAAAAAGAACGGCTCACGAGAATACTACGGATGCATGCGAATCACCGGGAGGATGTCGAGATAGCGGCAGCCGGAGATATCGTCGCCGCCGTCGGACTTAAGAATACAAAAACCGGCGATACGCTGTGCGATGAAAAGGATCCGATCGTTCTCGAGCGCATCGTGTTTCCCGAGCCGGTCATCTGGATCGCCATCGAACCGAAAACGAAAGCGGACCAGGAGAAGCTTTCTCATGGTTTGAATAGTCTCGCGGACGAGGATCCGACTTTCAGGGTGCGCGGAGATCAGGAGACGGGACAAACGCTGATAGGCGGCATGGGTGAACTCCATCTCGAGATTATCGTGGACCGCCTCAAGAGAGAGTTCAAAGTCGAAGCGAACGTAGGCCGGCCTCAGGTTGCCTATAAAGAGACGATCAGAAAGAAGATCGAAGCGGAAGGAAAGTTCATACGGCAGTCGGGAGGACGGGGCCAGTTCGGCCATGTCTGGATCGAAGCCGAGCCGAACGAGAAGGGGAAAGGATATGAGTTCGAAGATGCGATTGTCGGCGGCGCAGTACCGCGGGAATATATCTCCGCCGTCTCCGCCGGCATTAAAGAAGCGCTTCGTTCCGGCGTTCTCGCAGGCTATCCGGTCGAGGATGTGAAGGTGAAATTGTTCGACGGATCGTATCATGATGTCGATTCATCCGAAATGGCTTTTAAAATTGCGGGATCGATGGCGATCAAGTCGGCTATGAAAAAAGCCGAACCGGTGCTGCTGGAACCGATGATGTTCGTCGAGGTCATCACGCCCGAGGATTATATGGGTGATGTGATGGGCGATCTGAGTTCACGCCGCGGCCATATCAAAGGTATCGAACCTCGCAAGGATGCCCAGGTGATACGCGCAGATGTGCCGCTGTCGGAAATGTTCGGCTATGCAACTTCCCTTCGATCCATGACCCAGGGGAGAGCATTGTATACAATGCAGTTCGCGTACTATGAAGAAGTACCGAAGTCGATCAGTGAACAAATCATCGAAAAAACGACCGGAAAGGTTGCAGTTACCGGCTGACGTTAAAAGTCTAAAAGAAAAATCCCATTTAAGCAAGGAGAAATCTAGATGGCAAAAGAAAAATTCGATCGTAGCAAGCCGCACGTGAATATCGGCACCATCGGCCATGTCGACCATGGGAAGACTACCCTAACGGCGGCAATCACGATGGTTCTGAACAAGCAGGGACTTTCCGAGGTGCGCTCGTTCGACAGTATCGATAATGCGCCGGAAGAACGCGAGCGTGGCATTACGATTGCAACCGCACACGTCGAGTATCAGACGGCGAACCGTCACTATGCTCACGTCGACTGTCCGGGTCACGCCGATTATGTGAAGAACATGATCACCGGCGCTGCACAGATGGACGGTGCCATCCTCGTCGTCGCTGCGACCGACGGCCCTATGCCGCAGACCCGCGAGCATATTCTTCTTGCCAGACAGGTAGGTGTGCCGAAAATCGTCGTATTCATGAACAAGGTCGATATGGTCGACGACCCCGAACTTCTCGACCTCGTGGAGCTGGAAGTCCGGGACCTATTAAAGCAATACGAATTTCCCGGAGACGATATTCCGATCATCCGCGGCAGCGCACTCAAGGCAATGGAAGCTGCAATGAAAGCCGACACCAAAGTCGACGATTCGGCTTTCAAGGCGATCACCGAGCTCATGGAAGCGGTCGACACTTATGTGCCGCTCCCGCAGCGGGATACCGATAAACCGTTTCTCATGCCCGTCGAAGACGTCTTCTCGATCACCGGACGGGGAACAGTCGGTACCGGTCGTGTCGAGCGCGGCAAGATCAAGGTCAGCGACGAAGTTGAAGTCATCGGTCTCGGACAACATAAGAAGACCGTGGTCACCGGAATCGAGATGTTCCGTAAGTTGCTCGACGACGCGATCGCCGGCGATAACGTCGGTCTGCTTCTGCGTGGTGTGGAAAAGGACGAACTCGAACGCGGTATGGTTGTCGCCATTCCGGGTTCGATTACGCCACATAAAAAATTCACGGCTCAGGTCTACGTACTGAAAAAGGAAGAAGGGGGCCGTCACACGCCGTTCTTCAACGGATACCGTCCGCAGTTTTATTTCCGGACGACTGACGTTACCGGTGTGGCGACGCTGCCCGAGGGTACGGAAATGATTATGCCCGGCGACAACGTGGATAACATGACGGTCGAGTTGATTACTCCGATCGCGATGGAAGATGGACTCCGGTTCGCTATCCGCGAAGGCGGCCGGACGGTCGGCGCCGGTATCGTTACTAAAATTCTCGAATAACAGGAGAAGTGTCCTGGCTTTGGGACTGCAGAGGCCCCGTGTAACAGCGGGGCTTTTTTTGCGAACCCCGCGCCGGAGGTACTCTCAGTTTCATATCAGAAGAAGAACAGAGTATGCGTGGTCAAAAATTCCGTATCAAGCTTAAATCTTACGATCATAACCTGATCGATAAGTCGGCTGAAAAAATAATCAAAACGGTTCGCTCAACAGGCGCCGTCGTGTCCGGGCCCATACCGCTGCCGACCAAGAAAACGATATATACGGTGCTCCGGTCGCCTCACGTCGATAAAAAATCGCGTGAACAATTCGAGATCCGGACGCATAAGCGGCTTATCGACATTCTCCACTCGACTAACAAAACGGTGGATTCGCTGATGAAGCTCGAACTGCCGGCGGGAGTCGATGTCGAGATTAAAGTATAACCTGTGATCCGGTTTTAAGAGAGCTTATAGTCTGGAGTGTATAACGTGAGCGCAATCTTTGGCAAAAAATTAGGTATGACCAGCTTCTACGACGAAACGGGCATACAGACCCCGTGTACCGTCATTGAGGCCGGACCATGTTCCGTGCTTCAGGTAAAGAAAATGGAAACCGACGGGTATACCGCGATCCAGGTGGGATTCGAAGAGATGCCGGCGCGTAACGTGGCTAAACCGCAGAAGAGCCGGTTCGCCAAGGCAGGCGTAACTCCGAAAAGATATGTGAAAGAGATCAGGCTCGAAGGCGAGACCGGCCATAAAACCGGCGATACCATCGATGTTTCGGTTTTTGAAGCGGGGGATGTGGTTGCAGTCACCGGCGTGACAAAAGGAAAAGGATTTCAGGGCACAGTGAAACGACATGGATTCGGCGGCGGGGTGCGTACTCATGGACAGAGCGACAGGCTCCGCGCTCCCGGATCAGTCGGTTCGAGCTCGTATCCTTCCAGGGTCTATAAAGGTATGCGGATGGCAGGTCGGATGGGGGGGGCGAATCTGACCGTACGGAACCTCAAGGTAGTAAAGGTCATCCCCGAATCGAATTTGCTCCTCATTCGAGGAGCAGTCCCCGGAGCGATCAACGGTCTGGTAAAGATTAAAAAAATCAAATAATAAAGTGATTCGATATGGAAGTCGACATATATAAGATCGATGGGACGAAAACGAGCGAAAAAGCGGTACTTCCGGATGAGGTATTCGGAATCGAACCGCATGAGCACGCCATGTACCAGGCGGTTCGCGCTTATCTCGCGGCGAGCAGGCAGGGTACCCATAAAGTAAAGAGACGTTCGGAAGTACGCGGGGGCGGTAAAAAACCGTGGCGGCAGAAAGGCACCGGCAGGGCCCGCGTCGGCACCAACCGTTCACCGCTCTGGGTCGGCGGCGGCAGTATATTCGGCCCCCATCCACGCGATTACTCCGTCAAGCTCACGAGAAAAATGAAAGAGCTCGCGAGAAAATCGGCTCTCTCGCTTAAAGCCCGCGATGCCCAGATCAGGGTCGTTGAAGATTTCAACCTCGACGAACCCAAAACGAAACAGATGGCGTTGGTCCTGCAATCGCTCGGATTGAACAATACGAAAACACTGCTTCTCCTCGCTCAACACAATCTGACCGTCTACAAATCGGGCAGGAACATTCCGAACCTCGATATTACCGAGGCGAGGAACGCTTCCACGTACACGCTGCTGAACAATAATATGCTGCTCATCCAAAAGAGCGCCATCGATGTACTGACGAACGGCTTCACGCAGAAGAAGCAGGATACGTAGTTTATGAACGCACACATTATCAAACAGCCCCTCATTACCGAGAAGATGTCGATGCTGCAGACAAAACGGCAGTATGCGTTTGAGGTCGACATCAACGCTAATAAAATCGAAATCCAGAAGGCGATCGAACAGAAATTTAACGTCGATGTCGAGAGCATTCGAACGGTCCGGGTGAAGGGGAAGAAGAAGATGCAGCTCACCCGCCGGGGACGTTTCGAAGGCCGGAGAGCTCACTGGAAAAAAGCGATCGTGACGCTGAAAGAGGGCCAGGAGATTGATTTCTTTAAAGAGGGTTGATACATGGCATTACGCAAATTAAAACCAAGGACACCCGGCACCCGGTTTTATTCGGTTTCGAGCTTCGAAGAGATCACGAAGTCGAGTCCCGAACGATCTCTGCTCGGTCCGTTGAAAAAGAGCGGCGGAAGAAATAATACGGGTCGCACGACCTCCAGATTCCGCGGCGGCGGGCACAAACGGATGTACCGCATCATCGACTTCAAGAGGAATAAATTCGATATCCCGGCAAAGGTCGCCGCGATCGAGTACGATC
>CAZBUK010000022.1:0-43967 GCA_964495085.1 uncultured Ignavibacteriales bacterium
CGATTTCGGCTCGGTGGACCTGAATCATCCAAAATTCTTTTTATTTTATTTTGGACAGAAGTGATACTTGTTAGCAGATTAATATTGTGAAGCGGTTTTTTCGTATAGGAAAAGAGAAAGATGCAAAAGCATATTAAAATATTCATTGCGATAGGTGTCCCGCTCATCATTCTCATTTTGCCCACGAACCGGATACCAATCGAGGGCCTGACTACCGTCGAACACCGGGTCATTGCAATATTTATTATGGCGGCGCTCTTCTGGATTCTCGAGCCGATTCCCGTGTACGCCACATCGGTACTTGTTACCGTCGTATTACTGCTCACGGTCTCCGATAAAGGATTTATCCTGTTTCAACAGGGAGATGAACAAGCCGGCTTCGGAACGCCGGTTAGATACCAGGATATTATGGCGACCTTCGCTTCGCCGATCATTATGCTTTTTTTGGGCGGATTCTTCCTGGCGATGGCAGCTACCAAATACCGGCTCGACCTCAATCTGGCAAACGTGCTCCTACGGCCGTTCGGCAGGAACCCGAAATACGTCCTCATCGGCCTTATGTCGATTACGGCATTGTTCTCAATGTTCATGAGCAATACCGCAACAACCGCGATGATGCTTGCGCTGTTGATTCCGGTTCTCGCCCTCTTCAGGGAAAACGACCGGGGTAAGATCGCCTTCGGACTCGCAGTGCCGTTTGCAGCGAACATAGGCGGTATCGGAACCATCATCGGAACGCCCCCGAATGCGATCGGCGTCAGGTATCTCACCGGCGAGTATGCCATCGGATTCGGCCAGTGGATGGCCTTTGCAGTACCGTTCGTGATCGTTATGCTCGTCTTCCTCTGGTACCTGCTCGTGCGTACCTATCCCATCGAAACGGAATCCATCGACCTGAAGATCGGCGGGAAGTTTCTGAAGAGCTGGAAAGCGATCGTCGTCTACGTCACGTTCATCGTCACCATTCTCCTCTGGCTTCTGGATTTCCTGCATGGCATGAACGCCTATATCGTTGCGCTCATCCCGGTTGCCGTTTTTTCAACCACGTCAATCATCAACAAGGAGGATCTCCGCAACATCAGCTGGGACGTCCTCTGGCTCGTAGCGGGCGGACTCGCGCTCGGACTTGCACTCGAACGCACCGGACTGGCTCAAAGCATCATCGCGAGCATTCCCTTCGGCAACTTCGCACCTCTGCTGATCGTCGGTTTCGCCGGATTAGTCACGATCATCCTGTCGAATTTCATCTCCAATACGGCCACGGCGAATTTATTGATGCCGATAATGGTTGCGCTGGGAACGAGCCTCCCGGAGCTCTACGACGTCGGCGGATTGCGCTATATAATTCTGACCGTAACATTCGGATGCTCGCTCGGCATGGCAATGCCCATCAGCACTCCTCCGAACGCTCTCGCATACGGATCGGGGCTTTTTAGAACGAACGATATGCTGAAAATGGGAGTGATCGTCGGAGCGATCGGTCTCGCGCTTTCATTCATCTATCTTCACTTCCTCTGTGCGGTCATTGATATCCTATGAGCAAATTCATTAAAGATTTCCACACCCAGTTTATCGTCGATATTTATTTCTCCGCCCCCGGCAGGAGGAAGACGTTTAAGAAAGGTGAAGTTCTCCTCCGGCAGGAGCAGTTTAACGATCGGCTCTATCTCGTGCTTAGCGGAGCGTTCCGCGGCTATGCGGCGAATCCCGACGGAACGGAAATCCAGATTTTCACGGCGACGCCCCAGATGTTCATCGGCGTCAATAGTTTTTTCTCGACCTCACGTACCATGACGAACGTCGTCGCTCTCGAGGAATCGGTCGTCGCTTACATCAGTTACAAGGAGGCGGTCGAACTCGCAGGCGGCGCCGCAAGTCTTGCCGAACAATTCCTGCCGATCATCATCAACGAGCTGATCTACCGGCAGCAACAGACGCACGAGATCGCGGGAGAGAAAGAGAAGACCCTCAAAAAGCTCATTCAGTCGGAGAAAATGGCGTCGCTCGGCCAGATGGCGGCGGGCATCGCGCACGAGCTGAACAACGCCATCGTCGTGCTCGAAAAGAACACGAGCTGGCTCGCAGAACGGATCCGGGGTTTTATCGCGTCGAATAATGCGTCGATGCTCCCCTTCTTCGTCGCGGGATATCAGAGCGGGCGCAGCATCTCGAACAACGAAATGCGGGAGAAATTCAACAGGCTCAGAGAATCGCTCGGACTGTCCGAGGATGCAGCCGATCTGCTCTCCCAGACAAGCATCCCGGAATCGGAGCTGAAAAAACTCGGGAAAAAGCTCGAACCGGAAGCCCGCATGATAGGCGAATACTGGGAGGCCGGGGCAACGATCAAAGACATGCTGATAGCCGCACATCACGCCACCCACGTCGTCAAAACGGTCAAGACCCTCGGCGCCGGGAGGCGCGAACAGCGGGAACGGGTGAGTATCGACGAAAGCATACGCGAGACGATCACCCTGATGCAGAGCAATCTGCGAAGGATCAGCGTCGAGCTCAACCTGAACAACGTTCCCCCCGTCATAGCGAATATGGGCGAACTGATCCAGGTATGGTCGAACCTCATGCGAAACGCCTGCGAAAGCATGCTCGCGGGGGACACGGCGGATCCGAAACTCACGATCGATTGTTCGGTGAAGAACGGCGAGGTGGTCGTAGCCGTTACCGACAACGGACCGGGCATTCCCGAAGAGATCAGGGAGAGCATATTTCAACCGAATGTGACGACAAAGAAGGAGGGACTTTCATTCGGGCTCGGTCTGGGATTGACCATCGTGCAGCGAATCGTCGACAGTTGGGGGGGGAAGATCAATGTCGATTCGTCTCCGGGCAGGACGACATTTACAGTCATTTTACCGATAGGAGAATCACATGAGCAAGCCTAACATTATCTGCGTCGACGATCAGCGCGACGTCCTTGCTACGCTGAAAAAGGAGCTACACTTTTTCAGAGATTTTTTGTCGATCTATTACTGCGAATCGGCGGACGAGGCGTCGACAATCCTCAACGAATTGGATGCGAAGAGCGAGCCGATCGCATTGATCATCTGCGACCACGTCATGCCGGGGAAGAGCGGCGTCGGCCTTTTGAGCGAGATAAAATCGGACGGGCGGTTCGAACATACGAAGAAACTCCTGCTCACCGGGCTTGCAACCCACGAAGATACCATCGACGCTATCAACAAAGCGCAGATCGACCGCTACATAGCGAAACCCTGGAATACCCAGGAACTCATTGATACCGCTCGAATCCTCATCACCCAATTTATACTCGAAACAGGGATGGAGTACGAGCCATTCATGAACATTCTGCATCAGGAAACCCTGTATGAGGCATTGAAGAGCAGGACATGAACGGTGTATCGGAGTGTACGGCGTCCGAAATGAACGGCTGTATACCCGACATCCGGAGCGAGACGGATCTGCCGGACTTCCATGTAGAACCTGACGGGTGGAACTCAAGCCTGGGTAATCTTTTTCCGTTCGTCCAGAACTCGGCGGACCATTTTCCCTATCTCATATTCATCGTACGGTTTCTGAATGTACCCCTGCGTATACGGCCTGAGCTGCTGTTCATCGATTACCTGATCTCCGTATCCCGTCGAGATGATGACGGGAAGGATGCTGTTGAACTCCCTTAATTTCTGCAGAACCGTCTTTCCGCCCATTTCGGGCATATTCAGATCGAGAATCAGCAGATCGTATTTGTCGCCGTTCTCCTTTAACTCGTTCACACCCTTCTCTCCGGATTGGAATACGCTGATCCGGTATCCGAAATCGGTGAGCATTTCATTGATCATCTTGCCGACCGGAGTTTCATCTTCGATGAGCATGATCGTTTCCGTTCCGCCGATTACCACATCTTTTTGTTTTTGGCGGGCGGGTCTTCGAAATTCAAGGTCGAGCCGCGGAATATATACGTAAAATTGAGATCCCGACCCTTTGACGCTGTCGACGGTGACGAAACCCTTATGGTTGTTCACAATGCCGTATACGACCGATAATCCGAGGCCCGTACCCTTCCCCGCCTCTTTGGTCGTGAAGAAGGGTTCAAAAATCTGTTTCATAACATCCGGGGCCATCCCCACTCCCGTATCGGTCACCGAGATGAGCACATAGTTTCCTTTTCCGGCAAGCGGAGACGGCCTGTTGTCTTCCTGGAAGGAGACTGTATCCGTTTTAATAGATACTTTACCCCCCTGAGTCATTGCATCGCGCGCATTCAGCATGAGATTCATCAGCACCTGTTGCAACTGCCGCTCGTCTCCCTCCACAACGACGAATTCGGTGCTGAGTTCGGATTCTATGACGATGCTCTTATCGAGACTCCGTTCCATCAACCGGAGCGTCTCTTTGACGACGCTGTTCACGTCTACCGGATGGATTGTCACATTGCTCTGGCGGGCGAACGTCAGCAACTGTCGTGTAAGTGCTCCGCCGCGGCGGGAAGCCGCTTCGATCATGTCGACGTAGTCGTACCATTGTTCCGACGAATCCATCTTCCGTTTCATGATCGAGGCCGCGCTGAGGATGGCGACGAGAATGTTATTGAAATCGTGGGCGATGCCTCCCGCCAGATTGCCCAGACTGTCGATCCGCTGAACCTGGAGCAGTTTTTCCTGCATCATTTTCTGATCGGTGATGTCGCGCATGACGGCACGTGCTTTTACGGGAACACCGTTCTCGAAAATCAACGAGCTGCTCACGCTCACCTCGATCACATCGCCGTTTTTCTTCCGTATCTTCTCTTCCACACCGGTCAGGTTCAGCTCCTCGCTGAAGATGCGGCGAATATTTTCCGCGAGCTTTTCTGCATCCTCGGGGGGATAAATCATTTGTACGTGCGATCCGATCAATTCTTCCTTGCCGTACCCGAGTGTCTCCACCTCCGTGTGGTTGCAGCTTACGATCAGTCCTTCACGGTTTATGATATGATACATATCGGGCGAATTCTCGAACAGATCCGCATAGAGTTGTTCCGATTCTTTGACCAATTCAAAAAGTTTCACATTGTCGAGAGCCGTGTTGATCTGACCTGCGATCACGGTGAGCAGATTCATCTGCTTCTCTCCGATGCGGCCGGTATCCCCGCCCGCCAGAATGAGGACTCCCGCGAAGCCGTCGGATGTTTGCAGGGGAGTCGATACCCAGACCGAGATGCCCTGCGATCTCAGCGCCGGCGGGATGTACCGCGAACCTTTCCCGACACTCTCTTTCCGCTCGACCGGTTTCGACCAATCGGGCTTCTGTGTTCCGTTCGCCTCCTCGATGACTTTGACAATGTCGATAGTCGTATTTTCCGAGTATTTGAACTGCAGCCGATTATTTTTATACAGATAGATCCATCCGAAATCCGCGTGCAGCAGGCCGACGACTGTTTTGAGGGCGTTCTGCAGCAATGGATCGAGCCGGGTGGATTCCGCCACCGCCTCCGATATCGTGTTCAGAGCCAGGAGATCCCGCCGCTGCTCTTCGATCTTTCTGCCGTATTTAACGGAGAAGAAAACACTAGCAAAGCCGAATACCCCGACGGTAATAATGGCCATAAAATCGAGATAGGTGATTTCCCTCCCGGAGAACATATTGATACTGATGATCGTGATCATCGCGACGACCACGGCTGTGGAAGCGACGATCTGAAGCTGTTCGACCAATCCAAATCCCGAATAGATTCCCCTCCGGATTCTTTTCTTCATACGAGGCATTCTTTTCATCGGGGCATTTCTCCGTTTCGGTAGGTAGCGCGTAAAAAAAGTTTGAGAGCATCGAATGAATCGAAAAATTCGGTGGCGCATCCCGTAATCCAGCCGGGAATCTCCGATGCGGAACTCTTCGTTACGATGTAGACGGGTTTCCCGAGATATTTTGCAAGAGTAACCTCTCCCTGCGTACCCGCTCCCCTGCGGGCCCCCTCATCCCATAGGCAAATGACATAGTCTGCGTGCAGGGCGATAGCTTCGGTATCTTTCTGTACGATCCCGTGAACGAAGGATCGGTACCTCTCCGGATCGAGTTGCCTGATCTGCCGTGGTGCAATTCCCGGAAACTTCTCCGCCGCATACAGCGCGCTCTCCCGTACCGGATTGAACGACAGGTGCCCGAGTTCGTCGAGCAGCCACTGTTCGATGGATTCCCGCCAACCGGCTCCCTGATCATCCGAGAATTCCATACCGCCTGAGAGGTATGCTTTCATACGGCTGCTTCGCGTGTTATCTGTTCGAAATCGATTTGATAATATTCGGCATGGTCCATCGCTTCATCCATACCGGAGGTGAGATCGAGCTGCGACTCTGCATTGAGAACTTCCGACATTGAACCCCACGTTTCCGCCTGTCTCGGCATGAGAAACGAGCAGCAATCGTCGTACGGCTGTTCCGATATCCCGTAGGTTTCGATCTCCCGGGCGATCCTGATAATTTCTTCTTTATCCACACCGATGAGCGGACGAAGTACCGGATATGTCGCGGCTTCGTCGATGATTCTGATATTGCGCAGCGTCTGCGACGCAACCTGTCCCAAGCTCTCCCCCGTCACGAGCGCTTCGCTCTTCGTTCTTTCTGCGATCCGGCCGGCGAGCCGCATCATCAACCGCCGGTAGAGGAGCACGCGAAGCTGCTGGGGCGATACCATGATAATCTGCTTCTGTAATTCGGCGATCGGGATGATATAGCACTTCGACCGCAGCTGAAAATCGGTCAACCGGCGGACGAGTTTCCGCACCTGATCTATCGAACTCCTGGATATATACGGATAACTGTGGAAATGAACGAAATGGACACGAGCTCCCCGCTTCATCATCCAGTATGAAGCAACCGGAGAATCGAAACCGGCGGACAACAATGCCGTGACGCTGCCGCTCATGCCGGACGGTATGCCTCCCATAGCTCTGTACCGTTTCGCATAGACTAGAGCTGCGTGATAGGATATTTCGACGTAAATCGTCGTATCGGGATTGTTCAGATCGACCGGAGAATCGAAACGGCCGGCGACCGCTCCGCCGACGATTCTACCGACTTCAGGAGACGTATATCCGAACGATTTATCCGACCGCTTTACTTGAACACGGAAACTTCCGGAGGGAACGTCTTTATAAAGCTCGAGCGCCGCATCGGTAATACGATCGATCTGTTTATCAACGCGAAGTCCGATGCCGAAGTATATAATCCCGGGTATCTCCTGCAATCGTCTTACGACGGGATCAAGACGGTCGGCTGCCCGCTCGGGCAGGAGGACGATAAAACGCGCGTCGAGGCGTTTCACCTCGGGTTGGGGAAGAACGGACTTGAGCGCCAGGACGATATTCTCGTGAAGACGCCGCTCGAATAAACCTCTGTTCTTTCCTTTAAGGGCGATCTCGCCGAAATGCAGTACAATGATTATCTGTTTCATAACATCCGAAAATCTATCGAATTAGGTTAAAACATTCAAGTATATTATGAAATATATGCGTAAAAATATAGTAAGCTTATCGATCTCCAAGCCGATTCTCCGGTCACTCGCTTGACAGACAACGCCGAAAATTCTACATTAGCATATGCCGACCGGTTCAGACGGGTCGCCGCGTACCCCCTACTTTTACCCACGTTCGGAGAGATTAATGAAATCGAAGGAAGAATCACACCTGATAGGATTTCGAGACGGTCAGCAATGCGGGGATAAGATGGTCCAGATGTACGACTTGAATGAGCTGCTGGAGAAACTCCGCAATCCGAAACTTGAGTACGATGATATCTATTATAAAGACTTCCTGAAGAGCGGAAAAATGCTTACCGATGAAGGGATCGATTACGAATCGTACCGGCAGGGATTTTACGCAGGTTGTCGTGATATCATAACAGTCGGAAACGAGGAGAAAGAGCTCGGTACGGGAGACTGAAATAATACCGAATAAAGAACCGCAGATCCGGCAAACGCCTGCCGGTCTGCGGTTTAATTCTTTCCCTGCCAAGTAGGCTGTATCACTTCACCGGATTCACCCGGAAAGTATCACACGCAAATTATGATTTCTTCTCCGTATTCTCTACCTGAATTTCCGGGCGACGGACGAATTCTATCAATCCACGCTCATCGAGATCCACCTCCACGGTATCTCCGTCCGAAAATTCACCTTCCAGAAGCTTGATCGCCAGCGGATTCACGACATACTTTTGTATCATCCGCTTGAGCGGGCGGGCGCCGAACGAAGGATCGTACCCGAGCTTTCCGATCCATTCCCTCGCATCGCTGCTGACCCTGAATCCGATATTTTTCTGAGCGAGCATCCGTTCGACACGCTGAAGCTGCAGCTCGACGATACGAATTATCTCGGTCTGTGTCAGCGGCTGGAATAGAATGACTTCGTCGATCCTGTTTAGAAATTCCGGGCGTATGGATTCCCGGAGGAGCTGCATCAGCTGGACACGGAGGTTGTTCATTATCTCCTGGCGGTTATCGTCCGTCAGATCTCTCATTCGATCCTGAATCAGATGCGAGCCGATATTGGACGTCATGATGATAATGGTGTTTTTGAAATTTACGGTTCTGCCCTGACTATCGGTCAACCGCCCGTCGTCCAGCAACTGCAGCAACACATTGAATATCTCGGGATGGGCTTTCTCGATTTCATCGAGCAGGACGACCGAATACGGCTTTCTGCGGACCGGTTCGGTAAGCTGACCACCCTCCTCGTAACCGACGTAGCCGGGCGGAGCCCCGATGAGTCTGGTTACCGAGAATTTCTCGCCGTACTCGGACATATCGATGCGGACCATCGCCGATTCGTCGTTGAACATATATTCGGCGAGCGCACGCGCCAGTTCCGTTTTTCCGACGCCCGTCGTTCCGATAAAGATGAAGGAGCCGATCGGCCGGTTCTGATCCTGCAGACCAGCCCTCGACCGCCTTATTGCGCTCGCAACTGCGGAGACGGCGTCATCCTGGCCGATCACCCGCTCATGCAATCTGTCTTCGAGTCTGAGGAGCTTATCGCGCTCTCCCTCGAGCATACGGCTAACGGGAATACCTGTCCAGCGGGCAACGACTTCCGCAATATCCTCCGCATCCACCTCCTCTTTGAGCATCTTCATTTCACGCTGAACAGAAGCGAGGAGCTCGGTCGTCTGTTTTATATTCTTCTCAAGGTCGGCGATCGTCCCGTAGCGCAGCTCGGCGACCTTGCCGAAATTTCCCTCCCGCTCGAATTGCGCCGCCTGGATTTTCGCCTGTTCGACTTGTTCCTTCATCGAACGTAGCTGCTGGATCAATTCCTTTTCGCGATTCCAGTGTGAACGGAGTCTGTTGCGGTCTTCCATGAGATCGGCCAGCACGCGGTTAATCTCCTCAAGTCGTTCTCTCGTTGCATGATCTTTTTCACGTTTGACGGCTTCACGCTCTATCTCGAGCTGCTTGATCCGGCGTTCGACGTCGTCGAGTTCCTCCGGCATACTGTCGATCTCGATTCTGAGCTTCGAAGCCGCTTCATCGATAAGATCGATCGCCTTATCGGGTAGAAACCGGTCGCTGATGTACCGGTGGCTGAGCTGCGCGGCAGCGACGACCGCACCGTCGGTAATATGAACCCCGTGATGTACTTCGTAACGCTCCTGCAGACCCCGCAGGATCGATATCGTATCTTCGACAGACGGCTCGGTGATCAGAACGGGCTGAAAACGCCGTTCGAGCGCAGGATCCTTCTCGATATGTTTCCGGTATTCGTCGAGCGTCGTCGCGCCGACCGCACGCAACTCGCCTTTCGCCAAAGCGGGCTTCAGCATGTTTGCGGCATCGACAGCTCCCTGAGCGGCTCCGGCGCCGACGAGCGTGTGCAGTTCGTCGATGAAGAGTATGATCTCGCCTTCGGATTCCTGCACCTCTTTTAAGACAGCTTTCAATCGCTCCTCAAACTGTCCGCGGAAGCTGGTCCCTGCAACGAGTGTTCCCATATCGAGAGCGATGATACGCTTCGATTTTAATCCGTCAGGCACGTCTCCCTGTACGATGCGGTGCGCGATGCCTTCGGCTATCGCCGTTTTCCCGACTCCCGGCTCGCCGATCAGCACCGGATTGTTTTTCGTCCGCCGCGACAACACCTGCAGAACGCGGCGAATCTCCTCGTCGCGCCCGATGACCGGATCGAGTTTTCCGCGTTGTGCCAGCTCGTTCAAATCTCTCCCGTATTTTTGCAGCGCCTGGTATTTTTCTTCGGGATTCTGATCGGTTACCCGCTGCGAACCGCGGATATCCTTTAGAACCTTAAAAATCGCATCCCGGGAGACGCCCTGCTCCTGAAGTATCTGCGATATCGGTCCTGTCGCCTGGTCGGACATCGATATGAGGATATGCTCCAGACTGACGTACTCGTCCTTCAACGATTCCGCCTCCTGAAATGCCCGCTCGAGTACTGCATTCGTCTGGTTGCCGAGGTATTGGTTACCCAATCCGGCCCCGGAAATTTTCGGAAGCTTTTCGATGATTTCGTTCGTTTTAATCTTGAGATAGTTGATGTTCGCACCGAGCTTCTGCAGAATCGATGACGTTACTCCGGAGGCATCCTGGATCATCGCTCCGAACAGGTGCGGCGGCTCCAGAGCCTGGTTGCCGTACCCGGATGCGATCTCCTGCGCCTGCTGGAGAGCTTCCTGCGATTTCAGTGTCAGTTTATTTAGATTCATAGTTCATCCGATTGAAAAAAAAGAGGCTCGCAATCCGCAGAGCCTCCTTTCAGGTTCATATTTACGAAATATTGCTATTTCTTGTCTTTGTCATCGACCACTTCGTAATCGGCGTCGATAACGTCCCCTTTGGCTCCACCGCCGGTTTCAGCCTCTCCTTCGGGTTTCGTCTTGGGCTGCGGTTCAGCCTGTTGGGCCTCCTGCGTCGCCTGTTGATACATTTTGGTCGATGCTTGTCCCCATACCTCGTTTAATTCATCCATCGCTTTCTTGATATCAGTTCCGGTTCCGCTCTTCTGGACCTCTTCAAGTTTAGCTACGGCCTTCTCGATCTTCTCCTTGGTCTCGGCGTCGAGTTTTCCTTCGAACTCTTTCACCTGTTTTCTCGTCTGGTAGACGAGGTTGTCCGCCTGATTCCGGAGATCGATCTCCTCGCGCCGCTTTTTATCCTCAGCGGCATGAGCATCGGCGTCGTTCTTCATCTTATCGACTTCCTCTTTCGACAGGCCGCTCGAAGAGGTTATGGTGATGTTCTGCTCTTTACTCGTCGCCTTGTCCTTGGCAAAAACATTCAGAATGCCGTTCGCGTCGATATCGAACGTCACCTCGACCTGCGGGACTCCCCGCGGTGCGGGCGGGATTCCATCGAGATGGAACCGCCCCAATGTCCTGTTGTCAACCGCCATTTCACGTTCGCCCTGCAGTACGTGAATTTCGACAGAGGGTTGATTATCAGACGCAGTGGAAAATATTTCACTCTTACGGGTCGGAATTGTCGTGTTCGACGTGATTAGTTTCGTCATTACGCCGCCGAGCGTCTCGATGCCGAGCGAGAGCGGGGTGACGTCGAGCAGCAGCACATCGCTGACGTCTCCGGAGAGCACGCCTCCCTGTATCGCTGCGCCGACCGCAACAACCTCATCCGGGTTGACGCCCTTGTGAGGTTCCTTGCCGAATAATTCTCGAACAACTTCCTGCACCTTGGGGATACGGGTCGAGCCGCCGACCAGGATGACCTCGTCGATTTCAGACGGGTTCAACTTCGCGTTCTTCAGTGCACGTTTGCAGGGTTCGACGGTCCTTTGAATGAGATCATCGACAAGCTGCTCGAACTTCGACCGGGAGATGCTGATCTGGAGGTGCTTCGGTCCCTCCTGCGTGGCTGTTATAAATGGAAGGTTCACCTCCGTCTGCGTCTGGGATGAAAGCTCAGACTTTGCTTTTTCGGCAGCTTCCTTGAGACGCTGCAACGCCATCGGGTCTTTACGCAGATCGACGCCCTCTTGCTTTTTGAATTCGTCCGCGATATAATCGACGAGGCGCTGATCGAAATCATCGCCGCCGAGATGCGTATCTCCGTCGGTCGACTTCACCTCGAAGATGCCCTCGCCGAGCTCAAGAATGGAGATATCGAACGTACCTCCGCCGAGATCATACACGGCGATTTTTTCATCCTTGTTCTTTTTGTCGAGACCGTATGAAAGCGCCGCGGCAGTCGGCTCGTTGATGATTCGCCGGACGTTGAGTCCCGCGACCTCACCGGCTTCTTTAGTCGCCTGGCGCTGTGCGTCGTTAAAGTATGCCGGTACGGTGATCACCGCGTCGGTTACCTTCTGACCGAGGTAATCCTCCGCCGTCTGCTTCATTTTCTGAAGCGTCATCGCACTGATTTCCGGCGGTGAATATATCCGGTCGCCGATCTGAACTCTTGCCGTATTATTTTCGCCCTTGATGACCTTATACGGTACTTTTCCGATTTCTGAGGTAACTTCATCGTAGAAGCGGCCCATAAACCGTTTAATTGAAAATATCGTTTGCTGAGAATTCGTCACCGCCTGACGCTTCGCAGCCTGGCCGACAAGCCGTTCGCCTGATTTTGTAAACGCAACTACCGACGGCGTCGTCCGGCCGCCTTCAGAATTGGTTATCACGACGGGGTCGTTTCCCTCCATCACTGCAACAACACTGTTAGTTGTTCCGAGATCTATCCCTATTATTTTACCCATTAGATTTAGCTCCTTTTTTATAATTACGTATCCGGTTCCCGGATATTGTCTGTTTAATTTTCATTTTTAATCGAAGATATATTAGTTCAAACACCGTGCCAGAGAATCACGGAATTTTGGTATCTCGGAAGTTGTTATTTTACTTGAACTTAATCTATATTACCTTTTCAGTCTAATTTCTTTGATCAGATTTAATCCAGCCAGTATGGCACAATATGCGTCATAAAGTCTTTGTCTTTCATTATATAGCCATTATTGCAGGTTCTTGATTTTGAAGCGCAGTTTTGGTAGAATTTCATTTCTACTGTTCATCAACCATCTGACACCGGGGATGCAATGTTCCTATTTCGTATTATTATTCTCTCCACATTCATTGTCCAGACGGTGTTCTGTACAGGTCCCTCAGGGCTGGACAGGATTTCGAGTACCTATTTCGGAGACCATATCAGATACCTTTCTTCGGAAGAATTGGAAGGCCGGGAGGCCACGTACCCTGGCCAGCGGCTTGCAGCCGAGTATATAGCTTCCCACTTCGAATCGCTTGGATTGGAACCTGCCGGTGACGACGGTACCTATTACCAACGGTTCTATCTCGAGCGGACAAGGCCGTCGGATACCTCGAAGCTATCTGTCATAAGCGAAGGAGATACTCTGCATATTTCCGGATACGGAGAGAACTATCTCATGTTCGGTATTCATTTTCCCACGATGATTTCTTCCTCAATCGTATTTGCAAAGTACGGCATCATAGATGAATCGCTGGGCCGCAACGATTATGCAGGACTGGACGTCAACGGATCCGTTGCGATGGTGCTCGACGGCTATCCCTCCGGAGATGCCGGACCGGACGATCGCTTGATCCGTCAGACAACGCGCTCTTCGATGTTGCGGGCTAAAATAGCGAATGCAAGAACGAACGGTGCACGCGCGCTGATCATTGTAAGCGATGCGCTGGAGGAGAAGCGGCATGAACTATCGGATTATTTTGAAAAGGGAACTTTATCAATGCCGGGATCGCCGCGCGGAGGATTTCCGATCGTCATTGCAGATACCAGGACCGCTCATGTGCTGACAGGCGGTACGAGAGACCTTCACCTCGATGATTTGCCGGACCGGAATTCTACCTCTTATACGCATTTCCCAACCGGTGAGCAGTCCATCATGCTGCTTCTGACATTCAATGTCGATAAAGATCTGAGAGAGACCGAAAATGTAATCGGCATGCTGCGCGGTGGAGATCCTGAACTTCGTGATGAGGTAGTAATCCTGACTGCGCATTATGATCATCTCGGGAAGCATCATGGTTCCGGGGAAATATATAACGGAGCTGACGATAATGCTTCGGGGACGGCCGCACTCATGGAAATTGCCCGCGTCTTCTCTCATTACGCGTCAGATCTCAGAAGGAGCCTCCTCTTCATTGCCTGTACCGCCGAAGAGAAAGGTCTGCTCGGCTCGAGATACTATACGGAAAACCCTGCCGTCCCGCTCGGGCAAACCGTTGCAAACTTGAACATCGACATGATCGGACGTGTGGACACCATCTATGCGGCTAAGAATATTCCCAATTATGTGTATATTATAGGATCCGACAGACTGAGCGCAGGGTTGCACGGACTCCATGAACAGGCACTTGCATTCAACCCTGAAATCACGGTCGATTACCGGTATAATGACCCCGGAGATCCGAATCGATTTTACTATCGAAGCGATCATTATAATTTTATCCGGAATAATATTCCCTCAATCTTTTATTTTACAGGGACACACGACGACTATCACCGGCCGACCGATACCTGGGACAAAATTGACTACGATAAAATGGAACATATTATCCGACTGATCTACACGACCGCCTGGAAGCTTTCGCAAACCGAGGTCCGCCCGCTTCCCGACCCCGTCCCGGCCGAATAAACACAACCGGATGTTAACCTCGCATGAAATAACCGACGGTTTAAAAACCAGGTTCATCGGTAAAAAACTCTTCGTATTCGAGACCATCGATTCGACCAACGCATGCGCCCGCCTGCTCGCGGAGACGGGCGTCGAGAACGGTACGATTGTCTATGCGGCGCACCAGACCCGGGGAAAAGGGAGAATGAACCGGCGGTGGTTGTCCGAGAAGGACGTCAATCTCCTTTTTTCGGTAGTATTCCATCCCGAGTTCGCCGAACAGAAATATTTCCTCGTACCGCTCATGATCTCTTTAAGCGTCGTCGAAACCGTCCGGATACTCGAACCGACGATCGCTTTGCAAGTCAAATGGCCGAACGACGTTCTGGATTCCGACGGCCGCAAGATCGCCGGAATCCTTACAGAATTGACCCGCACTTACGACGATAAACCGAGAATCGTTGCGGGAACGGGAATCAACGTGAATCAGATAGACTTTCCCGAAAACCTGGGTTCCAAAGCGTCTTCGCTATCCGTTGTATGCGGAAAGGAATTCGACCTGCGTCTGCTCTTTCATACGCTGTTGGAGCGAATTGAGGAACGATACGAGCAAATCATCGTCGCGCCGGAATTACTGGTAGAAGCATGGAGATCGCACTGCACGCTGTTCAACAAGAAAGTCGCGGTCGAACAGGATCAACGAACGGTGCTCGGCATTTTCCGGGATATCGACTCAGGCGGTGCAATGATACTTGAGGATAAAAAGGGGGGGAAAATACGAATTCTCGCCGGTGATGTCACAACCGTTCACTATTAAATAGTCATTTGGATTTGTTTCGAATTTCGAGATTCGGATTTAAAAATATTTCCGAGTAATGAGTGTACTGTATAATATCACCAGATAATTATTATATTTGAGCAACCTTGGAATAAACCATACATACGGGATTCGAACGACATATGTTTCTCGCAATCGATATCGGCAATACTCACACAGCTTTCGGGCTATATAGTAAGAACGTTCTGACGGGGCACTGGCGGGTTACCAGTATTATCTCCCGCACCGAAGACGAGATTGCCTCACAGGTAGCATTTTTCTGTCAACACGCGGGCTATTCGCTGAACGACATCACATCCGTCGGTATCAGCTCGGTTGTTCCAAATCTGACGCATATCGCGGGATTGATGGCGAAAAAATATATAGGCGATAACTCGCTCCTCGTTATCGACGCAGGCATCGACACAGGCATGCCGGTACGGTACGATAACCCCGCGTCGGTCGGGGCCGACAGAATATGCAATGCGGTTGCCGGATATAAGAAATACGGCGGACCGCTCATCATCATAGATTTCGGTACCGCGAATACATTCGACGTCGTCTCGGAAAAGGGCGAGTACCTCGGCGGGGTCATCTCACCGGGGATCGAAACAGCCGCAACCGATCTGCATCGCCGTGCAGCGCGGCTCCCAAAGATCGAGCTCGAATTTCCATCCCGCGTCATCGGAACGGATACGGTGTCGAGTATGAAATCGGGCATTATGTATGGCAGTGTAGACAGCGTCATCGGAATCGTCAGACGCATTCGCGAAGAGCTCGGGGCAGAGGCGCGGACAATTGCAACGGGGGGCTACGCTTCGGTCGTAGCACAACGGGCGGAGGTAATAGAAGCGGTCGAACCGACGCTTGTGCTGGACGGCATCAAGCTGATATTCGAGCGGGTTCGCGGCAATGTGTAAATGTGTGGGAGCAGCCGGCGGGCCGCTCCCGAAGAAAAGCTATGGTGTCGTATATATCTGGGTATAAATTTTTACTCTCAACCTGAAGTTCAGCGGATTCGACGTCGATCCGTTCAGACCGACCGAGACGGGAGGAAGAGGCTGCTGATGCAGCAGATTCTTCAAAACCGTTACGCCTGCGGAATTCACCGTGGCTCCCTGCAGCGTCGGGTCGAAGATCGATCTCTCGGAGCCGAACGCCGATAATAGAATTCCATTGAGCTGCAGGAGCAGGGTACCGTTAATGGTAAACGAACCGTTCAAAGCCGTCGATGCGGGTGTTCCCTGCAGGTCGACCAACTCTAGCGTGAAATTATAGAATGCCACGGAATCCGCAAATCCGTCGATCGCATCGAGTACTTGCTGCAGATTCACGCTCGACACGCTGGTATACGATGTCTGATCGGTTTCAACAACGAGTACCACACTTACGGGAGTGCCGTCGATGATGAGAGGATTTATTCCAACATCGCATCCCCCGATCAATAAAGCAAACAGACTAAATAGTACCGCCGCTTTGAATACGCGTTTCATGAGTTTGTCTCCCTCTGAGATTTCCAAAATTATAATAGCCTTACATCGATACGCGCGTCTAGATACCCACTCCGAGACCCGCGCTCAACACGGTCACCTTCCCTAAGTTCACGTCTGCCTGAAGGAACAGCACTCCCAGCGACAAGCCGAATCCCGCAGACAATCTTAAATTATTCTCCCCTTTCAAACTGAGCGATATATTCCGGTCGCTGGTGTCGCCCGGAGGCAGCGGTCCCGTATAGGTGTAGCTCAGGTCGACCGATGAGCTCTCATACTGCAGTCCGCCGTAGAGCGTCAGCATTTGGAACGATTTGCTGACCTGCGCGGTGAAAGCAGTTGTTTTTGCCTCCATGATATCGCCGACGGAAAACGTTTGATAGAAAAGTCCTGCGGCGAGGTCGACCGGTACGTGCGGAAGATACCGGCTGATGCTGTGGCGGACACCGAATCCGAACAGGGATATCTCGGGAACATTCTCGCGCTCGGATACCTGTGCAAAACGAATTACTCCCTGCGTTCCGAATACGTTGCCGAAGGTCAGCTGCGGCACGACGAACGGTATCCAGCTCGTATTAATTTGTCCGTTCTGGAACTGGTACTGAAGTCCTCCGGGTCCGGTCACGATCGCTCCCCGTCCGCCGAAGATGGTTGCTGTTTCGACCTCGGATTGAGAAAACGGTTGAGGGGGAGTTGCATTATAGGTTTTTTCTTTATCCCCCACCACGGTCGCCATCCCGATAATATGGAGTCTGAGATGCAATCCTGTTTTCATGCTCGCAGAACCCATGTACCCGGAGTTCAGATTGGCTCCGAATCCGTCGAGCAGAGGCTGCAGGTACCCCTTCACGTTATCGGATGAAAGTTGTTTGATCGCATCTTCAAAAGTATTCTGGGAATACGAAGTATTCATGGTGAGCAGGAATGCCAGGATTCCTGCCGTCAGCGCATTGTAGCTGCGCCGAGACCGACGATTAGTCATACTGTTCCCTCCCCGGGAATTAATGTGTAGTTGGCAATGGCCATTCCGAATGTAGGAAAGCATTGGATAAGTGCGTGTGATGAGGATCACAAACTTATAGAGCGAATATAGGCAAGAATGGCGATAAAGGCAAAAAACCGGGCGGCATCAGGAAACCCCACCATAGGGACGGGGTTGGGAGTAGATTTGAGAAATCCTGTTCAGAGTCCGAACATCAGTACGGACGACTGGGCAAAATCGACGATAGGGCTGAAATAAACCCCGAATAGGATCGTCGGTATCAGGAGCAGCAGTACGACTAGCCTTGCCGCCGCATTGAACAATATCGGCGATGCACCTTCATCCGGCTTCACGAGAAACATATTCCGGATAACACGGATATAATAGTACACGGCGATTACCGTATTCAACGCCGCTACCAGAACAAGCCCGAACCAGCCCGCGTTGATGACTGCTGCGAACAGATAAAATTTCCCGATGAAACCGACCGTGAGCGGTATCCCGGTTAACGATATCAGGAATATCGCGAGCGAGACGCTGATGAACGGCGATCGCACGCCGAGTCCCTTATAATCATCGATGTGCTCGGAATCGAGCTTGTTCGCAACGAGCATGACGATATAAAACGCGCCGAGATTCATGAAAAGATATGCGATGAAATAAATCATCATCGCGGAGATGCCTTCGTCCGACAGAACGACGAGTCCCATGAGGATATATCCCGCATGTGCGATGCTCGAGTATGCCAGCAGTCTCTTCATGTTATTCTGCCAAATCGCCGATAAATTTCCGAGGGTCATGCTAAGCACGGCGATCACCGCGAGGATGACGTTCCACTGGAATCCCGACACGATATCCCAGACACCGGATACGGATAAACCAGCCGAATCGATGAAAGACATTTTAAAGAACCGCACCATCATGGCAAATCCGGCGGCTTTCGAAGCGACCGCGAGAAAAGCAGTTATCGTAACCGGTGCGCCCTCGTAGACGTCGGGGGACCAGAAGTGAAATGGAACTACCGTCACCTTGTACCCGAATCCCGCTATAATAAACAATCCGGCGACGAGGAGCGCGACCGGATTCTGGCCACCGGCCTGCAGCGCCTGGTTTATTCCGTACACATCCGTTGCACCGGTCAACCCGTAGAGTATGGAGACACCGTAGATAAGTATCCCCGAAGATACCGCACCATAAATAACATACTTCAACGACGCTTCGGATGAATCTTTCGCCCGTTTGGTAAATCCGGCCAGAATATACGAGCTGATGCTCGTCAATTCGAGCGCGAGATACATAAGGAGGAGATTCGTCGCGCCCGCCATGATGAACATACCCAGAACCATCGCCGTGATCAGCATATAGTACTCGCCGATCCTGTATCTGTTGTGTTCGAGCTCTTTGCTCTGAACGGAGAAGACCATCACGAAGAATGTGCTCAACGCAAGCACGATTTTGAAGAATACCGCAAAGGGGTCGACGGCAACCATATCGCTGAATATCGACACGTTCAAACCGGCCTGACGGACGACAAGGACAGTCGTTACCGCGAGACCGGTGAAGACGATACCCGCCACGTACCGGTTCTGCTGCCGAAGGATGAGATCACCGATGATTGCGGCGCAAAGCGTTACCGCCAGCGCGATCTCGGGCAAGAAATGGGTAATACTTTCAAGAATGTGTTCGGACATATATAATCGTTATTTATCAACTTTGAAATCTCATGGTGATACCGCAAACTCGCCGCCGATTCTTACCAACTCGACGAGGTGGCTTAATGAAGCGTTTATCAGATCGATGGCAGGCGCAGGATAGATCCCGAGAAATATCACGATAAGCACAAGCGGAATAAAACTGATTATCTCGCGCCGATTCAGATCCGGCAGCGTGCTGTATTGTTCCGGGAGCTGGCCCAGAAACACCCGCTGAAGGGTCCATAACATATATCCCGCTGTCAGTATGATACCGGATATCGAGATTATGGTCACGGTTCTGAAAGTATTGAAGGCGCCGAGGAATGAGAACAGTTCGCTGATAAAACCGCTCAGACCCGGGAGACCGAGCGCCGCAAAAAACGCCACCATAACCACGCCGGTGTATTTCGGCATCTGGTTGGCCAGACCGCCGAAATCGTACAGACCTCTCTTATGAGTCCGGTCGTAGACGACGCCGACGATCAAAAAGAGCATCGCGGTGATGGTTCCGTGGTTGAACATCTGCAGCACGGCTCCGACCATCCCCTGCGTATTTAATGCCGCCATACCGAGGACGACAATACCCATGTGGCTAACCGAAGAATAGGCTATCAGCTTCTTAAAGTCGCGCTGCGCCATTGCGCAGAATGCCCCATAGATGATGCTGATCATACCCAGGATCGCAATCGGATACATATAGTAGACCGTCGCATCGGGGAAGATCGGAAAGCTGATGCGCATGATACCGTACGTTCCCATTTTCAGCAGCACGCCCGCGAGGATCACGCTGATGGGCGTAGGCGCTTCGACGTGAGCGTCCGGAAGCCAGGTGTGAAACGGGAATAAAGGAATTTTGATCGCGAATCCGATGAACAGGAGGACAAACGCGGCATATCGCCAGGTCGTATTTAGTCCGTATAATATGGAACCCGGCTCGAAATTTGCCGGATCCATCATCGCCAGCAGGTTGAAGGTGTGAACCTTCGCTCCGGTCGCCGGATCGAGGTAGGTCACGCTGAAGTAGAGCGCGAGCATGACGATCAGCATGAGCACGCTGCCGACGAATGTATAAATGAAGAACTTGATTGCCGCATACTCCCTCCTCGGTCCTCCCCATATACCGATGAGGAAATACATCGGCAGCAGCATCACTTCCCAGAAAACGAAGAAGAGGAAAAAGTCCAGCGCGACGAAAACTCCCACCATACCGGTAACCAGAAGCAGGTACAGCGCGAAATATCCCTTCTCGAGGCGGTCAATGGTCCACGAGGAAAGCACGCCGATGAATCCTATCAGCGCGGTCAGGATGACCATAAGTATACTGAGTCCGTCGACGCCAAGAAAATAGGTTATCTCGATCTTACCGACCCATGGGACTGCGTCGACGCTGATCCACCGGAATTGTTCTTTGAACTGGAACGAATCCATCTCGTTGATGCCGAGCAGCGTCCGGTCGAAATTGAGGTACAGGATCACCGTGAATAAAAGCTGGAGTCCGGTTGCGGCGACCGCCGTCCAACGAATAGCCGAACGGCTCTCTTTCGGGAGGAGCAATACGACGATCATCCCGACGATCGGAAGAAAGACGATCCAGGTTAGTATTCCTATTCCGAAAATTGATAATTCCATTAATGATTCATCCTCCAGAATGATAAGGCGAGATCATATCCATCTTAATACGATCTATATACGAAGAAGAACACGATGATGCCGAGCATGACAAAAACGAGATATGTCTGTACTTTTCCGGTCTGGAATTTTCTGACAACGAGTCCGGTGAATCCGGTAAAGTACGCCGAGAAGTTCACCAGCCCGTCGATGGCGATATTGTCGAACCGTCCGCTGAAGCGCGAGAACCAGGTCGTCACCGTCGCCGCTCCGTTGACAATGCCGTCGATGATATACGTATCGAACCAGAACGAGATCTTCGCCAGACCCAGGGTTCCGGCGATGACGGTTTTGTCGTATAACTCATCGATGTACCATTTGTTGTATGAAAGGTTATACAACGGCCGTATCGAGTCAGCCACCTTGTCGGTGTCGATCTTCTTCATTTGATACACATAGAATGCAAGCAGAATCCCGAGTCCTGCGATTGCCACCGAGAGCAGCATCGCCGTCGTATGAACGTGGTGTACCGCCTCATGAAAGATGTGCGCGGCGGCGGGCTGCAGAGCGGCGGGTACCACGCTCATCGGCCGTTCGATCGCGGCGTAGAACCAACCGGAGGCGGCACCGAAGGGGTTGAAGCTGTAGAATACAAAGAGCGACAGCGCAGCGAACGTCACGAGCGGTATCGTCATAACAGCCGGGGATTCGTGAAGATCGCTCTCCCTCGATCTGTCGGCGTGTTCGCCATGGAACGTGAGAATCACCATCCGGAACATATAGAATGCGGTCAGACCCGCGACGAGAAATGCAACGGCCGGAATGAAGTAATGCCCGGTTAGATTTCCGAACGCGAGCGTGCCGGCAAGTATCTCGTCCTTGCTGAGAAATCCCGACGTGAGCGGTACTCCCGATATGGCTAGAGTATAAATTAGAAACGTCCAATAGGTGACGGGCATCTTATTTTTGAGTCCGCCCATATTTCGAATATCCTGCGGATCCGTCCTGTGATCGTGCCGTTTGTGAAGCGCATGGTGCATGGCATGGATGACTGATCCGGATCCGAGAAAGAGTCCGGCTTTAAACGATGCATGCGTCACGAGGTGAAAATATCCCGCGGTAAAGGCGCCCGTACCGAGCGCCATCACCATATAACCTAACTGACTGATGGTGGAGTAGGCGAGGATCTTCTTGATATCGAATTGAGTTATTGCGATTGTGGCTGCGATGAATGCGGTGATGGCGCCGATATACGCGATAACCATGAGCGCATCCGCAGTCATGAGTGCGAACGTACGGGCGATGAGATACACGCCTGCCGCGACCATCGTTGCCGCATGGATGAGAGCACTGACCGGCGTCGGACCCTCCATCGCATCGGGCAGCCAGACATGCAGCGGGAACTGAGCCGATTTCCCCACGGCTCCGCAGAATATCAGAATGCCCGCCGCGGTCAGCCATCCTTCGCTTCCGAAAGGAAGTACCCCCATACCGATCGAGTTGAAGATCGGCTCGAACGTGAACGTCGAGAAGGTCGCAAAGAGGATCAAAATACCGACGAACATCCCGAAATCGCCCACCCTGTTCACGATGAACGCCTTCTTCGCGGCGTCCGCTGCGCTCTTCTTCTCGTACCAGTGACCGATCAAAAGATATGAGCTTAATCCGACCAGCTCCCAGAATATATACATCATCAGAAAATTATGCGTGAGAACGATTCCAAACATCGAGAAGGAGAAGATACCCAGATAAGCAAAATACCTGGAATATCTCACGTCTCCCTGCATATACCCTATCGAGAAGAGATGGACGAGAAAGCTGACCAGGCAGACCACCACGAGCATCGTCACGGAGAGCCCGTCGAGCATGATGCCGAGATCGAATTGCATGGGTCCGAAGAACGGAACGTCGCCGAAATCGATCCATGTGAATGCTGCGACGAGTGTTTCGTCCGCGTAGCGGGTGAGCTTGGATATCATGATGACGATCGAAAAGAGGAGAGCGACTCCGAGTACGGCGGTCCCCAGCCAGTCGCCCTGCCGGGGAAGTCTCCTCCCGAAAAAGATGAGCACGACAAATCCGGCGAGCGGCAACACCAGTGTATATAGAGCTAACTGTAAAAGTGTATCGGCAGCCATGTACTAGATTCTCCGATAGAACTAAATAATGAAAGAACCGGACTACTCTCTCAAACTGCTGACTTTATCGACGTTGACGGTACTGAACTGCTGATAGATGTTCAACACGATGGCGAGGGCGATCGCCGCTTCCGCCGCAGCGAGCACGATGACGAACAGCGCGATCATATGACCGTCGAGCGAGAGCGTGGAAAACCGGGCAAAGGCTATGAAATTTATATTGGCGGAATTCAGGATCAGTTCGATCCCCATCAACACCATGATCGCGTTCCGCCGGGTCACCACCGCGAGCAGACCGAGCGAGAGCAGGATCGCACTAACGACGAGGAAATGGGTGAGTTCCGGCTGCGCCAGCCATTGAGGCATCAGGGTTATCAGTGTATTCATATACTTGGTCTACGGGTTCTCAGATCTTTTTGACCGGTCGCGCGATGCCATCAGCACCGCACCGATCATTGCCACGAGGAGCAGGACGCCGGCTACCTGGAACGGGAGCACGTACTCGGTCACCAGGAGCGCTCCCAATCCGTATACGGTCACATCCCACTCCTGCCCTCCGGCCGTGTTCCATTCAGTCGAAGTAAAGACGAAGATGAGGGTCCCTGCGATGACTGCCGTCAGAACGGTTCCGGGGAGCACGTTCAGAACTCCGCTTTTGATCTCGACGGAGAATACTTTCGTTGTCAGCATGACGCCGAATACGAGGAGTACGAGGATGCCGCCCACGTAAACGAACAACTGCGTTACGGCGACGAAATCGGCGTATAACAGCACGTAGAAAGCCGCAACGCCGAGGAACGTAAACATGAGCGCGAACGCGGCATGCACGATATTTCTATTGAATACGACAACGAAGGCCGACGCGAGCGTCAGCAGTGCAAAGAAATAAAAAGCCAGGGCATACAGATCCATGTGTTAGCTATCCGCTTTATTATCGTCCGGCTTCTCGCTCATTGAGTCGTTTCCGGAACTTTGATCTTTTTCTTTCGGTTTTTCAGCAGCTTTCTTGGCTGCAGCGGCTGCTTTCTCCGCCGCTTTATCCTTCTCCCACTTTTCGTGCTTCTGCTGCACGGACTCGACCTCTCCCGGTGTCATAATGCTAAAATTATATATCAGGTTGTGACGGTCGAATTCTGAAAATTCGTATACGTCGGTCATCTTGATACACTCCGTCGGACACGGATAAACGCAGAGGCTGCAATAGCAGCATTTCGCAATGTCGATATCGAATCGGGTAACCCAGAGACGTTTGACATGGCCGGTCGAGGTCGTTCCGATTTCGTCGCCCGGCACCGACTTCACCGTATCGATGTATATGCAGTTCACCGGACATGCCTTGGCGCACTGGTCGCATCCGATGCAGTCGTCCATATTGACGTACAGACGATTGCGCGCACGGTCGGTAAGTTTCGGTTTCACGTCCGGGTACTGAATCGTCACCGATTTTGTGAAGAGGTGCCGGAAGGTGGCATACATGCCGACGCCGACCGTGTAGAAAGCAAGCCATATATTTTTAAAGTAACGTTTCATGATCCATCCTTTCGCTCTCTCCCGGGTACATCATACCGAGAAGAGCATCTCCCACAACGCAATCAGTACCAGGTTGACAAATGCGATCGGTATAATATACTTCCAGCTGACATCCATGAGCTGATCGACGCGGAGACGCGGCAGCGTCCACCGCAGCCACATCATCACGAAGATGAAAAACATACCTTTGCCGATGAACCAGAACAGTCCCCAGACCGGACCCGACATAAATTCACCGAAGGGACTATTCCATCCGCCGAAGAAGAGCGCCGTGCCGATGAACGATACGAGGAGCATATCGGCATACTCCGCGAACATGAAAATCCCCCACCGCATGCCGGAGTATTCGGTATGAAAGCCTCCGACCAGCTCGGATTCGGATTCAGGAAGATCGAAGGGGGTGCGGTTTACTTCGGCAAGGGAGGATATAAAATAGATGATGAAGGCGATGAAGACGAACGGACTGTGGAATATAATCCAGTTCGGAAGAAAGCCGAGGAAGTCGTTCCCCGACTGCATCTCCGAAATGGTCATCAGGTTCAGGGTCCCGGTTACGACGATAACCGAGAGAACCGCGACGACTGTCGGAATTTCGTAGCTGACGATCTGCGCGACGGTCCGCATACTCCCGAGGAGCGACCATTTATTATTCGAAGACCATCCCGCCAGCATAAGACTCATCGTCACCAGCGATGTCACGGCGAGCGCATAGAACACGCCGACGTCGATCCTGCTCCCGATATATTCGCTGCTCCAGGGGATGACCGCAAAAGCGCCGTACGATCCGGCAAACGCGAGATAGGGAGAGAACCTGAACAGCAGACGGTCTACCCTGCTCGGAATGATGTCTTCCTTCTGAATAAGTTTGACCATGTCTGCGATCGTTTGCGCCCATCCGTGCCAGCCGCCGACACGCATCGGGCCAAGCCGGTCCTGCATATGCGCAGATACCTTGCGCTCGAGCCATATAGCGACGAGGGCATAGGGGACTATGAACGCCAGGGGAATGGCCGAATGGATCAACAGCGTGATAATACCGGGTGGCAATAAACCTTCAAGGATTTCAAGCATATTCAGTTCGATTTTCGGGAATAGGAATTATCTGTCCACCTCACCCAGAACGATATCGATGCTTCCGATTATCGCAACGACGTCGGCGACCATACTGCCTCGAGATATTGCGGGCATAAGGCTCAGGTTCACGAAACAGGGGGAGCGGACCTTTATTCTGTACGGAGTCGTAGAGCCGTCGCTGATTATATAATAACCGAGCTCGCCTCGCGGTGTTTCGGAACGCGCGTATATTTCACCCGCTGCCGGCCGTATCCGTTTCGGCACGTTCGCTTTGACGTCTCCCTCCCCCGGCATCTGCTCCACCGCCTGTTCGATGATTTTCAGACTCTCCTCCATCTCGCGCACTCTTACAATATACCGGTCCCAGCAATCGCCGAGAGTCCCCATCTCTCCCTTTCCGACGACTACGTCGAATTCGAATCTATCGTAGATGGAATAAGGATCGTTGCGCCGCAAATCCCAATCGATCCCCGAGCCGCGGAGGACGGGACCCGAGGCGCCGTAATTGAACGCAACTTCCGCCGGAAGTACCCCGACGTTGGCTGTGCGGTCGATAAATATCTTGTTATAGGTAAGGAGGTCGTTCAACTCTTTGATCTTGGGCCGGAAGTAGACGCAGAAATCTTTTACCTTCGTCCTGAAGTCGGGAGGCACGTCGTGCGAGAGTCCCCCTATCCAGATATAATTATAGAGAAGCCGCGCCCCGCAGGTCGACTCGAAAATGTCGAGGATTCTTTCCCGGTCGCGGAAGCACCAAAGCATGGGAGTAAACGCGCCGATATCGAGTCCGTACGTCCCGATGGCGACCAGGTGGCTCGCTATCCGTTGAAGCTCGGCCATGATGACTCGGATATATTCGACCCGTTCCGGAATCTCCAGACCCAACATACGCTCCACCCCGATAACGTACCCGAGTTCATTCGACATGGCTGCTACATAATCCATGCGATCGACATACGGAATAACCTGCTGGTAGTCGTTCATCGATTCGGAATGTTTTTCGAAGCAGCGGTGCAGGTAACCGATTTGGGGAATTGCATCCACGACAATCTCGCCGTCAAGTATGAGCTCGACGCGTAATACGCCATGGGTCGACGGGTGCTGAGGACCCATGTTGATGAGCATTTCTTCGGTTTTCAGTTCAGGCATTGACGATCGCTGCAATCTGTTAGTATGGCACTTTCAGGCCTTGATAAAATTCCTGCACGGCATAATCCTTTCGTAAAGGGAATCCCTCCCAGTCTTCCGGGCAGAGAATGCGGCGCAGGTCCGGATGTCCTTCGAATATCACGCCCACCATATCGTATGCCTCCCGCTCATGCCAGTTCGCGGTTTTCCAAATCGTTTCAACCGACGGTATGTGCGGCGAGTCATCCGGGACAAGCACTTTGAGCGTGACGGTGTGCTTTAGTTTTGTGGAATGGAGGTGGTAGGTAACGCCGAGTTGTTTCTCTTTCTGGTAATGAACTCCGCTCAGGCACATCAGCGAGTCGAAGTCGAGCCGATCATCGTCCCGCAGCAATTTTGCAACATCCCGTATCGATCCGGAATCGACGACAATCCATGGATGTACTTTTACATCGCTCTTGAATTCGACGGCGGTATCTCCGAACGTTTCCTTGAGTATCGAGTAGATTTCTTCAGGTGATTTCATCGGAATCGGCGGTCTCAGGCAGTTTTCTTTTTAGCAAGGCTCTCTGTGCGGATCTTTTCGTGCAATTTCAGAAACCCCTCGAGCAGCGCTTCGGGACGGGGCGGGCACCCCGGTACATAGACATCGACCGGGATGACCCGATCGACGCCTTTCAGCACATGATATCCATGTTCCCAATAAGGGCCTCCGCAGGTGGCGCATGATCCCATACTGAGTACATACCGCGGTTCGGCCATTTGCTCATACAGTTTCTTGATCCGGATCCCCATTTTTATCGTCACCGTACCTGCGACGATCATGACGTCGGATTGCCGGGGCGAAGCCCGCGGTATGAGCCCGAAGCGGTCGAAATCGTAGTGCGACGCCGCGGCTGCCATCATTTCAATGGCGCAGCAAGCGAGACCGAACTGCATGTACCACATCGACGATAAACGCGCCCAGTTGAAAACCTTATCAACCGAGGTGATGATTATATTCTCATTCTCAAAACGTTTATCGAGCAAACCCATAGAATACTCCGGGAATTACGATTTGGTATTATAAGGAAAGTTCGCGAGTGCCGCTGCCTGCAGAGGTACGGGAATCCGCACGTTCTATACGACCGCCTCTTCCCGTTCTTCTCTCGGTACGGGACTCTCGATGACGCCGATCCCCTTTTTGTAATAGGGAAGGACGGGGCGAGGTTTGTCCCACCGCAGATCGCCTTTCCCGAGTTCGTATGCGAAACCGACGAAAATGAGCGTCACAAACACCGCCATCGCACCGAATGCCAGCCATCCGAAATCTTTATATACCAGCGCCCACGGGAAAAGCAGTACTACTTCGACGTCGAAGATGAGAAACATCAATGCAACCACATAGAAACGGATGTTAAATCGGATCCAGGAATTTCCGACCGGTTCTTCACCGCATTCATATGGACTTAATTTTTCTTTCGAGGGGCGATTCGGACTAATGATTCGGGCGGTAAAGATTCCAAGAAAGACGAACACAAAACCGATGAGTACGAAGAGAAAAGCCTTGCCGAATTCAGTGAGCATTGGATCACATCCTTATTTCGTCGCGTCCGGGATACACGAACAAAACTATTTGTGAAAGATACGAAGTGCCATCAAAAAAAGCAAAAAAATTCCGCAATTAACACCGACGCGGATCGACGAATCATGTATTCCATATCAGGATTTAACATTATGCATCTTTATGCGGGATCCATAGAATATCCGGAACACCTGCCCGCTTGTTGGCCAATCTCGCAAGTACGAATAAAAAATCAGATATCCGGTTGAGATGCACGATCGCCAGTGAATTGATTTCCTCACTTTGCGCGAGAGCTACGACCTCGCGTTCCGCACGCCGGCAAACGGTTCGCGCAATGTGCAGAGCCGATGCGGCGGGCGATCCGCCGGGCAGGATAAAAGCTCTCAACGGCTCGAGCTCGGTTTCGACGGCGTCGATACTGCGTTCGAGGCGATCGATCTGTGTCCGGTCTATTCTGACCACCGAACTGCTCTTCACCTGCAGGGGCGTCGCCAGATCTGCTCCAAGGATAAACAGATCCCTCTGAATGCCCTTCAGCGTTTCCGTCAGCGTACCATCCGTCTGAAGCGAGGCGGCGTAACCGACCGCCGCATTCAGCTCATCGACGCTGCCGTATGCGGCGATGCGGGCGGCATCCTTGCGAACGCGTCCGCCGCCGAAGAGCGAGGTTTCGCCCCGATCGCCGGTCTTTGTATAGATCTTCATCTGCCGTTCTGCATCGAGGCGTACGTATCGAAGAAATGCGCCGAGGTCTTGATGCCGTTAAAAAAGTTTTCCAGATTGAGATGCTCGTCCGGAGAATGCGCATTCTCGTCCGGCAACCCGAATCCGAGCAGGACCGAGGATACTCCCAGCAGTTGTTCGAATTGGACGACGATGGGGATGGAGCCCCCCTCGCGTTGATACAGGGGCTTCTTACCGAATCCTTTATGCAGCGCTTCCGCCGCCGCCCTCACTCCGACGCTGTCGATGGGCGTAACCGCCGGCAGGGCGCCGTGCATTTCGGTGAGCTCGACAACGACCGTCTTCGGAGCCAGTTTCTTTATATACTTCCTGAAGAGCACGGCGATCTTCTTCGGATCCTGATCAGGGACAAGACGCATGCTGATCTTCGCGGCTGCTTTGGCCGGTAGCACCGTCTTCGCCCCCTCGCCGATGAAGCCGCCCCACATACCGTTGACCTCGAATGTCGGCCGTGCCCAGACCCGTTCAAGCGTGGTGAATCCTTTTTCGCCGTGCAATTGTTTGACCCCGATCGATTTTGCATATTTCTTTTCGCTGAACGGGAGCTTCGCAAACGCATCCCGCTCTCTTTTCGTCAATCTGCGGACATCGTTATAGAAACCCGGAATAGCAACCTTTCCATTTTTATCGTGCATTTTCGAGAGCAATTCGGCGAGCGCCTGGAGAGGATTGTGAAGCACACCGCCAAATGACCCCGAATGGAGATCGCGATTCGGGCCGGTTACCTCTATCTGAAAATACGATAACCCCCGTAGACCATAGCAAATCGTAGGGACGCCTTTTGCATACATCGAGGTATCGGAGATAAGGACCAGGTCGGCTCGAAGCAGGTCTTTTTGCTCCCTTACAAATTTGCCCAGATTTGCGCTTCCGATTTCCTCCTCACCCTCGAGTATCATTTTCAGATTCACCGGCAGAGAGCCGGTCGTCTTCAGATAAGCTTCAACCGATTTAAAGTGTACAAAAAGCTGTCCTTTATCGTCCGTCGCCCCCCGTGCATAGATATCTCCCCCTCTAATATCGGGTTCGAAGGGTCCGGTTGTCCATAGGTCGAGCGGGTCGACCGGCTGAACATCGTAATGTCCATACAGTAGAATGGTCGGTTTTCCGGGGGCACCCATCCATTCTGCGTAGACTATCGGATGTCCGGGGGTATCGAATAATTCCACCCGTTGCATACCGATATGGCGAAGATGATTCTCGATCCATTGGGCACATCTGCGCGTTGCCTCTTTGTTGGCTGCAAGGGCGCTGATACTCTCAATACGCAAGACTTCCTTTAATTCATCCAAGTATCTGTCATGATTAGATTCTATATATGATATGATTTTCTCCATCAAATGCTCCGTGGTGTGATAGATAGCTTCAGGTCGGCACAGATTTATCAAAGATAAGAACGGAACATCACAAATTCAAAAAATACATCCGGATAAAGTTCTTTTTTCCCTCTTTTATTTAAAAACCGTTCGAAAATTCAGCCGTTTCGATGTATGTTGCATTTCTTGACACTGGCACTATTTTTGATTACTTTTTCGATGACCGGTTAATATCAAGAAGCTGAGGAATAGCCGAAATCTGTGAAATTTATAGTCGATTTGCTAAATATTCTACTCCCGCTCTTCTACGCGGGAGTTCTTTACTATTACGCCGTATCCTTCTTTAAATCGATACAATGGGCGGACAGGGGAAAAACCCGGCTGCTTATTTTTACGGTCATTGTCCATATCCTCTATCTGGTTCTCCGGACGATTCTCTTCAGCCATCCGCCGATCACCACGCCATTCGAGATAATGACTCTGCTTGCCTTCTGCATCGCAGCCTCCTATCTCTATATAGAAACCATATCGAAGGTTCACGGTACCGGACTGTTCGTGCTTATTCTCGCGTTCTTTTTCCAGATCATATCCTCGCTGCTCATCACCGATCTGACGGAGGTACCGACCATACTCCGCAGTAATCTACTCGGATTTCATGTCTCGAGCGTTCTGCTCGGCTATACCGCTATCGCGATCGGGGCAATGTACGGATTTCTCTATCTGATGCTGTATCATGACATTAAATCGAATCATTTCAGCCTGATCTATAACCGTCTGCCGAATCTGGAAATTCTTGAATCGATGAGCTTCAAATCGACGCTCTTCGGGTTCATACTTCTGACGCTTGCAATCGTTATCGGATTGGTATGGTCGAAGATCGCGTTCGGGCAGATATTTTTCACCGATCCGAAGCTGATCGGCTCCGGTTTCATCTGGTTGTTATATGCTGCCGGCCTGATCTCGAAGAAAACGGCGGGGCTTCACGGCCGCAGGATTATGATACTCTATGTGTCTGGATTCATTTTCGCACTCTTCTCGATCACGATAGTGAACATATTTTTCAGCAGTTTCCATCAGTTTCATTGAGCATGGAACGGCGGATGCTGTATATGAGCGATTGCAGGTACTGACGGATTTATGAATCTTCTTGCGATAGGGACAAATCACCGCACCGCACCGATCGGAATTCGCGAGCGCCTCTACTTTACCGAGCGGGAGCTATCGGCGGCATACGACGGCTTATTGAATCGGTGCGGTTTCAAAGAAGCGGTCATTATCTCCACATGCAACCGGACCGAAATTTATACGGTCTCGGATCCTTTCGCGATGAGATACGGCGACCTCCTTGAATTCATCTTCGATTACAAGGATGCACGTTCTTTCGCAAAACCGGAACACTTCTACCGTTACTTCGCCAGCGGCGCGTCAGACCATCTCTTCCGGGTTGCCGCAGGGATCGATTCCATGATCATCGGCGACATACAGATTCTGGCGCAAATTAAGGAATCATACTACTACGCCGAACAACGCAAGGCGACCGGCTTTCTCACCAATCGCATCTTTCACACCTCCTTCCGGGTCGGCAAGAGAGCCCGGAGCGAAACCGATATCGGAGAAGGAGCCGTCTCGGTCTCTTATGCGGCGGTCGAGCTGGCTAGCAAGATATTCGCGGATCTCTCGAAGAAGCGGGCCCTGCTCATCGGGGCCGGAGAGACAGGCGAGCTGACCGCGAAGCATCTGAAGAGTAAAGGCATCGGCGAACTCGTCATCACGAATCGCACACGGGCGCGGAGCGAAGAACTGGTTGCGAAATTGGGAGGCACCGTAGTCGATTTCGACAAATTCGGCGAAGAGCTGGTGAAGACCGACATCGTCATCAGTTCCATCGACGCTCCCGAACCGATCATAAAAGCCGAAGCGGTACACGAAGCCCTGAAAAAGCGCGGCAAAGAACCGATCTTCATGATCGACATTGGCGTTCCCAGAAATATCGATCCCGCATGCAATAAATTCGATAACGTCTTCCTGCACGACATAGACGCGCTGCATCACATCGTCGATAAGAACCTCGAAAAAAGAACCGGGGAAATTCCGAAGATCGATTCGATCATACGGGATGAACTCTTCGGACTCTTCACCTGGTACAATTCGCTCAAGCTGAATCCGACCATAAACGATCTCAGGCAGATGTTCGAATTCATCCGACAGGCGGAAGTCGAGAAGCATCAGAATAAATTCAGAGAGGAAGATCGTGAGCTGCTCGATATCGTTACCAAACGTATCATCAATAAGCTGCTCCATACCCCGATGACCGCTCTCCGCAGCAGCAACGGAGATCCCGAAGAAGACACCTTGACGCATATCAGCTCGATCAGAAAATTATTCGGACTCGAGAGGACGCCCGGACGATGACTGAAGTGATCCGGATCGGTACGCGAAGCAGCGCCCTCGCTCTCTGGCAGTCGAACCATGTGGCATCGATGCTAAAGCAGCTCTATCCGGAGCTCATGATCGACTTGATACATATTAAAACGACAGGCGATAAAATTCTCGACTCCCCCCTTTCGAAGATCGGCGATAAGGGGTTGTTTACCAAAGAACTGGAACATGCGCTCCTCGATGAGCGGATCGATATTGCGGTGCATAGCCTCAAGGACGTTACCACGACCCTGCCGGAAGGTCTGAGGCTCGGCGCAGTGACCGAGCGGGAGGACATCCGGGATGCATTCATCGCCCATCCGGCACGATCGTATAAAAAATTATCTGATGTCAGGCAGGAAGGTACTATCGCAACCGGCAGTCTCCGCCGCCGGTGCCAATTGTCGGCATTCCGAGCCGACCTGCGGATTGAGGATATCCGCGGCAATATTAATACCAGAATTCAGAAGCTGGATGATTCCGACTGGGACGGCATGCTCCTCGCCGCAGCGGGACTCCGGCGTCTCGGATGGCAGAATCGTATAACGGAGTTCCTGGAACCTGAGATCATGCTGCCCGCGGTCGGTCAGGGAGCGCTCGCCATCGAAATCCGGGACCGCGACTCCCGGATCTCCGGCATCGTCGAACGATTGGATCATTCAGATACCCGGTTGAGTACCGCGGCGGAGCGATCGCTGCTTCGCGTTCTTGAAGGCGGCTGCCAGATTCCTGTCGGGGCTTGGGGCCGGATCGAGAACGGCACACTCCGCCTCGATGCGATGGTCGGGAGCATCGACGGAACCCGTATCGTGCGTGGAACGGTTCACGGGGATCCGAAGACACCCGAAGAACTCGGCTCTGCACTCGCGACAGATCTTCTCGGAAACGGTGCGGGAGCGATTCTCGAAAGCATCCGAAAGGGATCGGCGCTGAGAGCTTGAACACGAACAATAACGTACCGCTCGGGGAAACAACGGTTCTCATCACTCGCGCTGAGAACCAATCCGACGAATTCCGCAAGAGGATCGAAGCGTTGGGCGGAGGCGTTGTCGTCATACCGATGATCCGCATTGCCGATCCGGAATCATGGGAAGCGTGTGATCGGGCGCTCATTCATATAAAAAAGTACGACGGTATAATCTTTACAAGCTCGAACGGCGTACGCGGTTTTCTGAAACGCCTGAACGAGCGATTTCCCGCGTCGGCAAGTATATTAAATCGCCGCATTGTATATGCAGTCGGGGAAAAAACGGCGCAGGAGTTGCGCGTGCACGGTATCGTTCCGCAGACGGCAGCATCATCCAATGCCGATGCGCTTCTTGCATTCATAACGCGAAAAAATCCGGCGGGAAAACAGTTCTTATTCCCGGGAGGAAACCTGCGGCTCGGTACAATCGAGCGGGGACTCTCGGCAGCCGATGCCGTCGTCGACGCGGTAGATGTATATCGAACCGAAAAACCGACCGCCGGGGATGCCGACCTGCTTGTCCAGGTCATTAAAAACGGATCGGTGGATATAATTGTTTTTTTCAGTCCGTCTGCCGTGCATAATTTCTTCGAAATTATCGACCCCATATCAATGCGGGGAAGCGGCATCGCCGTAATCGGGACGACGACGAGCGACGCCATCGGCGGGTACGGGATCGCTCCGGATATCGTGCCGCCGGCTTCAACCGCGGAAGATTTGACCGAAGCAATCGTTCGATATGTCGTCGAGAAGAAATCCCGTACCGTAGGCTAAATATTTACGAGCACCGAACTCAGATGAAAATCCAAAATGATCTGATACTACGCGCGGCAAGGCGGCAACCCATCCCCCGTACGCCTGTCTGGTTCATGCGGCAAGCGGGGAGATATTTGCCGGAGTACCGCGAGGTGCGCAGGAAGGTCGATTTCCTGACCCTGTGTAAAACTCCGGAACTGGCTTCGGCGGTGACCCTTCAGCCCGTTGATCTCATCGGGGTCGATGCGGCTATCATCTTCTCCGATATCCTCGTCATCCCCGAAGCAATGGGGATGGAACTCGTCATCGAAGAAAACAAGGGGGGGCCCCGATTCCCACAACCGGTAAGGACGCGCCGCGACATTGAGCAGTTGAAAAACATCGATCCTGCCCGCGAGCTGAGATACGTGCTGGACGCAGTCGGACTGACCGTACGCGAACTGAACGGAAGAGTCCCGCTTATCGGATTTTCCGGCGCCCCATGGACTCTCCTCACGTATATGGTCGAAGGCAGCGGCTCTAAGAATTTTCGATATGCAAAAGAAATGATCTACGATCGTCCCCGTGACGCGCATATGCTGCTCGAAAAGCTCGCGTCCACCGTTTCGGAGTATCTCGGCGCCCAGATAGAAGCAGGCGCTCGAATCGTACAGATCTTCGATACCTGGGGCGGGATACTCACTCCCGATCTCTTCAAGGAGTTCTCGCTACAATATATCGAACAGATCGTCTCATCGATAAAGCGAAACGACGAACCAGTTATCGTATTCTGTAAAGGCTGCGCACACTCCCTGCGGGACATCGCCGGGATCGGCGCGGAAGTGATCGGCATCGACTGGGCGACGGATATCGGGGAGGTGCGTAATGAAATAGGCGGTATGGCTGCGCTTCAGGGTAACATGGATCCGACCGTCCTGTACGCCTCGCCTGACCGCGTCCGGGAGGAAGTTCTGACAATTCTTGAAAAGTACGGTCCGTACCCGGGACATATATTCAATCTCGGGCACGGGGTTCTTCCCGACGTACCTGTCGAGAGCGTCAGAGCGTTCGTCGATGCGGTTAAACAGGAGAGCGGAAAATTTCACACGTATGCACACGTCTGAGCCGAAGATAAGGATCCGGTCGTATTTTGAGGATCTGCAGGGAACGATATGCGACAGACTCGAGCGGATCGACGGAACGGCACGTTTTACCCACGATACGTGGGCCCGCCCTGAAGGGGGCGGAGGACGTACACGGGTTATCGAAAACGGAAGCATCTTCGAAAAAGGCGGTGTGAATACGTCGGCGGTCTGGGGAATCTTACCGAACCGGCTGTCCGAGAAAATGGACGTTCCATCTACCGATTTTTTCGCAACCGGGATCTCGCTCGTGTTACATCCTGTCAGTCCGATGATACCGACCGTTCACATGAACCTCAGGTATTTCGAGCTGAAGACCGGCGACCGATGGTTCGGAGGGGGGATCGATCTGACACCCAATTATCTCTTCGCTGAGGATGTATCGCATTTTCACAGGACTCTGAAGCATGCATGCGATGCACATAATCGCGACTACTATCCGCGATTTAAACAATGGTGCGATGAATATTTCTTCATCAAGCACCGCAATGAAACGCGCGGCACGGGAGGGCTGTTCTTCGATTACCTCAAAGGAAACATAGAGACCATTTTTTTGTTTGTTAAAGAAGTCGGGGATTCGTTTCTTCCCGCATATGTCCCTATCATCGAGCGGAGAATATCAGAACCGTACGGAGAACCGCAGCGACAATGGCAACTCTTGCGGCGGGGCAGATATGCAGAGTTCAATCTCGTATATGACCGGGGGACGCGCTTCGGCCTGGAGACGAACGGCAGAGTCGAGTCGATCCTGATGTCGCTTCCCCCGTTCGCTGCCTGGGCGTACGATTACCGACCGGAACCGGGTTCGAAGGAGGAACAGATGCAGCACGCTTTGAAGCCGAGGGATTGGATCCGGGAATCCGGCGCGGAATCATAAACCGGCGGGAATGTTAACCTTCCGGATTATCGGGAGAATGACGCTGAGACCGGAACCGGCGACCTGATCTCCGATGCGGCACGATACACGTAAAAGAATTCACCCTGAGCTCCTCTTCTCCAGCGGTCAGAAGGTGAGGCAGGAATTGGAACCGGAGAGAAACCATGCAGGTCAAACAGTTCGGCATTATCGATATAGAGATTTTACGAAAGGTGGATAAACCCGGTCCGAGGTACACCAGCTATCCGACCGCGCCGCTTTTCTCCGCCGATTTTACAGCGGACGATTTCATCGCCGAGATCAAGCGGACGAATGCGGAACAGGGCAAAGCGGATCTTTCCCTCTATCTCCATCTTCCCTTCTGCGATACGCTCTGCTATTTCTGCGGCTGTACCATGATCGTCACCAGGAGCAGGGAGCGGATTCGCGAGTATAATGTTTATCTCAAGCGGGAGATAGAACTCATTCGCAAGCACATGTCGGACGACCGGACCGTCACGCAGCTTCATTGGGGAGGCGGCACTCCATCGTACCTCGATCCCGCGGAGATCGAAGATCTGGCGGGACACCTGAAAACTTTCTTCTCCTATGCACCCGATATTGAAGCGGGGGTTGAGATCGATCCCCGCGGGTTGACCTACGAACACATGGCGGCGCTCAGAGAAGCCGGATTCAACAGGATCAGCATGGGGGTGCAGGATTTCAATCCTGAAGTGCAGCAGGCCGTCAACAGAATTCAACCGGAAGACATTACACTGCAGGCGGTAGATTGGTCGAGAAAACTCGGCTTCGCGTCGGTCAACCTCGATCTGATCTATGGACTCCCCTACCAAACGGAATCCTCTTTTGCCGATACGGTGGAAAAGACCATACGAATTTCTCCCGACCGCATTGCGGTATTCAATTTTGCCCACGTGCCCTGGTTGAAACCGCATCAGAAACTGATCCGGGACGAGGACCTCCCCTCGCCCGACCGCAAGCTGCACATCCTCAAACATACCATTGAACGGCTCGGGGAAGCCGGATATTGGTATATCGGCATGGACCATTTCGCCAAGCCCGAAGACGAACTCGCCGTGGCTCAGAGGAACAAAACGCTTTACCGGAACTTTCAGGGCTATTCGACAAAGGCCGGGTGCGATGTATACGGGTTCGGCATGTCTTCAATCAGCCAATTCAGCGAGATCTATGCACAGAACCATAAAACACTGAAGGAATATTACGCGGCAATCGACCGGGGAGAACCCGCGACATTTCAGGGATACCGCATGACCCATGACGATCATATACGGAAACATGTCATCACGCGGTTAATGTGCGATTTCGAACTCGACACGAAAAGCGTATCGGAAGCTTTCGGTATAACATTCGACAATTACTTCGCCGATTCGCTCGACCGGCTTTCCCCGTTCCTCGAGGACGGTTTTGTGGAGCGGGAGAACGGCGTTTATCTGATAACGCCTGGCGGGCGATTGATCATCAGGAACATTGCAATGTGTTTCGACGCCTATATCGACTCGATGACAAAGGATAAGCCAATTTTTTCCCGGACAGTCTGATTGAAGCTTGAAAGATTTTTAAGTATTTTAAAATTTTCAAGCGCTGCTTTATTCGATCATTTATGACAGGAATTGTTGATGAAGAAATACGGCGTGGTTCTACTGCAGCTTGGAGGCCCGGATTCGCTTGAAGCCGTTGAACCGTTCCTCTACAATCTCTTCAGCGACCCGGACATCATCGATTTCCCGCTCAGCTTTTTATTCAGGAAAAGACTTGCCCGTTATATAGCGAAAAAACGCAGTCCGAAGATCCGCGAACATTATCATCATATGGGAGGCAAATCGCCGATCCTCGAACTTACCGAGGGGCAAGCACGCGCACTCGAAACGAAGCTCCGGGAATCGATCGATGCGGACGTCATCGTCGCGATGCGTTACTGGAAGCCGTTCACTGAGCACGCAGTGGAACAGATTGCTCAAAGGAGATTGACCGATATCGTACTGCTGCCGCTCTATCCCCATTACTCCAGCACGACGACCGGCTCCAGCGTCAATGAATGGAACCGGATACTGAAGCGTAAAAGAATCTCTGATTGGAATGTGAGGCTTGTCAGAGAATATCCGACGCATCCGATGTATATCGACGCTTTTATTGCCCGGATCAATGAAGCGCTCGGCCGCTTCCCTTCGAGTGAGCGGGAGAACATCAACCTCCTCTTCAGCGCGCACGGTACGCCGACAAAACTCGTTCGAAGGGGAGATCCATATAAATTTCAGATCGAAAAGACGGTCAAAGCCGTCATGGAGCGCTCGGGATTCCGCAACCCGCACACACTCTCATTTCAGAGCAGGGTCGGACCGGAAAAATGGCTCGAACCGTTTACCGACGATACGGTGAAGCGACTCGGCAGAGAAGGGGTGAACCAATTGGTCGTCATACCGGTGGCGTTCGTCTCTGAACATATCGAAACGCTTTTTGAGCTCAATGTGGAGGTGCGCGAGTTCGCGGAGGAAAACGGCATTGAGCGATTTGAAGTCATGCCGGCGTTGAACGATCATCCGAAATTCATCGAAGCCCTCGCCGATCTAACGCTTTCAATTATAGGGGAACGGGCGCCCCGGAAGGAATATCAAACATCGGGAGATTAACATGGAACGCTTTCGAGTCTTCAACATAGAATCTTTGGAACAGAGAAAAGGCAAAGTACACTGGTTCCGCGACCTGGCGCCCGAGGATGCGATGCAGCAGATAGACATCAGGTACATCTCCATGAAACCGGGCGAACGCATCAAGAATCACATCCATCAGCAATCCGAAACGCTCATCATTACGATCAAAGGACATGGGCGGGTCTATCTGGATGGGAATGAATACAACGTGACACCCGGTCATGTAGCGTACGCAACGAAGGGGTGTCCGCATGGATACGAAGCAATCGATGATGATTGGGAATATATCATCATTCAATCCCCGTCAATCCGCTTAAATAAGGATAAATCCGACTATATCTCGGTCGATGAATCCCCGGACCTGACTTAGCGTCGACGACGTTTATGAATCAATCTGGCAGATCTTGTATTATCATCGGAGCGGGTATTTCCGGGCTATGCACCGCATTCTGGTTAAAAAAGGCAGGTTTCGAGGTCACCGTCCTGGAACGCGACGAAATCCCGGGAGGCGCGATGAAAACAATCCGCCGCGAAGGATTTCTCATCGATACGGGTCCGAACAGCGCCCTCGAGACAACGCCGCTCTTCGATGAGCTCTTCGACGGACTCGGCATTCTCGGAGAGCGTGTTTATGCAAACGAAAAATCGAACAAGCGGTACATACTCCGTGGAGGCGTACTCCATCCCCTGCCGATGTCGCCGGGCCTCTTTCTCAAAACGAAACTTTGGAGTACCCGCGGCAAACTCCGATTATTAAAGGAACCGCTCATCGGAAAAGCGGATCATGAAGAGTCGGTTGCTCAGTTCGTCGAACGACGGTTAGGAAGAGAATTTCTCGACTATGCAATCAATCCGTTTGTAGCGGGGGTTTATGCCGGGAACCCGGAGGAACTCAGCGTCCGTTCCGCATTCCCCAAGCTGTACAGGCTTGAGGAAAAATACGGAGGTCTTATCAAGGGGATGATTCGGGGGAGAAAAGAGCGGAAAAAACGCGCGGAACAATCCAAACAGAATGCCCGTATGTTTTCATTTCGTGAAGGGATGGGGACCTTTCCGCTGAGCATTGCCGCAACTCTCGGGGATGCGCTCGTACCGAGCACCGAGGTCGTCCGGATAAGGAAAGAGAACGGAACTTATGCCGTCGACGCACAGTGCGGCGGGAAGTCCGTCGGATTCCGCGCGCCGCACCTCGTAATCGCCGTACCCGCTTACCATGCGGCTTCTCTGTTAACGGAGATGCATGCACAATTCGCCGGGATGCTGAAGACGATCTACTATCCGCCGGTGGCGCTGATCTTTCTCGCTTATGCACGCTCTCACATCCGGCGACCGCTCGACGGTTTCGGCTATCTCATCCCCGCACGGGAGAACAGGAAAATCCTGGGAACGATCTGGTCGTCGACCATATTTCCCGACCGCGCGCCGGAAGGTTCGGAGGCATTCACGACATTCATCGGCGGTTCGCGCCAGCCGGAACTCCTCGGCATGACGGATGAGGAACTACTCGCCGTCGCCGACCGGGAAGTGAGAGAGCTTGTCAGTATCGGAGGAGATCCGAAATTCAGGTACATCAGGCGATGGAACCGGGCCATTCCTCAGTATAAGCTCGGTTACGCCGGCGTTATCCGGGATATCGAGATGTTCGAAGACCGGCATCCGGGACTCTTCCTCTGTGCAAACTACCGGGGAGGCATTGCCGTTGGAGATTGCGTAATGAGTGCGCGCAGGACGGCCGATGCCGTTCTGAAGCTAGCGGGAAGTAAAGAAAGTTCCTGATCCGTCCTCAATGACAGCCGGTCAATCATCATCTTCAACAGGAATTTATGAGATCAATCATCGTTCACGGCGGCGCATGGGATATTCCCGATGCCACACTTGAAGACCACCGTACTGGAATCGCCAACGCTCTACTGACCGGGTGGAACATTCTCGGCAGAGACGGATCGGCAGTCGATGCCGTGGAGGCCGCAATATCCGTCATGGAAGACGATCCTACCTTCGATGCGGGACGGGGATCGTTCGTTAACATGGCAGGACAGATCGAACTGGATGCCAGCATTATGGACGGGAATACCATGCGCGCCGGAGCCGTCGCCGCGGTTCGGAACATCCTCCATCCGATCACCCTCGCGCGCGTCGTTATGGACAAGAGCGAGCATGTCCTGCTCGTTTCAGACGGAGCAATGCGGTTCGCACGCGAGCAGGGAATATCCTTCTGCAGTGCGGACGAGCTCCTCGTCGGCCGCGAATACGAACGCTGGAAAGAAAGTCAAACCAAACCGGCCTACTCGTCCAAGGATGCATTTGCCGGTATCACACCACGCGGTACGGTGGGCTGCGTTGCGCTCGATGCACACGGCAATATAGCTTCGGGAACATCCACCGGCGGCACGCCGAACAAGTATCCCGGCCGCGTGGGCGATTCTCCCCTGATCGGCTGCGGGAACTATGCACTCAACGGAATCGGTGGCGTATCGGCTACAGGATGGGGTGAGCCGATTATCAAAGTCGTCCTGGCGAAGACAGTAATCGATTCAATCGAATTGTTACACATGAACGCTCAGCAGGCTGCGGAACGCGGCATCGATATACTCCTCGCCAAAGCCGAAGGATACGGAGGAGTTATCGTTCTTTCAGCTGACGGAAATTGCGGGACATCCTTCAACACTCCCCGCATGGCCCGGGCTTTTATGAACGAATCTCTGAACGAGCCGGCTGTAGATATCTGAGCGCTAAATAAAATATCATGTCCGGCGGCGGACGTGGAATAATATTCGCAGCGCCCGCGGCATAATTAACCTGTTACTTTTCATGCGCATAAAGATACTCATCGTATTATTCCTGTCGTCATTGCTTTTCGTTCTGAGCTGCCGGCAGAAGACCGAAATTCCTCCGTATACACCGGATTTAAAGAACTATCGGGGATCGGCCGTCATCGGCAACGGAGAGATCTGCGTCGTTTATTCAGACGATGTGCGGACGTTCGATACGACGAACCCCGTCGCGGGAGGAATACTGCAATACTATTATCTTGACTTTTCAACCAGCTATATACGGGGGAGCTCTTTTTATTTTTCGCGTGAAGAAGGCCCGGTTGTACTCAAAACCGATACGCTGGGCATCGATCCGTTCTTCTCGCCTTTCTCGCAACTTTCATCCGAAGATATCGACGTTCACAACCGGATATTCGTCACCGAACCCGGCCTGACGGTACAGCGGATTACGGTGCACGCTCGCTCGCAATTCGACGGGCTCATCCGCTGGAATGTTTATGCGCCGCCATCGGCGCCGGCCGGTGCACCGGGCGCAGTTATCGATTCCGACGTTCTCGGCGATGCGGTATTCCTCCGCTATGATAACGGTACGGTACTCGCGTTCTCCACATACGGAGAGCAAAGCCTGTATGCCTACGACGCTGGCCGGGGCGTCGTGTCGATAAGCGCGCCGCTCTCTCTCCCAACGGGAGCCGAGCGCGAGTTTTCGTTTTTCATCGCAGCCGGAAAAACTGATAACGAGGTTATCACAAAACTATTTGCAGCCGAGTTCGGAGACCTTTATACCAATGCCGTTACCTATTGGAATAACTGGCTTGCCCCCGGAAACATTCCAATGACCGGACGGGAGATTTACAGGCAAAGGCTCGAAGCGAACCTGTATTCAGTTCGGGCTGCGGTCATGAACGGAATTGTTCCCGGCAATATAGTGAACAGAGATAATGCCGAAATCGACAGGGTCGAAACAACCCGGGATGCCATGACGACCGCACGGATGTTCTTGAACCTGGGCTATACCGATTTAACAACGGAAATTATAACAGCTCTGTATAGCGAGCCATATCGACCACGGGGTCATAGCGGACCGGCGAGTCACTCCGGTCGGAGGCAGATATCAGCCGGGTCGGATAAATCCGGCAGTCGGGACTATCCGGATCTGCCATGGCGCGTCTACGTTCTCCTGCTCGCCGATTCCATCAGGAGCCCCGCACTGCGTATGGAGGAAATCTCCGGTATACTCGAAGATCTCATCGAGACCATCGACACGACGGGCTTGGTGAACTCCGGTAACGGTATTGACGACGCCGTCTATATTCCCGCTCATCAGATGATCGCCGCTGTCGCGCTACAACGGGGATCGGAGCATGCGCTCCTTGCCGGCGATCCGGATAAGTCGGCAGTCTATCGAGCCACAGCAGAGGGGATCACCGCCAATCTCGGGAGATTATATGATCCGTCTCTCGGATCCTATTTCGATCATTGGATTCAGACGGGGAGCGAGGAAAGGTATTGGAATACCGCGACAAATTCCGGCCTGCTCTGGGGTTATCCCGATCATCCGGAAGCTGGAGCGAGCAACGCTTTCTATCTCCGTAAGCATCAAACTTCAGGGGGCGGCTTTCAGCGCTCCGGTCCGCTCGACAATGACGGTCTCTCGTCGACAGGCGATTACTCAATCACCGCCACCGCCGCCGCCGCCCAGTATCATGCTCTCTACGGCGACAAATCTGAAAGTGT